>CAZIEI010000020.1:0-35156 GCA_964538705.1 uncultured Spirochaetales bacterium | reverse complement strand
TAGGTGTCCCCGGGGAAGGACGCGAAGTCCTCTTCTTCGAGGGCGACGAGGTAGCGCTTGGCGATGTTCGTCTCGCGCGCTACCTGGTCGTGGGTGATGCCGCGCTGCTCGCGCGCCGCCTTGAGCCTATCGCCGATCGATTCCATGACGACCCTTCCGCCTATTCCGGATTGAAGAGGAAGTTGTTGTACTCGTTCGCGGACGCGGGCGATTCGTACGCGAAGCGCTTGTCGGATAGGCCCTGGTTGAGCCTGATGCCCTGGTAATCAAAGCGGAAGGTGGCGTTCGAGATCGTGGTGCCCTCGATGCGCCGGATGAGCTTGGTCGAGGGGTCTACTGAAAGGACGAGCTTCCGATAGCCCTCTCCCGCGACCCGCGCGGTCAGCGCCAGCTTCACGACGCTCTCCGACGAACCCTCGTCGAGGGGGAGGGCCTGCGGGGTGGAGTCGTACGCGATCACGAAGTTCTTGCCCATGAGCTCGAGCCCCATGGGGCTGCCCACCGCGCCGGGCGCGTCGGTGCCTTTCCCGACGTACTGCCTCAGGATGGCGGAGTACATGGGGACGTAGATGATGAGCTCCTCGCCGTTGTAGCAGATGACCTGGTTGGGGGGATTGTCGAAGTCGATGCGGAGGAGGCCGGGCGTCTTATATGAGATGATCCCGTCCATCGAGGTCTTGCCCGTGACGATGGTCACGCGCGCCTCGTAATCCGTCATGGAGGAGTACTTGGACTGCATCTGCTTGAAGAATTCCGCCGCGGTGACCGTTCCCTGCGCGCTCAGGGCCGTGGACGCGGCCGTGAGGATGAGGCAGAGGACCGCACGGGGTAGTCGAGGCTGGCTTGCCATGACCGAAGGATACCCTTCCCGGGCCTGATAGCGCAAGCGGTTAGCGGCCGCCGGCGTCCGCTCGCTCGCGGACGAGCGGATTCAGAGGAGGCCGGAGATCGTCATCGCGAGCCGCTTGAGCCCCTCGTCGGAGAGGCGGAGCGGGAGCCGGCAGTCGGGGCACACGAGCCTATCGTTTTCGAGGTCGTCCTTGCGGCAACCGACGCAGTAGACCTTCCCGCAGGAGGGGCAGGCCCCCGCGGGCGCCTCGTCGGGGAGCTCCCCTTGGAGTCTGAGGGCGCCCACGGGGGGGGCGTTCCGCGGGCTGAGCCAGGGGCGGCCGCAGGAGGCGCAGGAGATCCTGTCGTGCGTGAGGTCGACGAGGAGGGCGCGGAGCCGCTCCGCGCGCGGGGAGCCCGATGCCTCGAGCTCGGCGATGAGGGGTTCGGCCTTCTTGAAGCGGAGCGAGGAGAGGTAGACCCTGACGAGGGATTCCTTGAGCCGATCGTCGGAAGGGCTCTCGTCGAGGGCTGCGCGGAAGGCGACCTCGGCCCTGCTGTACTCGCCGTAGGCCTCCGCGATCCTCCCCATGAGGACGTAGGCCCTTCCGCCCGGCCGGAGCTCGGCGGCGCGCCGGAGGTCCGCCTCGGCGTCGGACCAGCGCTCGAGCTCGATGAGGCAGGCCGCGCGGTTCTCGAGGACGTCGGGGTCGGCGGGACCGAGCGCGAGGGACTCGCCGTAGGCGTCGAGGGCCTCCTCGAGCCGCCCGGCGCGGGCGAGCACGTTGCCCGCCTGGTTCCTGGCCCGCGCCGATCCGCTCCACGGCGCGAGAATCGCGAGCGCGGCCTCGACGGCCTCCGGCGCGGGTTTCCCGTCCTCCGCCGCCGAGATGAGCTCCGAGCGCGTGATGGCGGGCTCGAGCTCTCCGGGCAGGGCCGCGAGGGCGCGCTCGATCAGCGACGCGGCCTCGTCGCGCTTCCCCTCCTCGAGCGCGGCCTGGGCCGCGAGGTTGAGGATCCAGCCGTCCGCGGGGAAGGCCGCGAGGGCCGCGTCGAGCTCCTCCCGGTAGGGCATGCCCGCGAGGAAGAGGCACTCGGCGAGGCGGAGGCGGTAGGGGGCGTAGCCGCCCTCGAGCTCGACGGCCTTCCTCAAGAGAGGGATGGCCTCGGCCCTCCTGCCCTCGCCGACGCGGGCGAGGGCGGCGAGGTAGTGCACGGATGCGTCGGCCGCGCCCGAGGCGATGAGGGCGTCGAAGGCCGCGGACGCCTCCTTGAGGCGGCCCTCGCGATAGAGGAGCTTCCCCTCGAGGGCGGCGAGGGCGGGGCTTCCCGGGGCGAGCTCCGCGAGGCGCCGCATCACGAGGGCGATGTCGTCGAGCTGATCGGCGTCGAGGAGGAGGGAGGCGGCCCGCGCGTAGGCGTCCGCGGTTTCGCTCGCGTTCGCCGCGTCGAGGGACCGAGCGGCGTTGAGCGCGAAGATCGGCTGGGCGGGATCCGCCGCGAGCGCGTCCGCGTACGCCGCCGCCGCGCCGCTGAAATCGCCCAGGCTGTGCCGCGCGTGGCCGAGAAGGTTCAGGACCATGGCCCCGCGAGGACAGGAGCCCGAGTCGATCCAGTCCCTGAGCTCCGCGAAGCGGCCGGCGAGGTAGAGGACGTTCGCCTTCTCCATGCGCGCCCGTTCGTGCGCGGGATCCGCCGCGATCACGGCGTCGAGATCGGCCTCCGCCTCGTCGAGGAGCCCGAGCCGAAGGCGCGTCTCGGCGCGGAGGAAGATGTCCGCGGACGAGGGCTCGCGCTCCGCGGCCGCCTTCTCCATCTGGACGGCGGCGGGGAGAGCCTGGCCGGCCGCGAGAAGGGTCTCCGCGAAGGATCTTCTCGACGCGGGGGGCTTGAAGGAAGTGGAGTCGAAGCGCGCGTGGAGGGTCTCGACCTCCTCGGACCTGCTCTCGATCACGATACCCGCGCACTCGACCGACGTGCCTCCCGCGGGCGAGCAGCTCTCCGCCGCGACGGCGACCCAGCCGAGGTCGATCGCGTCGTCCTCGGCCTCGGCGACCCATCGGTCGTTGACGAGGAAGGCGAAGCGCGTGTCGCGGGCTATGATGCGCAAGCTGAAGCCCCGTGAGCAGTCCGCGCCGGTCTCGGTCCAGGGGATGATCGTGCGTGGGCTCCCGTTGAAGACGACGTCGAAACGGAGGTGGCCCGTGTCGCCCACCATCACGAGGTAGAAGTCGCGGTCGTCGGCGTAGCGCACGAGGAAGCCCGCGGCCTCCGCGACCGACGGAGCCCTCTCCGGCGTCGACGGTTCCTTTTCGCCGCCGGCCTCGCCGGGCGCCCGCCCGCCGCGGAAGCGGAAATCGGCCTCGAGGACGAGGTCGCGGTAGCGGTGCACGGGATCGAGGGCCCACGCGAGGACGCGCGGGCCGGGCACGTCGATCTTGAGCGAGCCCGAGCCCACCTCCACCTTGTAGCGGCCCCCGTCCTCCGGGGAGAAGCGCCGCTCGGAGCCGTCGAGGGTCGCCTCGTAGAACTCCTCTACGATGGCGTCGTCGGGAGGTTCGACCTTGGGCTTGAAGAGCCCCTTGAGGAATTTCAGCATTGGCGATCGCGGCTCGGGCCGCCCTCGTGGCTTCGCATGGTTCCGGGCCTGCATACTAACAAGCGCCGCGACGCAGGCACAAGTCCCGCGCGGCGCGGCGCTTCGCGATGCGGCGCGTTTGACAAGGCGGCCTCGATGGAGCATGATTCGACCAATACCGAGCGGAAGGAGTGGCTATGGCTGGGAAGTACGAGCTGTTCAAGGACAAGAAGGGCGAGTTCCGCTTCAGGCTCAAGTCGGGCAACGGCGAGATCGTCCTCCAGAGCGAGGGCTACGGAGCCGAGCAGGCCGCGCTCGAGGGGATCGAGAGCGTGAAGAAAAACTCAGGCAGGGCGGGCGCCTTCGAGACGAAGGGCGAACCGGGCGGCAAGCCCTACTTCGTCCTCAAGGCCGCCAACGGGCAGGTCATCGGGATGAGCGAGACGTATTCGAGCGAGGCCGCCCTCAAGAGCGGCATCGAGAGCGTGAAAACCTGCGCGCCCGGCGCTCCGGTAGTCAAGGCGTACTGAGGAGCGGAAAATCCGGCCGGCCCGTCGCGGCGGCCGCCTGAATCACCATGAAGACCATACACGCGCGCATCGGGGCCGCCCTCGCGGCGGCCCTCCTATCGATATCGACTCGGTACGCGGCGGCGGAGCCTTCCTCCCGGGAGGGCCGCAATCTCGTCGTGAACGGGGATTTCGAGGGAGGCTTCCACGACGGGATTCCCGAGGGGTGGCGGTTCGACGCGTGGAAAACCGAAGGCACCGTCCGCGCTCTCGCGCCTCGGCCGGAGGGCGGATCGGCCTTCTCCATGTCCAGCGCCGGGGACAACGACCTCAAGCTCATCCAGTCCGTCGCGGTGAAGCCTCGCGGCGTCTACCGCTTGAGCTGTCTCGCCAAGGGCAAGACGGCCTCGATAGACCGCAAGGGCATCAACCTCAGCGTCGTCTCCCTCGTGGACGGCTCCGATTCCCTCTACGACACGGGAGGCGAGTGGAAGGAGATCGTCGTCTACGGGAGGGCGGGGAAGGCGCAATCGCGGTTCGAGTTGAGCCTCCGCCTGGGTGGATACTTCAGCGTCAACTCGGGGGAGGCATCCTTCGACGACGTGGTCGTCGAGGAGGTGAAGCGCGTTCCGCCCGGCGCCAGGGTCATCGACCTCGAGCCCGCGAAATCCAAGGGCGGAGGCGGCGCTCCGCCGGCGCAGGCGGACGTGGGCGTCGTCTTCCTCCTCCTCGTCGGATCGCTCGCCCTCTGGCTGATCTTGGACCGCTCGCCTCTCGCTCCCGCCCTCGACTCGGGCAAGGGCGAGCGGATCGCGCTCGCGTCCCTCCTCGCGCTCGCCGCCGCCGCGCGCCTGCCATTCTGCTTCGGCGGCTTCGGGCACGCGACCGACCTCCCTACCTTCAAGTCCTGGGCCGATACCGCCTCGTCGGGGGTATTTTCCTTCTATAAGAACGCGAAGTTCGCCGACTATCCCCCCGGTTACCTCTACGTCCTCGGACTGCTGGGATCGATCCGAAAGATCTTCGGGATGAGCTTCTCGAGCCCGGTCTTCGAGCTTACGATCAGGCTGCCCGCCCTCGCGGCGGACCTAGTCCTCGGACTCATGATCTACCGACGCGCGAAGGCGCGCTCCGGCGCTTCGCGCGCCCTCCTCTTCGCCGCGCTCTTCCTCCTCAATCCCGTGAGCGCGCAGAACTCGGCGGTCTGGGGACAGATGGACTCCGTCTTCCTCTTCCTCTCCCTCGACCGTCTCTCCATGTCGTCGCCCGCCCTGGCGGGCGTCTTCTACGCGCTCTCGGTTCTCGTGAAGCCGCAAGGACTCATCTTCGCGCCCGTCTTCCTCTGGTCCTTCGTCGCCTGGCGTAAGCCCAAGCCGATCCTCATCTGCGTCGGATCGGGCCTAGCAGCGCTCCTCGCGGGACTCCTCCCCTTCATGATCGCGATGGGGCCGGCCTTCCCCTTCAAGTTGTACGCGAACACCCTGGGTTCCTATCCCTACGCGACGGTGAACGCCGCCAACCTCTGGGCCCTCCTGGGGATGAACTACCGCGACATAGGGACCCGCGTCCTCGGCCTCGCCGCTGAATCCTGGGGCGTCGCGGCTATCATCCTCGTCACGATCGCTTCCTTCGCCGTCTTCCATTTTAACCGTGGGAAGCGCGGGAAGGGCGACGAGGAGTTCAGGCTCCCCTGCTTCGAAACCGCGGCCTTCCTTATCCTCTCCGTGTTTGTCCTCGGGACCAAGATGCACGAGCGCTACCTCTATCCCTTCATACCGCTCGCACTCGGGGCCGCGGCGGGGAGGAAGAGCCTCCGGACCCTCGTTCCGGCCCTCATCGCCTCAGCGGGTCTCTACCTTAACGTGGCTCTCATCTACCGCCTGCACCGGGCGGGAGAATCCGCCCCCAAGGCGCTCGACGCGCAATTCCTCTCCGCGGCCGCCCTCTCCTTCCTGGCCTTCGTCCTCTGGCCCCTCCTCGCGAATCGCGAGGAGCCCTTCGTCCGGGGCGAGCCGGGGATGCCCCCGCTCCCGGAGGCCTTCCGCGACCGGGCGGGTTGGTCCCCCATCGGGGAGCGCGCCGCGCCCGGCGAGGCGAGGCGCGACGCGATCGGCCTCGCCCTCATCGTCGCCATCTGCCTCGGCGCGGGTTTCGCCTACTTCGCGGATCGGGCCGTGCCTTCCCGGCCCTGGTCGCCCGCGGCCGGCGCGGAGGCCCGGATCGACCTGGGCGCGGAACGCGACGTCGAGCGCATGAGCTGGTACTGCGGGATCGGGGAGGGATCGTACGAGCTCTCCTGGTCCGCCGACGGCGAGACGTACTCCGCGCCGGTCGCCTTCAAGCCCGCGCTCTACGAATGGAAGAGCCAGGCGATCAAGGCGCGCTGCCGTTACATGAGGGTCCGCGCGGTTTCTCCGAGCGCGCCGATCCTGGAACTCGCCTTCTGGGATTCCTCGGGCGGAGCGCTCCCCGCGAGCGTCGACGGCGCGGCGGCCTCTGGCCTCGTGGACGAGCAATCGCTGGCCAAGAGCGAGGCGAGCGCGCTCGACTCCATGTACTTCGACGAGATCTACCACGGCCGCACCGCGTACGAGAACATCCACCTCATCGACCAGTACGAGTGGACCCATCCGCCCCTCGGGAAGCTCATCATCTCGCTCGGCATCAGGGCCTTCGGGATGAACCCCTTCGGGTGGCGGATCATGGGGCTCCTCTTCGGCGTCTTCCTCGCGCCCCTCCTTTACGCGGTGGCGCGCGCCGCCGTTCCGCGCGGCCCCTGGGCCCTCTGCGCCGCGGGAGCCTACGCCTTCGACTTCATGCGCTTCACGCAGACCCGCATCGGGACCGTGGACGTCTACGTGTCCTTCTTCGTGCTCGCGTCCTACGCGCTGATGTACCGGTACTACCTATCGGCCCTCGATCCGGACGCGAAGCGACCTGACCTCGTCTCGCTCTGCCTGAGCGGGCTCGCGTTCTCGCTCGGCGCGGCCACCAAGTGGAACGCCATCTACGCGGGACTGGGGCTCGCGGCGATCTTCTTCACCGCTTTCATCATCCGCGCGAGGAGAACGAGGAAGGCGGGGGAGACCTGGGCCGCCTTCGGGCTCTGCTTCGCCTCCTTCATCGTCCTGCCGCTCCTCGTCTACGTCGCTTCCTATATTCCGCTCATCCGCGTGCCCGGCCGCGACTGGCATTCGATCTGGGCCTGGCAGAAGCAGATGCTCTCCTACCATTCGGAGCTCAAGGCGACGCACGCCTTCTCCTCGCCATGGTGGCAGTGGCCGGCGATGGCCCGTCCCGTCTGGTACTTCAAGGGCGAGGGCCTCCCCGCGGGCATGGCCTCGACCATAGCCGCGATGGGAAACCCCCTCGTGTACTGGCCGAGCTTCGTCGCCGCCGCGGCCGCGCTCTGGCTCTCGCTCTCGAGGCGCGATCTCAGGATCCTCCCCGTCATCGCGGGTTACGTCTCCCAGTACCTGCCCTGGATCCTCGTCCCGCGGCTCACCTTCCTCTACCATTACTTCCCCATCGTGCCCTTCGGCCTCGTCTGCCTCTTCTACTGCCTCCGGCCCCTCGCCCTCATGGCGACGGAGGCGCGGCCCGCGGCCGCGATCGCCGCGCGAGCGGGCATGAACCGCGCCGAGCGGAGGCGGGCGGCGCGCGAGGAGGAGCGGCGGATCGCCGAGGGGCAGGGCCGCGCGGGACCGAGCGCTATAACGGCGCTCAGGAACGCGGGCCGGTTCGCGCTGAGGAACTGGCACTGGATCTACGTCGCCGCCTGCGCGATCCTCTTCATCCTCTTCTTCCCCGCGATCTCGGGCCTGCCCGTCGCCGCGGGGTGGATCAAGGCCCTGCGCTGGTTCCCGAGCTGGGTTTTCTAGCCCGGGGCATGCGCGCGATCCGATCAAGGGAGCGTCGATGCGTACCGAACGGGAAATGATGGACCTCATCCTCGGAGAAGCCGAGCGCAACGAACGTATCAGGGCCGTGGCCATGAACGGCTCGCGCGCCAATCCCGCCGCTCCCCGGGACCCCTTTCAGGACTACGACATCGTGTATTTCATGGAGGATCCCGCGCCCTTCGTCCGGAATCGCGAATGGATCGCGCGTTTCGGCGAGCTCATGATCCTGCAGACACCCGACGACATGAACGAGTCCACGGGTGCCGGCGATGCCCGGGGCGCCGTCGAACCCGAGCCCCGGGCGTGTTACGGGTACCTCATGCAGTTCATGGACGGGAACCGGATCGACCTCACCGTCGCTCCTTTCTCGATGATCGAAGAGATCGTCTCCGACAGCCAGACGATCGTCCTCCTGGACAAGGATGGCCGGATTCCGCCGGTGCCTCCCGCGAGCGACCGCGACTACCGCGCCAAGCGTCCCTCGGCCAAGCTCTTCGCGGACCGCTGCAACGAGTTCTGGTGGCTCGCTCCCTACGTCGCCAAGGGCCTCTGGCGGCGCGAGATCCTCAACGCCCTCGCGTTCCTGGAACTCCAGCGCGCCGAGCTCATGAGGATGGCCGAGTGGGCCGTGGGGAAAAGGACGGGCGGCGGGGTTTCCATAGGGAAACACGGGAAGTACCTGGAGCGCTATCTCGAGCCCGCTGAATGGCGGGCCTTTCTCGCGAGTTATCCCGCGGCCGAGTACGAGGCGGTCTGGGAGGCCCTGTTCTCCGCCTGCGGACTCTTCAGGTCCCTCGCGCACGAGGTCGCGTCGACATACGGCTACGATTATCCAGCGGGAGACGACGCGCGCGTGAGCGCGCACCTGCGCCGCGTCCGCGCCCTCCCTCCCGACGCCGCCGAGATATCCTGAACGCCGGCAGGGCAGGTCGAGGAGCGCCATCGTCTCCGCGAGGCGGCGGTCCTCGAAGCGGTCCATGACGATGGCGCGGCCGTCATGCGCGCGTTCCCCATCATTTCGTCTGCAGGCTCTTCTCTGTGTACTCCATGAGCTCGATGTCGTTGCCGTCCGGGTCCTTGATCCAGCACTGCTTGGACCCGTCGATCCCCATGGCCACCTCCGTCGCCTCGAGCCCCTTCCCGACGAGGCCCGCGCGGAAGCCCTCGATGCCATCCACCTGGAGGCAGAAGTGCTGGTAGAACGAGTCGGGATGCTGGCTGAGCCTCCGCTCCCCGCCGCCCCACATCTCCGCGGCCCCCGCCTGATCGAAGAGTTCGAGGAACGAGGCGCCGCCGAGATCGAAGTAATACCCGAAGGCCTTTCCGTTGGGCAGATCGAGCGTGAACTTCACGGGAAGCCCGAGCTTCTCCTTGTAGAACGATATCGCCTCCGCGAACCGATTCGTCTTGATGCATACGTGCGCCAGCCGCTTGATCATCGGACCTCCTCGTAATCATTCCGATTCTAATCCGGTTCTGCATTCCTGGAAAGCGTTATTCGCCTTGACAGCGAGGTACCCTTCCCGTAACCTTTTCCTGATCCGCGCACTTTTACGCGATACTTTCATCAGCGAAACGGGGAACAAGATGGTGCACAAGCCTCTCTCAAAGGCCGAGATAGACTCCTTCGCCGAGACGGCCTCGCTCATCCAGTCGAAGATGGCTTCCATCATCTACGGACAGGATGAGAAGATCAGGTACATCCTCGCGGCGCTCTTCGCAGGCGGGCACCTCCTCCTCGAGGACATGCCCGGCACGGGGAAGACGACGCTAGCCATCCTCCTTTCACGTCTCATCACGCGGAAGGACGGAAAAGAGAGTTTTAAGCGGATCCAGTTCACCCCGGACCTCCTTCCCATGGATATCACCGGTGCCAACGTCTACAGCCCGGACAAGAAGGACTTCGTCTTCCGGCCGGGGCCGGTGTTCACCAACTTCCTCCTCGCGGACGAGCTCAATCGCGCGTCTCCCAAGGTCCAGTCGGCCCTCCTCCAGTGCATGGCGGAACGACATGTCTCGGTGGAGAACGCCACGTATCCACTTAAGCCGCCTTTCTTCGTCATGGCCACGCAGAACCCCCTGGAGACCGAGGGCACCTACGCCCTCCCCATCGCTCAGCTGGACCGCTTTTACGCCAAGGTCTCCCTGGCCACGGTGGACCGGGAGGTGAACCGGCGCATCCTCCGCGACTACGCGAAGATCATTTCCTTCGAAGGCATCGAGCCGGTGGCGACGCTCGAGGACGTGCTCGCCTTCCAGGCCATGACGGACCGGGTCTCCGCCTCGGAGGACCTCATCGATCTCATCGTGGACATCATCGTGGAGACGCGGTCGCGCAAGGATGCGATCAGGCACGGCGCGAGCCCGCGCGCGTCCATCATCTACCTCAAGATGGCGAAGGCCTGGGCCCTCCTCGAGGGGCGGCCCTTCGTGACGGACACGGACGTGAAGAGGATCGGGGTCGCCTGCCTCTCCCACCGCCTCCGCTACGCGGGTAAGGGCACGGAGGAGGGCGTCCTCGAGGGGATCATCGACCACTGCGTGGAGCGCCACTCCAAGATGAGGGACTGAGGGTGGACGCGGCCGCCATCCGCTCCGGCCCCGCCCGCCTCGGGCGCGCGGGGACCTGGATCGTCGCGTATCTCCTCTGGCTCGTCCTCGGGCCGCTCGGCGCCCATCGATTCTTCCTGGGGCGGCGCTCCTCGGGGAAGCTCTGGCTCGGCACCCTCGGCCTTTTCGGATTCGGGTGGCTCGCGGACGCTATCCTCACGGCCTCCATGGTCCGCGACCGGCTCCGCTCGGGGGCCGCGGGAACCGGCCCGCTCGCCGACGCCGATGAGGGCGGCGGCGCGCGGGGGGGCGCGGGCGGGGAGGAGCCCGGGGCCTCGGCCTTCCACGCGCTCGATTCCTTCTTTTCCGTGATCGCCCTCCTCGCCGCGGGGGCCGCGCTCATGGCCGCCCTCGTCCATTTCGACTTCGTCGTCCTCGCGCTCCCGATCGGCGCGCTCTGGATTTCGCTCCTCCTCGGCCCTCTCCGCGCCTCGGGACTCGCCTCGATCCTCTTCCCGGTGCCGCTCCTCCCCGTGACGGCAGAGCGCGACGCCTTCGAGCGCTTCCAGCTCGGGAAGGCCTTCAGGCTCAGCGCGGCAAAGTACTTCGCCTATCCGCTCTACGCGCTCGCCTATCCCTTCCTCGGGAAGAGGCTCGACGGGCGCCGCGCCGAGCCTCGCGAACTCGCGCTCTTTATCTCCCTTCACGCGGGAGTCCTCCTCCTCTGGCTCGTCATCGCCGCGTCGCGGATGGTTTCGGAATCCGTCGCGGCGGGCGTGGGACTCCTTGAGTCTCTCCTCCGCCTCCATCCCGCGGGATTCGCAGCGGCTCTTGCGCTCGGCCGGCCCGGCGTCGGCTCCGTCGCGCGCTTCGCCTTGTCGTCGGCCGCGTTCATCGGCATCGCGGGCTACCTCGCGCAGGCGTGCTCGGGGCTCGTCATGCGCTCGAGGAGGGACACCGCGCGCTCGCCCGGAAACGGTTCCGCCGGAGCGCCGGCCGCGGCGGGCTGGCTCCTCGCGGCGGCTTTCATGGCAGCGGGCTTCGCCGCGGCCGCCAGCCCGGTCCTCCGCGAGCGGATATCGTCGGCCTCCGGCTCTCGGTTCGCCGCCGCCGTCGAGTATGCGTACCGAGACGCCGCGATCGATTCCCTCATCGAGCTCCACCTCTCCGCTCCGGAGAACGGCCTCGAGATCTACGGAATGCTGGAAGCCTCCGTCTCGCTCGCGAGCGAGACGGGGAGGGACTTCGCGCGTTCGGCGCGCTGGAAGGCGATCAAGGGATCGTACGACAAGGTCCTGGCCGCCGACCTCGCTCGCTTCGTCCCGAGCCGCTATCGCCCGTACTACCGTTTCTATCCCGTCACCTTCACGGACAAGGGCGGCGCGCGGCACTGCTACCTCGTGTACGCGGTGGACGATTCGCGCGCCGCGCGCTTCCTCTCGCCCAAGCGTGAGATCTTCCCGCTCCTCATCCTCGAAGCCTCCATCACCGGGCTCGACGAGGAGGGGAAACCGCTCGAGGGCGCCATCGAGCTCGGCGCCCTCTTCCCCGCTGCCTACCGATCGCGGAAGTCGTCCGTGAAAGGGGGGGAGGGCGGCGGAGGGGGGAGCGCGCCAGAAGGCGCGATGCCGGACGGCGAGGACGCCCCGGCGAGCGACGGCGACGCCCGGGCCGTTCCGGGCGAAGCGCCGTCGCGTCTTGAGGCGTCGAAGCGCCTCGAAGAGGCCATCGGGGACAAGCTCTTCCGCGAGGAGCTCGCGGAGGGCTTCAGGCGCTACTTCATCGACAACGGCATGGACGCCAAGGGCTTCGAGCTCAGGCTCGAGCGCTTCCTTGAACGGGGGAAGGGGCGGTGAGGGCCTGGAGGGCGGGCGCTCCCGCATCCGGGATCGCAGCGACCTTTCCCCTGAGGGCCCGCGGCTTCGCGGCCTGCGCCCTCTCAGGCGGCCTCATCGCGATCGGCCTCGCGGGGGGCGGGGAGAAGCGCTACGCCCCCGCGCTCCTCGCGGGGATGGCGCTCGCGGCCCTCGTCGTGCTCCTCTTCGTTTCGCTCCTCGCTTCCTACCTGGCGTTCATCGCCCGGTCCCGCGCGCGCGACGGCGGCCGCGCCCTCAGGCTCTCGACCGCCGCCGCCGTCTACGCTGGCGAGGCGCCTCGGGTCTTCTCGGGCGTTCCCGCCGCGCCCGCGGGTTTACTCTCCGTCGCGAGCGTCCGCATGGCCTTCGCCGACGGGACGCTGTCCCCCGGCGCGACGCTGACGAGCCGGAGCCGCGACGGCCTTCTCCTCTCGGGACAGGCGGACGTGCCCGACCGCTTGCAGGGAGGTGCGTTCGACCTCTCCTCCCTGCGATCGGGACGCTATGAGGCCGCGCGCGTCGTCCTCCGCCTCGAGGATCCCCTCGGGCTCTTCAGGCTCTCCTATTCCGAAGACGGCGGGGGCTTCGCCTTCACCGTGTTCTCGGCCCGCGAGCGGAGCGCCGAGGCCTTGGGGAGGCCCGACGCGACCGAAACGGAGACTCTCTCCCGCGAGCGCGCCCGCGCGGAGGGGGAGCTCCTCGATATCCGCAAGTACGTGCCGGGTTCGGATCCCTCGCGGCGCATTGTTTGGAAGCTCTTTGCCCGTACGGGGCGCCTCATGATCCGCGACGCGGAAAAGGAGAGCGTGAACGCCTCGAGGCTCCCCCTCTTCGTGTCCTTCTGCTCGGACGGTGGGCCCCGCTTCGGTGGCGACGCCGCGGAGGGGCTCCTCGAATCGTACAAGTCGATAGCGCTCGCAGCGATGCGGTCGCTCAAGGAAGCCGGCTTCCATCCCGTGTATTGCGCCGAGCGCCGCGTCCCCTGCCTCGAGGCCGGGGATGATGAGGGCTTCCGCGCCTTCGATCGCGAACTCGAGCCGGTCGAGCCCGCGCACAGGGACGAGGTCGAGATGGCCGCCCACCCCTGGAGCTCCGCCATGGGCGTCGAGCGCCAACTCAAGGCCTGGACTGACCGGCTGAGGTCGATGGACGCGCCGCGGTCGCGGGCCATCCTCGTGACTCAGGGCCTCGACGCTCCCTGGGCTGCCTCCCTCGCCGCGGAGGGCGGAGGGGGCTCGGTCTACCTGGTCCGCCTCTCCCGGGAATTCTTCACGAGGAAGGACCCGCGCTCCCCCGCCGAGCGACTCCTCAGGGAGCTCCGCGACGAGCGGCCCTGGGAGATCGACTCGCCCGCGTCGCGCGCCCGCTGGGGCGCGCTCCGCGACTACCTCGCGCGGCGCGAGGAGGAGGCCCTCGCGGACGCGAAGGCCCGCTCAGTCGAGGTCGTCGAGCTATGAGGAAACCGAAATTCGGCGATGCCGCGGCGAGCCGCTGGTACCTCGCGCTCAGGATCATCCCTTCGCTCGCCGCGGTATCCTTCCTCGCGGTCATGGCCGTCCGCGGGTGGAAGCCCGCGGCCCAGATCGGCGCGGGTATGCCCTTCCTCCTCCCCGCGCTCTTCGCGTGCTGGGCCATCCCTCTCGTCGCCTCTTTCCTCCTCTTCTCGCGCGACTTCCGCCCGGCCTTCCTCGTCCCCGCGCTCTCCGCCGCTGCCGTCGCCGTCGCCCTTCTCGCGGCGTTCACGCCGGGCTCCGGGCCGGGCGCGGAGTTCGACAGGATCACGAGGACTTTCGGCGCGGCCGCCTGCGCCGCGGCCTTCTTAGGCTCCCTCGGGCTCGGGACCCTCCTCGCGCGCGGAAGGACGGCCTCGGCGCTGGAGACCTTCTTCGTCGAGGGCTTCGGCCTCCTCGCGCTCGCGGCCCTCCAGGGCGAGCGAAATCCCGCCGCGCTCCCCGCTGTCGCGGCCGTCATGGGTTGGTACGCGGTCCACGCCTTCCTCGTCGATCACGCCTTCGCGTCTCTCCCGCCAGCCGGCGCGGGCCGCCGCCGCTTCGCGGCCGCCTCGGCCGCGCGCTACGCCCTCGTCGCCGCGCTCCTCCTCGCGTCGTTCTTCATTTTCAGCGCGGTTTTCGCGGGCTGCGAGCGGCGCGAGGCCGCGGGCGGCGCGGCCTCCCCTTACGAGAACAAGGGGCGGCCCCGCGACAAGGAAGATTCCTCCACGGACAAGGAGCTCGAACGCCTCTCCGGGGCGGGCTCCTACATCCACTCGCTCAAGCCCGAGGTGAAGCTCGACGAGAAGTACAATCCGGGCGAGAAAACCCTCCTCTACAACGTCTACGTGAAAGCCTTCGACGGAAAACCGGTGGAGGAGTACTACCGGAGCCGGGAGTGGCGTGATTTCAAGGCGCTCTACCTCGGCCGCTTCGTGCTCAGCGCCTACGATCCGGAGAAGGACGTATTCAGCCTCGACTCCAAGGAGAGCGAGCGCGCGAGCTTCTTCGGCGAGCCCATGCCCTTTGACCGCGTCAAGCTCTCCCCGAACGCCGTCGTGCCCCTCGGAAAGGGCGGCGACGGCGAGGGGCCGCGGAAACGCATGAGCCTCGTCGTCTCGCTCACGCCCTTCATCGACGGAGACGAGGCGATCAGCCCCGACTACCCCATGGCCCTCTCCGTCCTCCTCCGCATGTCGGACGCGGAGGCGCGGCGGGCGCTCGCCGAGAGCATCCGGCGCTACGGTCCCTCCTCGCTCGAGGCGGAACGGGTCTACGTCTCCGCCTACGCCCTTGAGGCCCGCGCCCTCCCCAACGACTTCGCCGGGCTCGACTCCCTTCTCGCCGCGGCCTCGGCCGCTCAGCGGAAGGGCCCGCGCCTCTCCGCCGAGGACCGTGAGTACTACACCCTCTCGGGCGGCGACGCGGACGCGATCCGCCTCCGCGAGCTCGCGCGCGCGGTGACGGGAGGGACTACGGACCCCATCGAGGCCGCGCGCTCGATCAGGGACTTCTTCGTCCTCCCGGGCGAGGAACGTCCGGCAGAATGGGGGAAGCCCTTCACCTATGACTTCGAGCCCGGCAAGGCCGCGGCGGGGGGGAGCGATCTCCAGGCCTTCGTCTTCGACCACCGGAGGGGCTACTGCCAGTACTACGCCCTCGCCTCCGCGGTGATGCTCCGCTCCCTCGGGATCCCCGCCCGCGTCATCGCGGGCTACCTCGGGATCGACCGCTCGGCGCGCAACCCCGGCTACTACTACATCTACTCGAACCAGGCGCACGCCTGGACCGAGGTCTTCGCGGACGGCCTCGGCTGGATCCAGTTCGACGCGACCCCGGCGCCGCCCCCGAGCCTCGAGGGCCTCCTCGGGCCGCCCGGCCCCGACGGGACTCCGCCCGAATTCCCCGATGCCCCCGAGTGGAGCGTCGTCACCTACTTCGGAAAGGCGGCTTCCGCGGAGGGGAAGCGGCTCGCCTTCATCCCCGAGTACTTCCACATCGGCTCGCCCGCGGATTTCTCCAAGCTCGAGAGCGAGACGAGGGCGAAGATCCCCGAGCTCTACGTGAAGAGCTTCCCGCCCGGGCCGCGCGTCGAGGCGGGGCGCACCGGCATGGTCGTGGAGTTCAAGGACGAGGTCGCCTTCTTCCGCGCCGAGGGCTCCGCCAAGGGCAAGGCCGGTATGTCCGTGGAGGGAGGGGTGCGGCCCGCTGACGCCGCGGCCCGGATCGCCCGACTCGCGGAGGCCGAGGCCTCGGGCGGAACATCCGCGAGCGTCGCCCTCGTGGGCAAGTTCAGTACGAAGGACGTGATGAGCGGCCGAGCGGGGCTTTCCGGCCTCGAGCCCGCGTTCGAGCTCGTCGGCGTCTATCCCGAGGGTTCTCCGAGCGCCACCGACGCCGCGGCCTCGCGGAAGGCGCCGCTCTGGCCCTGGCTCCTCGTCGCGGTCGCCGCGGCCGTCGTCGCCGCCCTTTTCCCGCTCTCGGTCTATCTGCTCGTGAGGAGCGCGGTGGACGCGGCTCCCGCGGGAGAGGGGAGGGCGCGCGCCCTCCTCGAGTATATGCGCTATCGCCTCGCTCTCGTCGGCGTCAGGCCCTACGGCCTCAGCCTCTCCGAATGGGGGCGCTGGCTCGGCGAGCGGTTCTCGCTCGATCTCTCGGGCCCGGTCGAGGCCATCGAGGAAGCGCGCTACGGGGGCGGGGAGGCTTCCCTGGACGCGGCGGCAGCGAGGGCCCTGCGAAGGGCCTTCGAGGACGCCTTCCACGCGGCGGTCCCCATGGAGAAGACCCTGCTCTCGATCTTCGATCCCATTGCCGCCGCCGCCTACATCCGCGGGCGCGGCCTCGCGGCGCTCGCGCGCGCCTCGCGGAGGAGGCACTCGTGAAACGGATCGCCGCCCTCGTCCTCGCCCTCGTCGCGGCCGCTTCCCTCGCCGCCCAGGGCTCGGCCGCGTCGCGCATCGACGCCCTCTTCGTAAAGGAATTCTTCGAGAACGGAATGGAGGGCTTCCAGTCCAAGGAAGGGCTCCGCGGCCTCTACGACGAATGCGCCGCGATCGATCCCGACTACTGGCGTACCGCCTATCTCCGCATGCTCTACGAGGACGCCGTGGCCGAGGACCGCGGCGGTATCCTTAGCGCGCTCGAAGCCGCCGACGCCGCCTGGGCCGCCTACTCCGCGGATCCCCGGAACCTCGAGGCCTTCGATACGGACCTCAAGCCCGCCATGTCCGACCTCGCGAGCGAGGCCGCCTACCGCGCCTACTTCGATAGGCTCCTCAAACAGCTTAACGCCGTTCGCATCCTCGGACTCAAGGGCAACCTCCTCGAGGCCATGGACGAGCGCGCGGAGGCCGAGGCGGCCTTCGCCCCCCTCATCGAATCGGGCAGCTCCCTCGCGCGCTACGAGGGGCTCGAGCGGCTCTTCTGGCTCAGGATAAAGTTCCTCTCGCTCGCGGAGGCCGAGGGGCTCCTCGCGGAGGCCGAGGCGGCGAGAAACGAGGCTGAACGGGATCTCGCCATGAACCTCGGGATCGATGATTTCTACACCTCGAGCTACAAGCGCTACTACGCGAACGGTTTCGGGAACGAGGTCGCGATCCTCCACGGCTACGCCTATGACCTGGAACGGTCCATGGATGAGTACCGCTCCATCATCGAGCGCGATCGGGCCTGGGCTGGCGCGATGGGCTACTCCTACCAGCCGGACCTCACTCTCCTCTCAAACGTCCAGCTCCTCCGCCTCTCGACCTTCGACTTCGACGGCCTGGACGAGAACCACGTGGAGGACGATTCCTTCTACGGCTTCCTCCAGGCGCGCTACGAGGCCCTCCTCTCGCGCGGAAGGCCCCTCGAGGCCCGCGCGGCCATCAGGGCCTCGAGGGCGGATCCCCGCTACCTCACGGAGGGCATGAAGAGGCTCTTCCGCGGACAGGCCTCTCTCCTCGCGGGGGACGCGCGCTCCGCCATCTCCCACCTCGAGTACGCGGCGGGCTACCGCGAGGTCTTCAGGGACATTTCCTACACCCTGAGCAACTACCAGGCGCGCGTCTGGTCGGAGCTCGCCTCGGCCTGCGCCGCCGAGCGCCGCCTCATCGGGCTCGAGGGGAGGCCCGCCCTCGGCGCACTCCCGCTCCGCGCCAAGGAGTTCTACTACCGCTTCCTCCTCGCGGCCAACCTCCGCGCCCATCCCGACTACGCCTCGCTCTTCTCGCCCTTCATGAACGTCCGGGACATGAGCATGAGTCCCTACGCCTCCGCCGAGACGCTCGCGAGCCTCGACCGGCGCGGCGCCTCGCGGAGGCTCGCCGAGATCGAGGCCATGGACCGGAGGAGGGAGGCGGAGAAGTACTACCGGCTCTTCGAGGCCGAGATGGCGCTCTCCTCCCCGGGCGGGCTCCCGCGGGCCGCGGAGCTGCTCGAGGGCGACCCCGAGTCCGGTTCCGGCGTCGAGCGCGACGAGCGCCTCTACCTGGCCATGGCTTGGTCCGCCCGCGCCCGCCTCGCGAGTCGCCGCCGCGACCGCGAGCGCGCCGCCGAGGCCTCCCTCGCCGCATACCGAATTTTCCCGAGCTGGGCCGCGACGCGGGGCCTCCACTTCGAATTCGCCGAGCTCAAGATCGATGACGGCGTCGGCGGGAAGGAAGGGGAGCTCATCGCGAAACGCGTCAGGAAGGCGGCGAGGAAGTGGCGCGTATCGTGGCGGAAGGGCAGGGATGATCTTCCCGCGCCGATCCTATCAATCGCCGCGGAGGGAACGGGGGAGGGGAGGCGCTTCGCCTTAAGCGTCCGCGTGGACGACCCCGGTTCGCCTTATCCGCCCGCCGAGAGCGGCGAAGGGGCGATGACGGTCGTCTACGCTCAGGACCTCAAGCGGGGTTCCTATCCCTCATGGGTATTCAGGTCGATCTTCGGGATCAGGTCGGAGGACGACGAGGCGACCGCCCCTTCGGAATCGGCCGATGCCGACCCCTCCATCGAGGACATCCTCGGGCGCTGAGGCGCGCGCGCCATCCTGCCCCGTGAGGCATCATTCCCCGGGCGGCCTGATGCCGGGCTGGCTCTGGTCGCGCTGGGCCTTGAGCCAGGCCTCCTCGTCGCTCAGGGGCTTCCGGGGTTCCTTCTGGCCGCCCCGCTGGTCGCGCTGGCGGTCGTAGCCGCCGCGCTGGCCGTCCGGACGGCGCCCGTCGCGTCCCCGGTCCGGTCGCTGCTCGCGATCGAACCTGAGCGGACGCTGCCCCTGGCCGGTGGGCTTCGGCGCTCTGCCCCGGTCCTTCGGTCCCTGGTCGCCGCGCGGACGATCGGCGTCGCGGCGCTTCTCGTCGTTCCGGGCTCCGCCCTTGTGCTGGCCGTCGACGGGCTTCCGTCCTTCCTGGGCCTGCTTCTTGAGCCCGCGCTCCGCGCCGGGAGCCTCGGCGGTGGTCTTCCGCGGTTCGCTCTCCTGCGCAATCGGGCGGCCCTCGGCCGTGTTTTGGCCTCCGGCCGTATTTTGGCCTCCGGCCGATTCCTGCGCACGCTTCTTCGCCCTGCGGCGCCTGCTGGAACGCGACTTCCCGCCCTCGCGCTGGCCTTCGCCGGCCGCTCCCTCCGGAGCTCCGGTACCGGCCGCGGAGGACGAGCCCGGAGCGGCCGTCTGGCCGTCGGCCTCGCCGTCCGCATCGTCTTCCCGCTCCTGCCGCGCCTCGCGCGACGGGGGGAAGGGCAGGCCCTCCGGAACGGGGAGCTCTTCTACTTTCTTGCCCAGGAGCCGCTCGATGTCCGCCATGAAGGTCCTTTCCTCGGGCGAGCAGAAGGAGAGCGCGGTGCCGCTCGCTCCCGCGCGAGCCGTCCGCCCTATCCGGTGAACGTAGGTCTCGGGTTCGTTCGGGACGTCGAGGTTCACCACGTGCGGGAGCTCGTCGATGTCCAGGCCGCGCGCCGCGAGGTCCGTCGCCACGAGGACGCGGAGCTTGCCCTCCTTGAACGCGGCGAGCGAGCGCAGGCGGTGCGACTGCGATTTATCCGAATGGAGGGCTTCGGAAGGGAAGCCCGCCGCGTTGAGGTGGCGCGAGAGGCGGTTCGCGAGGTGCCTCGTCCGCGTGAAGACGAGCGCGCGGTCCAGGTCGCCCTCGGCGAGGAGGCGGATGAGGAGCCCGCGCTTCCGCTCCTTCTCCACGTAGTAGACGCGCTGCTCGATCCCGTCCGCGGGGGCCGCGGGCGGATCGGCCGCGATCGATTCGGGCGAGCGGAGGATGCCCGAGGCGATGTCCTTGATCTCGTCGGTCATGGTGGCGGAGAAGAGGAGGGTCTGGCGCTCCTCCGGGATGAGCTTGAAGACCCTGCGCATATCCGGGAGGAACCCCATGTCGAGCATGCGGTCGGCCTCGTCCAGGACGAAGAATCGGACGCGGCCCAAGTCCACCGCCCCGTCAGCGGCGAGGTCGAGGAGGCGGCCGGGCGTCGCGACGAGCACCTCCGCGCCCTTCGCGAGAGCGGCGACCTGAGGCGCCTTGCCCACGCCGCCGTAGGCCACCGCCGAACGCAGGTCCGTGCGTGCGCCGTAGGCCTTGAAGCTCTCGCCCACCTGAGCGGCGAGCTCTCGCGTGGGAACCAGTACCAGGGCGAGGGGCTTGCCGGGGTCGGCCCGCTCCCCGCGCTCCGCGATGGTCTGGATGATCGGGAGGGCGAAGGCGGCTGTTTTGCCCGTGCCCGTCTTAGCGCTCGCCTTGAGGTCCTTGCCCGCGAGCACGAGGGGGATCGCCATCGCCTGGACGGGCGTGGGCGATTCGTAGCCCTCGGCCTGCACGGCTTCGAGGACGGGAGCAGAAAGCCCCAGGGATGAGAAGCTCGGTTGAGATTGCATGCGCATCCTTCGGCCTTTTCTCCGCCGGCCGTGGCGAGTCGCCGCCGGGCCGCCGCCCATGATCGGGGGGGGACGGCGGCGCGCCGGTCCGGGCTCGAGCCTCGGCATCCGGCGCGTGGGGAGCGCTTCGTCCGTCCTCCGCGGGTCGCCTTAGTACCATGGCATACCCAGTTCATGGACGGATCCGCCGCGATGGGCAGCGTCGCGCTCGGGGGTAACTATACCTGATGGAGACATCAGTATCTAGTGCCGCCTCGCTTCAGCCCGATCATCGGTCATCACGGGCTTCCGCGGCGCGAGGGGGGCTTGAAATAATTTTATATAAAACTATAATGTCGTATATAAAACTATTTCCCTGAGACCGAATGGGCCACGCCGCCTGAGGGGAGGGCGGGGTCGCGCGAGTCGTGAGTAAGGAGGAGCATGATGACGGACAAGAACGAGACGGAAAAAGCGATGGCGGAGGCGCGGGAGCTCATGCGACGGACGGAATTCGTCTACCTCTCGAGCCTGGACGATGAGGGACTTCCGGAGACGAGGGTCCTCTTCAATATCCTCAAGCACCGGGCGGAGGCCTGCGCGCGCGGAAAGGCCGCCCTCGATCCGGCGGGTTTCGCGAGCTACATCGGAACGAACGCGTCAAGCAGGAAAGCCGCCCAGCTCAGGAAAGACGGGCGCTGCCATCTCTATTATTCGGATAACGTTTCCTACCAGGGCTTCGGGCTCAAGGGAAGGGCCGTGGAAGTCCTCGATCCTGCGATCCGCGCGGCCGTATACGCGGAATCCTGGGACATGTACTACCCAGGCGGTAGGGACGGAGGCGACTTCCTCCTCCTCCGTTTCGACCCCGAGGCGGGGCGGTATTATCACGGCCTGCGCGTGGTCGAATTCGACGTACGGCCGGGGAAATCGGCCGACGTACGGCCGGGGAAGCCGGCCTGATGGGCGGAGAAGGGGCGCGCCGGGCGCCGCGGGAGGGGGGACGGCTCCTTTCCCAGGCGCACCAACTCGGCCAACGGGTCTTCACGCGCGTCCTCAAGCGCCACGGCATCGATGAGCTCAACCCCGCCCAAGGGCGCATCCTCTACGCACTTTGGGGAACGGAGGGGCTGGGGCAGACGGAGCTCGCGCGCCGGACCAAACTCGACAAATCCACCCTGACCCTCATGTTGAGGCGCCTCGAGCGGGTGGGGCTCGTCTCGCGCGAGGCCGATCCCGCCGACCGGAGGGCCGCAATCGTGCGGCCGACCGAGCGAAACAGGTCCCTCTACGGCGCCTACGAGGCCGCCTCCCGGGAGATGACGGAGGCCTACTACGCGGGATTCGGGGAAGCCGAGATCGACGCCTTCGAGGACTGCCTCGGGCGGATCATCGCCAACCTCGAGGCGCTCGACGGCTGAGGGGATCGTGCCGGGAACGGGTCTCGAACCCGTACGGGCCGTGAGGCCCAAGGGATTTTAAGTCCCTGGTGTCTACCGATTCCACCACCCCGGCGGGGGAGGCCATGATAGCCCCCGCGGCATCCGCGGTCAAGGATCGTGAATTCCATCCTTTTCCGTGATAGGGTGGCCGGCACAGGCTATTTGCCTTCAGATTGACAGGAAAAATGCCGACCTTATAATGACGTAACCCTATGGAATCCTTATCGGCCCTGAGGGAATTCATCAGCTCCCTCCCAAAAACCGAAATCCACATCCACGCCGAGGCGACCATCTCGTTCGAGTCGTACTATGAGCTCAACAAGAAGCACGGCGTCGACCCCCACCTCAAGTCGGTGGCCGATTTCCAGAAGCTGCTCAAGATCGACAGCCTCAACGAGATGATCAAGAACTTCTTCTTCCTCCAGAGCCTCTTCCGGAGCCCCGAAGATTTCTCCTACGTCGTCTCGGACGTCGCCCATTACGCGAAGCGCAACAATATCTGGTATATGGAGCTCTTCATCGCGCCCTCGATGGTGGTGCGCCAGGGCTTCGTCTCCTTCAACGACATGCTCGATCCGATCGTGGAGGGCTTCGAGGCCCTCGCCGCCTCGGGCGGCCCGGACGTCAGGATCATCGTGGACGTCTCCCGCTCCTTCGGTTTCGACAACGCCAAGCGTAACCTGGATTTCCTCCTCGGCTACCTCAAGAACCGGCCGACGGACCGGATCCTCGGGATCGGCCTTGGGGGGCAGGAGATCGGAAATCCCTGCGGGATCTACAAGGACGTCTTCAGGGAGGCAAACGCCGCCGGCCTCCGCACCGTCGCCCACGCGGGCGAGGAAGTCGGGCCGGAATCGATCCGGAGCGCTATCGAAGACCTGGGGGCTGAACGCATCGGCCACGGGACGAGCGCCATTCTGGATTCCTCCCTCATGGACCTCCTCAAGGAACGCGCCATCCCCCTCGCCACCAAGAAGTACGTGAAGCGCTACGAGGACCACCCCATCCGGGCCTTCTTCGACCGGGGCATCAGAACCACCCTCAACACCGACGACCCCATCCTCTTCAACGTGGACCTCAACGACGAGTACGAGCGTATGGCCAAGCATCTCGCCTTCAATCGTGAAGAGCTCCTCGCCTTGGCCCGGAACGGCCTCGAGGCGACCTTCCTACCCGCCGAGCGCAAGGCCGAGGCCCTCGTCCGGCTCGAGGAGGGCTCCAAGGCCCCGAAAGCCCGACGCTGAGTACAGCGAGCCCGACGCTGAGCGCGGAGAACGCGGCGCTCGCTCCCCTGGCCAGACCGCGCCTTCTCTTTTTCCCTTGACTCTTTAACCCCTTTCTGACAGAATTCCCCGCTGTTCCGCCGTCGAGCGGGAGCGACGGGGGGAACCGTCGCGCGGATCGACGACCGCGGGCTCGCGGCCCGGGAGGTATTGAGCGTATGGTAGCGATTATTGTCGGACTCCTCTTCATAGCGTTCGCCGTGTTCGCCGTCCTTCCCTTCGGCCCCCTCAACTGGTGGACCGAGGTCATCGATTTCCTCAAGGGTTCCGTGCCCGTCCTCGCCCTGTTCGTCGGGCTCATCGCGGTTTTCATCGGCATCGCCGACATGAAGGACCGGATCGAGGCCAAGAAGGAGGAGGAAGAGGAGCGGAAGGAAGCGGAGAAGGAATCGTCGGAAAAGCGGGAATAGGGACGTTCCGGGGGCCCCACGGAGATACGGCCCGGCCGGCGGTCTGTCGTGGCCGCCTTGACACTCCCGCCCATATATAGGACTATTGCGTCCTGTATTTTCCACAATAGGCATGTAGCAGAGGTATAGGTAGCCCCATGAAGACCATTTTCGTCAAACCCGAGAACGCCGCCCGCGCCTGGTATCTGATCGACGCCAAGGGCAAGCCCCTCGGGCGCATCGCCGCCAAGGCGGCCGCCATGGCCCGCGGCAAGGAGAAGCCCCAGTTCACTCCGCTCTGGGAGACCGGGGACCACGTCGTCATCATCAACGCCGCCGAGGTCGCCATCTCCGGCCGGAAGCGGACGGACAAGATCTACTACCGCCATTCCGGCTACGTGGGCGGCCTCAAGTCTTCCACTTTCGATAAGCTCATCGAGAAGCACGGCTCCATGCCCCTCGAGCTCGCCGTCAAGGGCATGCTCCCCAAGGGGCCCCTGGGCAGGAAGATGTGCAAGAACGTGAAAATCTACGCCGGCCCGGACCATCCCCACGCCGCGCAGAATCCCATCCCCGTCGAGATATAGAAGGAGCGAGCCCGTGGTTAAGAACCTTGGAACCGGCCTCGGCCGGAGGAAGTGCTCGGTCGCCCGCGTCTACCTGCGCGAGGGTTCCGGCAAGATCGTCATCAACGACAAGGACGTCGCCGAGTATTTCCCCCAGGCAGAGCATGTCATCACCATCCGTCAGCCCCTCATGGTCACTTCGGCCGAGGGCAAGTACGACGTCCTCATCAACGTGAAGGGCGGCGGCCCCTGCGGACAGGCCGGCGCCTGCCGCCACGGCATCGCCCGCGCCCTCTGCGTCGCCGACGAGGCCAACCAGCCCTCGCTCAAGGCCAACGGCTTCCTCACGCGCGATCCCCGTATGGTCGAGCGCAAGAAGTACGGCCAGGCGGGAGCCCGCAGGCGCTTCCAGTTCTCCAAGCGTTAATATAGGGACGGTGGCGCCCGTGCGCGTCGTATCCGTCGAGAGAGGAACCCGGGGGGCCGTCAAGATCGGCCTGGACTCGGGTTCCTTTTTTTTATGCCGCCTCGCCTACTTCCCGGAGGGCTCCCTCCGCGAGGCGGCCGGCTGGGAGGCCCTCGCGGCCGAGTCCGCGCCGCTCCTCGGCGAGCGTGAGCTCGCCCTCCTGGCCGCCGCCGCCGAGGCCTTCGCAGCCGAGCGTGAGGCCCTCAAGAAGCTCGCCCTCAGGGAACGCTCACGGCTCGAGCTCGAGCTCGCCCTCAAGCGGAAGAAGCACGGTGCCGCGGCCGTGAAGGCCGCCCTCGACCTCCTGGAATCAGAGGGGCTCCTCTCCGAACGCCGTTTCGCGGACGCCTACCTCCGCTCCCGTCTCCGGTCCCGTCCCGAGGGAGAAGCGCTTCTCCGGGCCCGGCTCTCCTCCAAGGGCCTGTCCCGCGACGCGGCGACGGAGGCCGTGAAGGAGCGGGCGGAGGACATCGCCTCCGGCCTGGAACGGGCAGCGGCCAAGGCCCTGAGGCGCGAGGAGGCGAGGGTCGCCCGGAAGGGGAGGGCGGCAGCCCTTCTTGAGCCCGTCGATTCTCCCTCCGATCCCCGGTCGGAGATCCTCTCCGCGGTCTACAAACGACTCCGCGCCCTCGGTTACGGAAGGAACGACGTCCTCTCCGCGCTCCGGAAACTCGGCCAGCAGACCGGGGGAATCGATGAAAGCGATGATTCTACTTGACATATTGTGGCTTATACTGCAAAAATATGACCGACGCGCACCCCGAATATCGCCGAAGAGAGGACCATCCGGATGGAAGACGATATCCTGACGATCGAAGAAGTCGCCAAGTACCTCAGGGTGTCCGAGCGCACCGTCTATGACTGGGCACAGAAGGGCGAGATTCCCTCGGGCAAGATCGGTACCGTCTGGCGCTTCAAGAAGAGCGACATCGAGCGCTGGGTCAACGACCGCCTCTCGACCAACCGGAACGTCTCCGCTTTCTCCAGCATCCAGGTCCGGAACATCCTCTCGCCCGACCGCATCGTATTCCTCCAGCACTCCTCCAAGCGCGACACCCTCCTCGCCCTCGCCGAGGTCCTCGGCACCGCGCCCCAGATCAAGAACAAGCAGGAGCTCTCCGCGGAGATCGTGAAGCGCGAGGAACTCATGAGCACGGCCATCGGCCGCGGGATCGCCATCCCCCACGTCCGCCTCTCCTCCGTGACCGACCTCGTCATGGCCGTCGGCGTCTCCAAGGTGGACATCATCGACTTCCCCTCCTTGGACGACCAGCCCGTGCGGCTCCTCTTCATGATCGCCGCCGCGTACAATCAGCACGCCTACTACCTCCAGACCCTCTCCTTCTTCAGCCAGAAGCTCAAGAGCAACGAGCTCCGCGCCGCGCTCCTGGACGTGAAGACCCCGCAGGAGGCCTACCAGCTCCTCGCGGGCGGCGAGGACTGAGCTCCGGATCGACATCGCCACGGGCGCCTCGGATTTGATCGATTCGAGAGCCCTCGTGGGGTCCTAACACTACGCTGCGCTCCGTTAAGCTTCGCTGTCAGAGGAGATGATGAGCTTCGCTTCGTAGGAACTCCGCTCACTCATCATCTCCTCTGCCACCCCCAGCGATTTCTTTTTTTCGATTAAATCCGAGATTTTCATTTTTTTGTCGATCCGGGGCTCAGTCCTCGGCGTGCTCGTCTACCTTTTGGGAGGGGGACAGGGCTCCCGCCCTTTCCCCCTTCGGAGGGCTAGCTTCGGATGAGGGATGGGATCATCAATCCCCCTTTCCCGGGAGCGGCATGGCGGGGGAGGGGAAGTCCCGGAGGTCGAAGGGCGCGATCCGCGCGGTTCGTTGTGGGCGATCGAGGGGTCTGGTATTATGTCCGACGGAGGAACGCATGAAGAAGATAATCAAGAAATCGAACGCGCTCGCCTTTGCGGCCGTGGCAGCCATGATCGCGGCCGCGCCCGGCGCCGTCGGTCAGGCGGGAAAACCAAAGCCCGCGCGCGTCAGCATCTGGTCATTTTCCAAGGAAGCGGAGCAGCTGCTCAACGCGTACAAGAAAATGGCCGTCGTCGACGAATCCAAGGTCCAATTCGAATTCATCCTGATTGATAATAAGGATTATCAGTCGAGGCTCGATGCCGCGCTCAAGTCCAAGAAGGGCGGGCCCGACGTCTTCGTCCTCGAGGCGGCCTACCTCGGGAAATACGTGGAATCGGGAAGGCTCGCGGACCTCTCCTCGCTCGCGCCCGGCTACTCGGGATCGTTTCCTTACACCGTCCGGATGGGCACGGACCGCGACGGAACGGTCCGCGCGCTTTCATGGCATGCCGTTCCCGGAGGATTCTTTTACCGACGCTCTCTGGCTAAAAAATACTTCGGCACCGACGACCCGGCGGCCGTCCAGGAACGGATCGCGACCCCGGACGCCTTCATCGAGGCCGCGCGCGAGCTCGCGCGCGCATCGAGCGGGAAGGTCGCGATGATCTGTTCCGCCCAGGATCTTTTCAATCCCTTCAAGGGCGCCCGGGACGTGGGTTGGTTGGACGGTAACAAACTGGTAATCGACCCCATGATGGTCGAGCTCGCGAGGATCACGAGGATTTTTCGGGACGAGGCCCTCGATCCGCGCATCCAGATGTGGACGAACGGCTGGTTCGAGGGCATGAAGGGCGCGGTCTACGGGACGAGGAGGGAGAGCGTGGAGATCTTCGGATACTTCCTGCCGACCTGGGGCCTCCACTACGTGCTGAAGCCGAACGCCAAGGGCCACCTCGGCTCGAGCACCGTGGGCGACTGGGGGCTCGCGCGGGGGCCCGTCCCCTACTCGTGGGGGGGGAACTGGCTCGCCGCCTCGGGCGGCGAAGGCGAGGACGCCTCCGAGGCTCTCAAGTTCATCGAGTACTGCTGCACGAACGGGGAGTTCCAAGCGGCGTGGGCCAAGGAAACGGGAGACGTCGTCGCATGCCAGAAAGCAGCAGATGAGGCCAAGGAAAGGTATTCCGAGCCCTTCCTAGGCGGACAGAACCATTATGCCGCCTTCGCCGAGATGGCGCGCTCCATGAAGGGCGGGAACCTCAGCGCCAGGGACGAAGAGATCGACGGGGCGTGGCAATATCAAATGAAACTCTTTATCCAGGAAAAGCAGAGTGAGGAAACATTCATCCAGGATTTCAGATCCGAGCTCGCGCGCGCGTTCAGGGGTACACTACGCGGTATCGACGTCCGTTGAGACGGTCCACGTGAGGAGGCCGCGGTGAAGCGCGAGCTGCCCTCGATCGCCGTGGAATGAGGGCGCGTCCCGCGTGGTCCGTTGTTGGCGCGCGCCGGATTTGATATCATGCCTCCGGAGGAACGCATGCGGAATAAAGTCAGGAAATCGAACGCGCTTGCCGTCGCTGCGGTCCTGGCCGCCTTCGCCATAACGCCGAGCGCCTCAGCGCAGGCGAGAGGGCAGAAGCCCGTGCGCGTGACCATCTGGTCCTTCACTAAAGAAGTGGAGTTGCTGCTGGGAGACTACAAGAAGTCGGCTTCGATCGACGATTCTAAAGTTCAATTCGATTTCATTTTTTCCAACATGGCGAGTTACCAATCGAAGCTCGATGCGGCGCTCAGCTCGGAGAAGGACGGGCCGGATGTCTTCGCCCTCGATTCGGCCTGGCTTGGAAAGTACGTCGAATCGGGACGGCTCGGGGATCTTTCTTCGCTTGCTCCCGATAATTCTGGGTCCTTTCCATACCTAGTCGGGATGGGGACGGACCGGGGCGGAACCCTGCGCGCTCTCTCATGGCTCGCCACTCCCGGGGGTTTCCTCTATCGCCGCTCGCTCGCCAAGAAGTACTTAGGAACCGACGATCCCGCGGGGGTGCAATCCCGGATCTCGGATCCGACGGCCTTTCTCGAAACCGCTCGGGAGCTTAAGCGTTCGTCGAAGGGAAAGGTCGCCATCGTTTGCTCCACGGAAGAGCTTTTCCGACCGTTCGTCAGCGCCCGCGTTTCGGGCTGGCTCGATGGCGACGATCTCGTCATCGAGCCCCTGGCCCTGGAGCTTGCGAGGCTCACCGAGATATTCCGCGATGAAGCGCTCGATCCCCGCATACCCATGTGGTCCGACGAGTGGTTCTTGCGGATGGGCGGGACGGCTTCCGACGCTAGCGCCGACGACGCCGAGATCTTCGGGTATTTCCTCCCGACATGGGGACTTCAATACGTGTTGAAGCCGAACGCCAGAAACAAACTTGGCTCCGACACTCGCGGGGACTGGGGCCTGGCGCAGGGGCCCGTAGCTTACTCCTGGGGAGGGACCTGGCTCGCGGCCTCGGGAAGAGAGGGCAAGGTCGCCGAGGAGTCATTGAAATTCATAAAATTCTGTTGCACGGACGCAGCGTACCAGAGCGAACTCACGAGGCGTTCCGAACTGCCCGTCGCCCGGATCGCGGCGTCGGAAGACGCAAAGTCCCGCTATGCCGATCCCTTCCTCGGCGGCCAAAACTATTATGCAGCCTTCGTGGAGATCGCGCGTTCGGTCAAAGGCGGGAATCTGAGCCCGAAGGATGGCGAGATCGAGGCGATCTGGCTGGATTTGATGAAGGCCTTCAGGAGAGGCAAGCAGAACCATAATGCCTTCATCGAGGAATTCAGGCTCGAGTTCGAGAAAACCTTCCGGACCGCGCCGCGCGGCATCGACGTCCGCTGAGGCGGTCCGCGGGAGGAGAACGGGGCTGACGCCCGGAGGCGCGTTCGCCATTCCGCGGGCGCCCCGCGCCGTCGGCCGCGCGCTCCTCCCGCCTTCTCGCCCGGCTGGAGGGCCGTCCTTGCGGCGTCCCCGGCCAGCATGCTAGAGTAGCGCCGTGTTCCTGAAAACCCTTGAAATACACGGCTTCAAGTCCTTCGCGGACCGCACCCTCATCGAGTTCGCGCCCGGCATCACGGCCCTCCTCGGGCCGAACGGCTGCGGCAAGTCCAACGTGGTGGACGCCATCAAATGGGTGGTGGGGGAGCAGGCGGCCAAGAGCCTCCGCGCGGAGAAGATGGAGGACGTGATCTTCAACGGCACCGAGGCGCGCAAGGCCCTCGGCATGGCCGAAGTGAGCCTCACGGTCTCCAACGAGAACGGCCTCCTCAACCTCGACATGTCCGAGGTCTGTATCAAGAGGCGCCTCTACCGCTCGGGCGAGTCCGAGTACTTCATCAACAACAATCTGGTGCGGCTCAAGGAGATCAGGGAGCTCTTCTGGGACACGGGCGTTGGCAAGTCCGCGTACTCCGTGATGGAACAGGGGAAGATCGACCAGATCCTCTCTTCGCGCCCGGAGGAACGCCGCTATCTCTTCGAGGAGGCAGCGGGCATCACGCGGCACAAGATCAGGTCGCGCGAGGCGGAATCCAAGCTCCAGCACACTGAGGACAACATGCGCCAGGTGGATCTTCTCCTCGCCGAGGTGAAGCGATCCTACGATAGCCTCAAGGTCCAGTGCGAGAAGACCCTCCGCTACCGCGGCCTCAAGGACGAGTGCTTCGCCCTCGAGCTGGACGCGGGCCTCCTCAGGCTGCGCAATTTCGTGCAGGAGCTGGACAGGAGACAGGCCAATCTCGCCAAGGTCGAATCCGGCAGGGACGCGGTGCGTGCGGAGATCGACGCCCTCAACAAGGGCCTGGAGGAGAGCCTCGACTTCGTCAATTCCCTCGAGGCCCGCGTGTCCGAGGCCCAGAAGACCGTGTACGGCCTCGCGGTGGAGCGCGCCGCCAAGGAGCGCCACCGGAAATCCATCCAGGAGCGGATCCAGGAGGCCAAGGAGAAGATCGACCAGAGCGCCCTCAAGCTCTCCTCCGCCAAGGAGCGCCACGCGGACCTCCTCGAGGACCGCGACGCCAAGGAGGCGTCGCTCCGCGACCTCCGCGTCCGCATCGTGGAGACGGAGAAGAACGCTCAGGGCTTCGAGGAGCGCATCAAGGAGGCCGGAGAGCGGATCAAGCGCAACGAGGAGGAGGCCGCTTCCCAGGAGGAGCGCATCCGCTCGCTCGAGGCCGGAGAGGCCGCCCAGCGCGTCGAGCTCGAGGCCATCACGGACGACATCGTCGCTGAGCTCGATTCCCGCCTCCGCGACTCGGGCTACTCGAGCGCCGAACGCCGAGCCGCCGAGGCCGCCCTCGAGGAGAGCCTCGCCGGCCTCATCGTCCTCCTCCAGGGGAAGAGCGGGCTCCTCGGGGACTTCCTCCGTTCGCCTTCGGAAAACGACGCGATCCCGCTCCTCGAGCGCGCCCGCGACGCCGTAGCCGAGGCCCTCGATCGTGCCGGCAAGGTGAAGGAGAGCTTCCTCGCCTACAAGCGCACGAGTCCCTCTTTCCTGGACGACTTCCTCACTCCCGAGGGCATCATCACCCGCAAGCGCGCCATCGATTCCGCTATCCAGGCCCTCAAGTCGGATATGGACGCGGCGCGTTCGAGGATCCGCGAGGCCGGCGACGAGAACCGCGGACTCCAGGAGAAGATCGAGGAGTACCGCGTCACCCTGGAAGACCTCCGCCTCAACCTCGTGCGCGCGCGCACGCAGGTGGCCGGCGAGGAGGACGGGGTCAGGCTCCTCGACCGGGAAATCTCCGGGCAGGAAGCCCAGATCCGCGAGATCGAGGGCGAGATGGCCCTGGAGGACAAGCGCCTCAAGGATTCCCGCGACGAGCTCGAGGCGATGGACTCGGAGATCGCGGGCATCGACGCCAAGGGCAAGGACCTCACCGCCGAACTCGAGAAGCTCGAGAAGGACATCGCGACCCGCAACTCCGACCTCTCCACCAGGCAGGACGACCTCAAGCGCCTCGTGCAGAAGCTGGGCGGCCTCCAGGACGAGCTCGAGCGGGTCCACCTGGACAAGGCCCAGACGGAGACGGAGATCCGCAACCTCAAGGAGAACTTCAAGGAGCAGCATTCGCGCGACCTCATGGAGTTCGAGGAGCGGATGTTCGAGATCCGGGAGCCCCTCGGGACGATAAAGGACAGGCTCCTCGAAAAGCGCCAGGCCCTCCGGGACCTCGGCTCGGTCAACTTCATGGCCCCCGAGGAGTTCTCGGAGATCAAGGAGCGCTACGAATTCCTCTCCGGCCAGCTCGAGGACCTCCGCAAGGCGAGGGAGGACCTCTTCCGCGTCACGACCGACATCCGCACGGAGAGCACGGAGCTCTTCCTCGCCACCTACAACCGCATCAAGCGCAACTTCCACAACATGTTCCGCCGCCTCTTCGGCGGCGGCCGCGCCGAGCTCCGCCTCGTGGATCCCAACCACGTCCTGGAGTCGGGCATCGACATCTACGCCCAGCCCCCCGGGAAGAAGCTCGAGAACATCTCCCTCCTCTCGGGCGGCGAGAAATCCATGACGGCCGTGGCCCTCCTCTTCTCCACCTACGCGGTGAAGCCCAGCCCCTTCTGCTTCCTCGACGAGATCGACGCGGCCCTGGACGAGCAGAACGTGATCCGTTTCGTCCAGCTCCTCAGGGAGTTCGGCGCCACGAGCCAGTTCATCGTGATCACCCACAACAAGAAGACCGTGGTGGGCGCGAGCACCCTCCTCGGCGTGACCATGGAGGAGTCCGGTATCACCAAGGTCATCGCCGTGAGGTTGGACGGCGGAAAGGGCGAAGCCCCCGCTCCCATCCCCGAGCCTGACGGCTCCTTCAAGGAGGAGGACGTCGAGTACGAGACGGGGACGGAGCTCCCGAGCGAGGCCGAGCTCGAGCACAAGCGTCGCATCGAGAAGCGCGAGCGTGCCCGGAAACGCGCCGAAGCTAAAGCCGCGTCGGGAGAAAACGCCGCGGAAACCGAAGCCACGGGAACCGGAGCCGCGGGAACCGAAGCCGCGGAAGAGGAGCTCGTCGCCGCCGCTGGCGAGGAAGCCGCCGCTGGCGAGGATCCGACCGAAGACCAGGAGCCTTCCCTCGGTTTAAGGGACGCCGATTCTCCCCAGCCAGCCATGGATGATGGCGTCGTTTCAGATGCCAAAGCGGAGGCCGATCCCGGCGCGGAGAGGGATGGCGCCGCGGAGGCGGTCGCCGAGACCGCCGGAGCCGATCCCGAGGAGGATTGATCCGATCCATCGGCTCGATAACGGAGCGCATAAGATCGTGCTGGACGACGCGCGGGAATAGGGGCGGGAAACAGCGTGAAAATTCGCGCGCTTGTTGACGCCCCTCCGGGACGGCGGCTAGAATGGACGGCGGGAGGGACGCTCAGTGAAGGACCTCATCGCCAAAATCGGCGCTACGCTCCGCTCGATACGCGATCGCCTCTTCCCCCGGAAAACCGAGCCTTTCCCCCCCTTCGAGGGAGAGGAGACCGTGCCTGAGTCCGCTCCCGCGCCGAGGGCCCCTCGTCCCGCCTTCAGGAATTTCGGATTCTTCCTCAAGGACCTCTCGACGAGGAAGGGCTTCGTCATCGTGACCGGCGCCGTGACCTTCCTCGTGATCGGGATTCTCGTCCGCTCTCTCATCGTTTCCCTGCCCGTTCCCGACGCGGCGGTCGTCAAGATCCAGAACCGCGACCTCCTCCTCGAGATGCGCGTCCCGGAACCGCCCATGCCCTATGACGACGTCGAACTGAGCCGCGATCCCGCCGCCTTCCCCGGCAAGGAGGAGGCGCGCGCCTACGCGTTTTTACCGAGCGAATCCGAAGTCGCCGCCGCGGTCTCGTCGGCCCGGGAAGCGGTGGACGATTTCTTCGCTGGAGTACGCTGATGAAGCTCCGCATGATGGCTCTCCTCGCCGCCGCCGCGATCCTGCTCGCCGTCGTCGCCTGTCAGAGCGCGGGGAAGAAGGGCGGGGCGCAGGCCAGCCCCTCGCCGAGCCCCACCGCCGCTCTCGCGGCCGCATCGCCCGGGTCCGCTTCGGCCGCGGCCCCGACAGCCTCGCCGGCGCTCTCGGCTGTCGGTCCGGCGGCGAGCGCCGCCTCATCGACGCGCGCGCTCAAGCCCGAGGCCCTCTCCGTCATGCGGTATCCCCCCAAAGAACGCGTCGAAGGGTATAAGCTTCCGACTCCGCGCATCGATCTACCGCCCGCTCCGCTCGCGAGCCCGAAGGCCGCTACCGCTCGCGCCCTTCCCTCAGCGACGCCCGCGCCGACAGCGAAACCCGCATCGACGCCCCGTCCTACTCCGCGCCCGTCGCCGCTTCAGGCGAAGTCTCCAAGCCCCGCCCGTTCCGCGAACCCGGCGCGTTCCGCGAACCCGACGCGTTCCGCGGCCGCCGAATCGAGCCCGTCTCCCGATCCCTTCGTCGCGCTCGGTTCCGCATCCGTCGAGCCCTCGCCCTCGCCCGCCTTCAGCGTCATGGTCGAGGCCGGGCAGGAACTGGAGATCCCCCTCCAGGGATCGGCGTGGAATTACCTGGGCACGAACGGACGGGAGGGCCTGCTCTTCCTCAAGCGGCGCTACGAGCCCGGCCGCGTCCATTTCCGGTTCCGCGCGATCGTCCCGGGAGAGTACCTCCTCGAGTTCTCCCGTGAGGACGTCCTCATGGACGAAACCGAGCGCCGCTGGGTCTCGGTGCTCGTGGTCAAGAAAGGGGAGGGCGCCGTTTCCGTTCCCGGGGGAACGGGCGCGGCCCCGTCCGGCGCCTCCGCAGCGGCCGATCCATCGCGAACCGCGCTCTCCCCTCCGTCCCCCGCTCCCTCCTCTCCCCGGACGTCTAGTGCCGCGCCGTCTCCGGCGGCCGGAGCGGCGAGGGCCGGGGCCGTCGGCGCTCCGGGCGCGGACGGGAACGCCCTCGCGCCGAGGATCAGTCCCGGAGCGTCGACCGGTACCGGAACCGGAACGGGAACGAGCCCGGGAGGCCTCACCGGTTTGGATGAGGCGGGGGCCCTCGCGTTCCTCCGGTCGGAGCTCGATGCCAAGCGATACTCATCCGTCCGTGACATGGCCGAGGAATTCGTCTTGCTCTATCCCGAATCGGAAGAATACCTCTGGCTCGTCGCACAAGCGGCCGAGGCGCCCGGTCCGGGGCGCGATATCCTCTTCGCCATGGACCTGTACGAGCGGATCGTCCGCGATTTCCCGGAGGGAAAGCGGCGGAAGGCGGCCGGCGAGCGCGCGGAATGGATCAAGCGGAGCTTCATAGAGATCCGTTAGGCGGTTTCTGCCTGAAAGAACGCCGAGACCGGGGGGCGGTCCGCGAATCGCATTGGAAGCCTGCGCCGAAAGCACTATAATCGATGCATGAGGCGTTTTCTCGCTTTCGCGTTCTTGGCCCCTCTCCTGGTTCTTTCCGGCTGCGGCAGGGACAGCGTCCTCGGATACCTAACCGATCCCCTGCCGCCTCCGCACGCGAATCCGGAGCCGGGAGACTACGACGGGGGATTCACCTTAGGATTCAACGCCCCGTCGTATAATTACCACGATGGCCCCGGCCGCCTCGTCATCCATTACACCGAGAATCCCGCCCTCTCCATGACGGATCGGGCCGCATGGAACGTCTTCGACTACGAGAACTGTGCGGCGTCGAGTATC
>CAZIEI010000019.1:25398-36160 GCA_964538705.1 uncultured Spirochaetales bacterium | reverse complement strand
ATCGGATGCGACGGCATCCCCGCCTTCGACGTGACGGCCGCGTGCTCGGGCTTCATCTACGGCCTCTCGATCATCGATTCGCTCCTCCCGTCCCTCGGTGGAGGCCACGCCCTGCTTATTGCCTCCGAAGCCCTCTCACGCCTCACCGACTGGACGGACCGAAATACCTGCGTACTCTTCGGCGACGGCTCGGGAGCGGCGGTGATCTCCTCCGGAATGGAGGATAACCGAGGCGTCCTCGCCACGATCCTCAAGGCCTACGGTAAGGACTCCGACGCCCTCTATACCGATGGAAGCGGTACGAGGAAGCCCTACGCGGCCGGCGTGTCCGTTCCGCCCCCGTACATTCGCATGGACGGACGCCGCGTATACAACTTCGCGGTCAACGAAAACGTCGAGCTCCTCAAGGAGATCACCGTGAAAGCCGGCATCGGTTTCGACGACCTCGACTGGATCGTCCCCCACCAAGCGAATGCCCGCATCATCCAGGCCGCTGCCAAGAGGCTCGGAATACCAGAAACAAAAATATTCCTCGACATCGAGGATTTCGCGAACACGTCGTCCGCAACCATCCCGATCGCCCTGAGCGATATGGAAAACCGCGGGCTGCTCAAGAAGGGGCAGCTCCTGGCGATGACCGGCTTTGGCGCCGGCCTCACATCCGCCGCCGCCGTGATCCGCTGGTGATCGATCCTGAGGAGGAGAATTTTGAAGAGGAAAGTCGTTATAACGGGAATGGGCGCCATCAGCCCCTGCGGCAACGATGTCCCGACCATGTGGGATAACATCAAGAACGGCCGGTCGGGAATCGCGAAGGTGACGCGCTTCGACGCGTCGAGCCATGACGCCAAGATCGCCGCAGAGGTGAAGGACTTCGATCCCAAGAACTGGATGGAAGCCAAGGACGCGAGGAAAATGGCTCTCTTCACGCAATTTGCAGTCGCCTCCTCCGCCCAGGCCATGGCGCAGGCGGGGCTCAAGGCCGACATGCTCGATCCCGTTCGCACGGGCGTGTACATCGGGAGCGGCATCGGCGGATTCGAGATCATCCACGCATCGTACGCCAAGTTCTTCGACCAGGGTTGGCAGCGCATGCCTCCCCTCACCATCCCTCTCCTCATCACGAACGAGGCCGCGGGCAACATCGCCATGCAGTACGGGATCCACGGACCAGCGCTCACGTCGGTGACCGCCTGCTCATCCGGTACGGACGGCTTGGGAGCGGCCCTCGACCTTATCCGTTCTGGCCGCGTTGACGTCTGCATCGCAGGCGGCACCGAGGCGGCAATCACGCCATTCACCTTCGGCGGCTTTGAGATGCTCAAGACGCTCTCCACGGCTTTCAATGACCAGCCCGAGCGCGCTTCCCGCCCATTCGACGCGAAACGCGACGGCTTCGTTCTCGGCGAGGGCTCGGGAGCCATGATCCTCGAGACCGAAGAGCACGCTCTCGCCCGCGGGGCGACCATTCTCGCGGAGTTCGCCGGTTACGGCGCCTCCTGCGACGCCTACCACATCACCTCCCCCGACCCCGAGGGCACAGGCGGCGCGCTCGCCATCAAGCTCTGCCTCGAGGACGCGGGGATGAAGCCGGAGGACGTCCAGTACTACAACGCGCACGGTACGTCTACGCCCATCAACGACCCCACGGAGACCAAGGCCCTGAAGATCGCCTTAGGCGATCACGCCCGCAAGATCAGGATCTCCTCCACGAAGAGCATGCACGGTCACTGCATCGGCGGTACCGGCGCCATCGAGGCCATCATCTCCATCATGGCCATGCGCGATGGCTTCTTTCCCCCGACCATCAATCAGGAAGAGGCCGACCCCGAGTGCGACCTCGACTACATTCCCAACAAGGGAGCGATGGGCAAGATCGACGCGGTCATGTCCAGCACGCTCGGCTTCGGCGGCCATAATGGCGTGGTCGCCTTCAGGAGGTATTCCAAGTGAAAGATCCTAAGGATCTCTTACCGCACCGCGATCCCTTCCTCTTCGTCGACCGCCTCGAGCGCGCCGACGCAGATGGGATCGTCGCTTACCGCAAGTACACGGACAAGGAGTTCTTCTTCAAGGGCCACTTCCCCGGCTATCCCGTGGTCCCCGGGGTCATCCTCGTGGAGACCATGGCGCAGGCCGGCGGGGCCGGACTCTCCCAGATGGGGAGCTTCAAGGACGGAACCCTCTTCTTCTTCGCGACCGTGGACAAGGTCAAGTTCCGCCGCCAGGTCCGCCCGAACGACGAAGTGCGCCTCGAGATCAAGAACCTCCGCGTCTCTCCCCGCATGGTGAAGCAGTCGGGGCAAGCCTTCGTAGGCGACGAGGTCGCCGCCGAGGCCGAGTGGATGGTGATAGCCCAGGAGGTTTCCGCTTGACGAGTTCATATTCCGGCACTGCTCCCATAGGTTCGAGGTCCTCGATGATGGCCTCGCCCATGATCAGCAACAACGTCTGCCTCAACGCCCATCCAGACGGCTGCGCTGAGGCGCTTCGCAGGCAGATATCCTGGGAGCGGAACCGCGGCCTCATCGAGAACGGCCCGAAGCGCGTCCTCGTACTCGGCTGCTCCACGGGTTACGGCCTCGCGTCGCGCGTCGCCGCCGCCTTCGGCTCCGGCGCGAGCACCGTCGGCGTCTCCTTCGAGCGCGCCGGGAGTCCCGGCAAGTCCGGCACTCCCGGCCTTTACAACAACCGCGAATTCGACCGGCTCTCGCTGGAGGCCGGCCTCCCCTCCCTCACCATCATGGCAGATGCCTTCGCCGATTCCACCCGCGACGAGGTCGTCAAGGCCGCACGCGAGGGTTTCGGCCCCTTCGATCTCGTCGTGTACTCGCTCGCGAGTCCGGTCCGCAAGGACCCCGCGACCGGCAGGGTCTGGCAGTCCTGCATCAAGCCGATTGGCGAGGACTACTCCGGACGGGTCGTCGACGTCCGCACCGGCAAAATCTCGGAGACGGACATCAAGGCCGCAACCGAGGAGGAAACCGATGGCTGCGTGAAGGTCATGGGCGGCGAGGACTGGGCCCTCTGGATCGACGCCCTCTCCAGGGCGGGCATGCTCGCCGAGGGAGCGATCACCCTGGCTTATTCCTATATCGGCCCCGCCTTCTCCCATCCGATCTACCGCTCGGGTACCCTTGGGAAGGCCAAGGAGCACCTCGAGGCGACCGCGCGAGAGCTCACCGAACGTCATTCCGAGAAGGGCCTCAAGGCCCTCGTTTCAGTACAGAAGGCGCTGGTGACACGCGCGAGCATGGTTATCCCTTCCATTCCCCTCTACATCATGTCGCTCTACCGGGTGATGAAGGACAAGGGAGTCCACGAGGGCTGCATGGAGCAGATCGATAGGCTTTTCCGCTCGTTCATCTACGCGGGAAGGGACATCCCCCTCGATGCCGAGGGCAGGATCAGGCTCGACGACCTCGAGCTCGATCCCGTCGTCCAGGCCGAGGTCACCCGCGTCATGGAAAGCGTTGACGAAGAGAATATGGACCGCGTCGCCGACTACGAGGGATTCAGATCGGATTTCCTCGAGGCCCACGGCTTCGGCTTAGCGGGGGTGGATTACTCCTCGCCCCAATCCTACGAGTGAGGTTGCCATGACTGAGAAAGAGATCCTGGACCTTATCAGCGCCTTCGGCGCCTCGGGCCTCGCCGAGATGGACTACGCCGCGGGAGACTCCCGCCTCAGCTTGAGCAGGTATCCCCGCGCCGCGCGCGAAGCTCAGACTGCTCCCGCCTCCCACGCCGCTCCGCCGGCTCCCCTTCCGGCGTCCCCGGCCCCCTCGGCGGGCACTCACGCCGCGGCGGCACCGACGGCGGCCTCGAACGGGAACGAGGTCCTCTTGAGCCCCATCGTCGCGACCTTCTACCGCTCTCCCGGGCCCGACGTTCCTCCCTTCGTCGAGCAAGGCAAGAAGGTCAAGGCGGGTCAGACGCTCTGCATCCTCGAGGCCATGAAGGTCATGAACGAATTCATTGCCGATTACGACATGGAGATCGTCCGGGTGCTCCCCGAGAATGGCAAGATGGTCGAATACAGCCAACCCCTCTTCGAGGTCCGCCGGGTATGAAGACCCAGGGCATGAAGGGCGGGATTCTCGTCGCGAATCGGGGCGAGATAGCTGTCCGCGTCATACGTACCTGCCGCGAGCTCGGCATCCGCTCCGTGGCCGTGTACTCCTCAGCGGACCAGGACGCGCTCCACGTTAAAATGGCCGATGCCGCCGTGTGCATCGGCCCGCCGCCCGCCGCGGAGTCCTATCTCAATAGGTCAGCGCTTATTACAGCGGCGGTCAGCTCGGGTTGCGACGCCATCCATCCCGGCGTCGGCTTTCTCTCCGAGAACGCCTCCTTCGCGCGCCAGGTGCGCGAGGCCGGTTTGACGTTCATCGGGGCCGATCCCGACGTCATAGACCTCCTCGGCGACAAGGTGAAGGCCAAGAACGCCGCCGTCGCCGCAGGCCTCCCCCTCATCCCCGGCTCGCCCGGTGCCGTCCCCGCGGGCGGAAATGAGGCCATGGAGATCGCGAAGAAAGTCGGGCTCCCGCTCATCATAAAGGCCGCCTCAGGTGGTGGTGGCAAGGGCATGCGCATCGTCCGTGACTTCGCCGACCTCGAGAAGAACCTCATTCTCGCCTCCAGCGAGGCTGAGAAGTCCTTCTCGGACGGAACGGTATTCCTCGAGCGCTACCTCGAGAACTCGCGGCACGTCGAGCTCCAGGTCATGGCCGATGGCATGGGGAATGTCTGCGTGCTCGGAGAGCGCGACTGCTCCGTCCAGCGTAACCACCAGAAGCTCCTCGAGGAGAGCCCCTCCCCGGGCGTCACGGAGGCCATGCACCGAAAAATGGCGGTCGACGCCGCGAAGCTCTTCAAGGACCTCGGGTACGCAGGGGCCGGCACCATAGAATTCCTCGTCGTCGGGAAAGAGTTCTTCTTCATGGAAGTGAACGCGCGCATCCAGGTTGAGCATCCCGTCACCGAGATGATCTCGGGCTACGACCTCATCAGGCAGCAGATCCTCGTGGCCATGGCCAACCGCATGGAGTGTCCCGACGGGGACCTTATCACCATGGCGACGGATTGCGGCAAGGGGATTCTGATCCCGGGCGGCTACTCCCTCGAGTGCCGCATCAACGCGCTTACCCCCGGCAAGGTCACCGCCTTCATGCCTCCCGGCGGCATCGAGGTAAGGACCGACTCCTTCCTCTACCCGGGATGCATCGTGCCGCCCCATTACGACTCTCTCGTCGCCAAGATCATCGTCCATGCCCGTACGCGGAATGAGGGCCTCAAACGCATGGAGCGGGCCCTCGGTGAGCTCGTCATCGAGGGCATCAAAGTCAATACCGCTTCCCAGCTCGCTATCCTCAAATCCAAGCAGTTCATCTCCGGCCAGTTTGGGACGGGGCTGTACGAAACGCTCGCTAAGGAGCTGCCGAATGGCTGATAAATCCTTCTCGTGCTCGTCCTGCGGCAAGGATGAGTTCGATCCCTCCAATCCCGAGGTTGCCCGCCTCCTCTCCTACTCAATTTGCCCCGCTTGCGGGAACCACGCCCGCATCGAGCCCCGCGATCGCCTCTCCTGGCTCGTGGACAAGGGAAGTTTCGAGGAGTTCGACGACACGATGGTATCGCTCAATCCCATCGAGATGTCGGGATACGCCGAGAAGCTCACCGAGGCCAAGGCCAAGGCGAGCGAAAAGGAAGCCGTCGTCACAGGGCGCGCCTCCATCGACGGCCGGCCCTGCATCCTCGCCTTGATGTCCTTCCGCTTCATGGGAGGCTCCATGGGCTCGGTAGTCGGCGAGAAAATTACTCGAGCCATGCTCCGCGGCGCCGCGGAAGGCCTACCGGTCATCGTGTTCAGCACCTCTGGCGGCGCCCGCATGCAGGAAGGTATTTTCTCCCTGATGCAAATGGCCAAGACCTCCTCCGCGGCCGCAGAGCTCGAGGAATTAGGCAATCCCCTGATCCTCGTCCTCTGCGATCCCACCACGGGTGGCGTCACGGCGAGCTTCGCCATGCTCGGGAACGTCGCCATCGCCGAGCCCGGAGCTCTCATCGGCTTCGCCGGCGATCGCGTCATCGAGGGCACCATCAAGCAGAAGCTGCCGGACGGATTCCGCCGCTCCGACTTCCACCTGAACCACGGCTTCGTGGACGCGATTGTCCCGCGGGATAAACAGCGCAAGACGCTCGCCTTCCTCATCGACGCGCACAAGAGGAGGTCCTGATGGCCCTTTCCGAACTCGAGCAGAAACTCAACGAACTCAAGGAATTATCCAAGTCGAGCTCCCTCGACCTCGCCGACGCGATCACCGAGATCGAGCGAAGGATTGAGTTGGACAAGTCCACCAACTCCGCATGGAAGCGCGTCGAGCTCGCGCGCCACCCGGCGCGCCCCGGCGTGCAGGACTACGCCTCCCTCATCTTCGACGAGTACATGGAGCTCTGTGGCGATCGTCTCTACGGGGACGATCCCGCCATCATGGGGGGCATCGGCCGCATCGGGGACCGCTACATCACGTTCCTCGGGCACCGCAAGGGCAAGAACCTCAAGGAGAACATCCGTTGCAACTACGGGATGTCCAATCCCGAGGGCTGCAGGAAGGCCCTTCGCCTCGCCAAGGAGGCCGAGAATTTCGGGCGCCCCATCGTCACCTTCATCGACACGCCGGGGGCCTACCCCGGGATCGGGGCCGAGGAACGCGGCATCGGCGAGGCCATCGCGATGAATCTCAAGGAATTCTCGCGCCTCAAGACCCCCGTAATTTGCTTCGTCATCGGCGAGGGCGGTTCGGGCGGCGCGCTCAGCATCGGCGTAGCGGATCGCATCTACATGCTCGAGAACGCGGTCTACTCGGTGATCACGCCGGAGGGCTTCGCGTCCATCCTCCTCCGCGACGCGTCGAAAGCCCGCGCGCGGGAGTCCGCCAACATCATGCGTATCACGAGCAAGGATCTCCTCGAATTCAAGATCGTCAACGGCGTCATTCCCGAGCCCGAGGGCGGCGCGCACAAGGATCCCGCCTCGGTCGCGGCGGCCATCAAGGCCAAGATCGTCGAGGAGATCGCGGACCTCGAGAAGGCCAGCCCACAGGCCCTCGTGAGGTTCCGCAACCAGAAGATCAGGTCCATCGGCCATTTCAGGGAGGAGCCTCGGGCCTAGCTTGGAGCGATTGGGGCCTTGGGTCCCGTCCATATAAAGAGCGCCAGAAGGCGCACGAAGGAGAACAGCGTGGATACTATCGAGAAGATCAAGACCATCTTCAAGAACAAGCTCGACGCGGATCCCGCGCAGGTCACCACCGACAAGGCCATGGTCGACCTCGGCTTGGATTCCCTCGACATGTACGAGATGATCTACGAGATCGAGACCGAATTCGGGGTCAAGATCCCCGACACCGAGATCGCCAACCTCACTACCGTGGGCGACCTCGTGAACTATATCGAGAAGAACAAGGCCTAAGGACTCGGATCCTTTTTTAGAAGAAGCGTTTTCTCCTCGACTCATGGAAACCGTGCGCCCCGTTCAGTCGCGGCGCGCGGTTTCCTCGTTCGTTCACGTTTTGAGAACCCGCCTCAGCGGTGGTCCTCGTCGAAGTAGCGCTTCGAACGGGCGTTCTGCTTCGACCAGAGAGCGATTTTCCGCATGTCGAGCCTGCCGATCTCGCCCCTCATTTTCCGCCAGTTCTCGTACCTCCTCCCGTCAAGCACACCGTTCTCCAGCGCCTCCTGCACGCGGCATCCCGGTTCCGTCCGGTGAGCGCAGTCCGAGAAGCGGCATGACGAAGCGAGTTTTTCGATGTCCGAGAAGGCCTCGCCGAGGGCCGACTCGTCCGCCCAGAGCGCTAGCTCGCGCATTCCCGGAGTGTCTACGACTATCCCGCCTCCGGGGAGGATGAAGAGCTCTCTGGAGGTCGTGGTATGGAGGCCCTTCCCCGTCGAACCGCTCAGGGGTCCCGTGTCGAGGGGCACGAAACCCTCCGCGTAGCTCCCTCCTTCACTCATGAGGGCGTTGATGATGCTCGACTTCCCGGCGCCCGATGGTCCGAAGAACACGGCCGTCTTCCCCGTCGAGAGATATTCCGCGATCCGCTCTACTCCGCTTCCGTCCATGGCGGAGACCGCCAACGCCTCCGGCGCGATCGAGAGCGCCGTCTCGACGATGAGATCGAGGGAGCCGGGATCGACGAGGTCGGCCTTGTTGTACACCGCCACGGGACGGACTCCGCCAGCCGCGCAGATGGCCATCGATCGCTCTATCCGTGAAAAGCCCTCTCCCGGTTCCGATGAGGGGCCGAGCGGCGTTACGATGAAGGCGAAATCCACGTTAGACGCGACGACCTGGGCCTCGGTCCTGCCGCCGGCCACCTCTCCGTCCACGATGCGCCGTCCTCCCGAAATCGCGCGCTTCCGCTCTATCGAGGTTTTCCGGGGAAGGATCTCTACGACGCTCGCGCCCTCCTCCGCTCCGCCGTCGCGGCAGACGACCCAATCGCCTACAGCGGCGGGCATCCCCGTTTCCTTCGATTCCCTGAGGAGCCTCCCCGACAGGCGCGCCCTCCTCGCTCCGGCCTCGAGCTCGACCTCGAGGAGGCTCCGCGCCACGCTCGTCACCCGGCCGGGGACGAGATCCTCGCGCTGACCCCGAGCTGCGATGAAATCCTGTTCGTAAGCTTCGTTCCAACCATAGCGTTCAAGACGCATGACCGTATGCCTCCGGCACGTTTGGGAGCCCCCTTCAAAAATTACGGGAAAAATGATAATGAAGCGGAACGTCCGCGGTCGAGCGAGGCGGGAGGGGCCGTCGCGGAACGAATGAGTTCCGCGAGCCTAGGGCGGGCCTAGGATCCCGAACGCGTGGAGAGGCCGCGGTCCGCATCGAGCGCAATCGCCGTTTTCAGCATTAAGGCCTCCTCATTCAATCGAGATGCGGCCATGCTATCATTCTGGAACTGATCAAGCAAGCTCTCGATCCAGGAAAAAACATGCATAATCGACTGTCGGATATAACGCCATCACCGGTATCCTGCATGGGAGCGTGATATCGTTCATGGTCGAGGAATATCACTCGCTGACTAAAAGTAATTACGGGAGAATGACTATGTCGATCCAAAGAAAGACTCTGATATCACTCCTCGCCGCCACTGTGGTCATCGTATCCGCGGTTTCCTGCGCCTTCGCGCCGAACCGGAATGAACCTGCCCCGACACCCGGCATTCCCGACCTTCCCCCTATTCCTGACGATTGGCGGACGATCCTCGAGATATCCACCCTCCCCCTCCTCCAGAATAACGCCTCGGGAGACGCGTCGACCGCCTGGCTCTATGCCAACGCGACTCTCGGAGCCGAGGTGTGGATCCTCGACGAGAAGGAGAATTCCGATCAAGCCGACGACTTCCTCGCGGATCCCCGTATCCTGGGCGACCTCCCCATCGGGCCGACGGGCTGGCCGCTCCGGGTACCGGAAGGCTATTCGGTGACCGTGAGCAGCTACTATTGTTTGAAGGAAGACACACCCGAAGGCGATCTTAGGTCGCTCGAATACCGGAATATGACGGGCGTCTACGTCATCACCTGGTCCGGCCGAACCCTCCCCGATCCCGCTAACGGAGGAAGCCAGCGTCTCTGGATCACCGATACGCAGAACGACGGCGATCCTCTCGTCGGCACGCAGATCCTCTGGGCCGATGAGCATCGCGTCGTTGTGAAAGTCCGCGATCCCGGCCGCGGCGTCAACTTCCGCTACCGTTCCCCCGATCCCGCGGACCCGATCCGCGACGTGAAAATGTGGACCCCGGTCCGCGATGGCGCGGGAGTCTCCGAACTCAGCATGGACGCGTACGACGCAACTACCATGGCCCCGGGCATGCTCTCCGCGTACTGCACGGAGCCCGCTCCCGGGCAGCCGGATCCGCTCTGGCACCCCGCCTACCTCGAGCACCTCGCCTCCGATCCGTCGGGCGTCATCCGCTTCATGGGCTTCCTCAACATCAACGGCATCGAGGACGGGGCGCCCGTCGATTGGCAGGATAGGATGCCGGAGGGCTACACGCTCACGAACCTCCGCGGCGTCGACCCCGTCAACTACGAGCGGCGGCCCGTGGCGCATTTCAGGGGAAAATGCGCGATCCCGTATGAATGGCTCGTCGACCTCGCTAATCGTTCCGGCAAGGACGCCTGGCTCCAGGTCCCCCATCTCGCCACGCGCGACCATATCTACAACCTCGCAACCCTCGTCTATTCGAGGCTGACCCCTTCGCTCCGCGTGTGGTTCGAATTTTCGAACGAGCTCTGGAACAATTATGGGCCCTACGAGCCTCAATATCGTGCCGCCCTCGCGGCGGGGAACGCGCACGGCAGGAGCCAGGGATGGGGCTCGGGAAGGCTCCAGGGGGAGGCGATCCAGGCCTTCGAAAACGGCTGGTGGGCGGCGGGCGGTACCGACGCCCGTTGCATCAACGTCCTCGCGGGCTTCCAGGCCTCGCCCACCTATAACGCGGAAGCGCTCGAGGGAGCCGCATCGGTCGATCCGCGCCTCGCCGAGGTCCTCGCGGTGACGACGTATTTCGGCGCGGGGCTGACCGAGGAGCTCTACGGGCTCCCCTACGGCCAGGGAAGTCCCGGCGACGAGGTCTACGAGATGGCCCGGGAATGCGCGCGTTCCGCCATCTACCGCGACCTCGAGACCTGGCAGGGCAACGGCCGGCTCTGCCGCGACAACGGCATCGGACTCATCGCCTACGAGGGCGGA
>CAZIEI010000019.1:18869-25388 GCA_964538705.1 uncultured Spirochaetales bacterium | reverse complement strand
GATCCCACATCCTCGCCACGGGCCGCGGCGACTGGAACAATCCCGAGCACGAGGCGTTCATGCGCTTCCTCGAGAACCTGCATAAGCATCCGGTCATGGAAGAGCTCTACCTCGAGCACTGGGCCGTCTGGTCCGCGATCGGCGGACGGACCGCGAGCCTCTTCGTCGATATCGGAGGATACGGATTCTTCGGATACTGGGGCGCGAAGGAGGACGTCACCGAGACGCCGGACGAATCGCCCCGCTGGGCCGCCTTGCAGGAATTCGCCAGCCTCCAGGAGGGGATCAGGTCCATGGACGAGCCGATCGGGAACCGTCCTTCCATCCAGGAAGATCGCATCCTGCGCGGCGAGGTAGGCCTTGGATTCGCGGGAGATATTTCCGCATCCGGCGGAGACGGCTCCCTCGCTATAGCCGTCCTCGGGGGAAGGCTTCCCGCGGGCGTCTCGGCCGCTTCCTCATCGGGCGTCGGTACCGCGGCCCTCGCCCTTTCGGGCGCTCCCGCTTCGCTCGAGACTGCCCGCTTCGTCGTGCGGGCGAGCGACGCCGACGGGGATCCTGATTACGCGGTGATCTCGATCGTCGTCGACCCTGAGGGTACCGGGGCCAACAGCCTCGTGCTCTTCGACGGCCTGGATCTCCCGCAGGTCCCGCTCGAGAGGGCGGACGGCACCGAGGAGTACCGGAGCCGCTTCGACCCGGACGGGACCATGACAATCGACAATGTCGACGGCCCGTCGCACGCGCAATATCATCCCCTGAATCCCGATGCTCCGCTATTCAATGCACATTACCTCGATCCGACCGTCGTCATACCGGCGGCTTCTCCATTGAATCCTTCGGGAGCCTGGACCCTCAGGGTCCTCGTCGATGAGTACAACGCCTCCCACGATCCCGATTGGGACCCCGCGCGGGACAATACTGTCGTGTTTTACGGGATGCGGGGAATGGCGCTCAAGGCTTGGACGGGATGCAGCTTAGACCTGCCCGCGGGCGGCCAAGAAGGAGTGCCCACGCTCTTCTCGGGGCTCCTCCTCTGGCGCAAGGAACAGATGGGGGTCGATCCCGGCGCCGTCGTATCCTTCGGCGAGGGGAGCCAGCGCGCGAGCCTCGTGCTCGAGACCGACGGAACGGGCGCGGACGCCTTTTCCATACGCTTCGTGGTCAGGGAAATCGAGTCTTCGGGTACAGCGCGGTACTACCTTTCCGAGGCGGAGCACGACGAGGTGTTCTCGGGAAGGTTCAGCCTCGTGGATTTTGACGACAACCCCGCCCCCGGCTTCCGCTGGGCCCCCTTCGACCCGGGTACCGGCAGGTTCGATATGCCCGATCCGGCGACGCTTTCCTTCGCCGCAGTCGATTTCCAGAACGTCGATCGCGTGGGCTTCGCCTTCAGGCTCTACCGGACGGGCTGGCATTACGGTACGACGTTCAATCGGTTCGTCGTCATCGGTGTTAAGTGACGGTTTCAAGATCATCGTACGTCGGGGACGGGGTACGGAGTCCTTCCGCTCGGAGGCGTTCCGGAGTCGGGGTATAAGGTCCCGTTCCCTGAACGCCTCCGTCCCCTTGCGGAAAGGCGATTTTCATTTATAGTTGGCGTATGGCCTTCCGTACGGAACGGGATAACGCCAGCCCACGCGTACTCAGGGGATTCCCGCTATGATGAAGGCAAAAAGCCTCCCTGAGGTAGCGATCGCGCTCGGAAAGACGAGCCTGTTCTCGGCTTTCGACCGTGCTGAGCTTTCCTATCTCGCTGAGCACACGGAGATCCGGTTCTATGCCCCCGGTGAAACCGTATTCAAGCCGGGCGACGGCGCATCCTGTCTCTTCGTGGTCGCCTCCGGCTCCGTCAGTATCTCCGTAGGCGAGGAAAAGCGGACACTCGTCGCGGAGTACGTCGAGGGAGACAGCTTCGGCGAGCTCGAATTCCTAAACCACGGGGAACGTAACGCGACCGCAGTCGCCGGCGATGGTACGCAGATCATCGCCTTCCCTCCAGCCGGACAGGACCTCGAGACCGCCCTCCAATCCCGGCCGTCCATGTCCGCCCGCATCCTAAAATCCTTCCTCCTCGTGACCTCCCAGCGAACGCGCAAGGCAAACGCCCTCATCAAGGAGAATTCCCCCTGGATCCGCGAGATGCGGCGGCAGGCCTATACGGATAAGCTCACGGGCCTCAAGAACAAGGCCTACCTCGAGGAAACCCTACCCGCGGCGCTGCCGACCGACGGGAAGCCGTTCGCCCTCCTTATGCTGAAGCCGGATAATTTCAAGGAAATCAACGATCAGTACGGCCACGAAGCAGGAGACGCCGCCCTCGTCCTCATGGCCGCCGCGTTCGAGCGGGCGCTCGGCGACGAGGGGAGCGCCGTCCGCTACTTGGGGAACGAGCTCGCCGCGATGCTTCCCGGGAAGAACGCCGCCGCGGCGAAGGCTACGGCCCTCCTCCTCCGCGACGCGCTCTCCTCCCTCGATATCTCCCCCGCGGTGGGCTCCGTCACGGCGCGCCTCTCGGTCAGTTCCGGTATCGCCTCCTACCCGGCTCACGCCAAGAACGCCGAGGACCTCATCAAGGCTGTGGCGGGCCTTCCGCTCCTCGGAAGGGCCAAAGGCGGTAACGCAATCGTCTTCCCGGAGGACGCCCCGTGAGCCCCGCGAAGCGCTCCCCGTCCCGCACCGCTGTCCTCGGAAAGCTCGGCATATTCTCCGGGCTCGGGAGGGACGGCCTCAAGGCGGTCGCCGACGCGATGGCGGAGCGTTCCTATCCCGCGGGAGCGGTCATCTTCCGTGAGGGCGATCGCGGTGAGGAAATGCACGTCATCGTTTCCGGCTCAGTGACCATCACCATTAAGACCGAGGGCGGCGAGGAGATCGAGCTTGCGCGGATCCCATCGGGTGGATTTTTCGGGGAGATGGCGATCGTCGACGATGCCCCCCGCTCCGCCACCTGCCGCGCCGCCACTGACTGTTCCTGCCTCGTCCTCGACACCGCTGATTTCGACCGCCTCATCGAGGAACGCCCCAAGACGGCCTCAGCGTTCCTCGACCGGATGCTCGCCATTTCGGCCCAACGCCTCATGAAGACGAGCGCCTTCCTCTCGCAGATGGTCCAGTACGGCGACGAAGCGCGGCGGAGGGCCATCACGGATCCGGCGACCGGCCTCTTCAATAGGCGGTACCTCGACGATTCCCTGGAGGAGATCGTCTCGCGAGCCAAGCGTGAAGGGAAGCCGCTCTCCTTCGGCATGTTCGACCTCGACCGATTCGGGAAGCTCAACAAGTCCTACGGGGCGGAATTCTGCGACCAGGTCATCCTCAGGGCGGCGGCCGCCATGCGCGCAGTATTCCTCGAAAGCGACATACTCGTTCGCTACGGCGGCGACGAATTCTGCTTCCTCTTCCCTGAGACCGGTATCGCCGATGCGCTCGGGAGGTGCGAGGCCCTCTGCGACACCATCCGTTCCTTCTCCTTCACCGAGCATCCCGAGCTCGGCGTGAGCTGCAGTATCGGCGTATCCCAGCTAGGACTCGGGGGCGCGGAAGAGCTCAAGGCGAACGCGGATAAGGCGCTCTACGCGGCCAAGGAAGCGGGGCGGGACCGCGCAATCGCCTCAGGTGTCTCCACGCCCTCCTCCGAGACCGATCTCGTGAAGCGTGAAATACCGACGGTTGCTCGCAAGAACAGGATCATCGCGAACGTCGTGAAGGCCCTCGACGAACGCGATTCCTTCCTCATCTTCGGACATAAGCTCCCTGACGAGGACTGCGTGTCGGCAATGGTCTCCTTCGGCCTCCTCGCGAGTAAATTCAACAAGAAAGCGGCGATCGCCCTCGGGAAGCAGGTTCCTGACAGCTGCCGCTTCCTCCTCAACATCTGCCAGTACAATTCAATCCACGTAATCGACGCCGACGGCCCTCCGCCGACGGGCTACTCCTCGATCGTTATCGTGGATACCCCCAAACCGGAAATGATCGACCATGGACCCGCCTATGAAGGTCTCTTCCGCGACCCGTCCATCCTGAAGATCGAGATTGACCACCACCTTGAGTCCGATTCGACCTACGCGGGAGACCCGGGGCACCGCCTCGTCATGGGCGCCTCCTCGAGCTGCGAGATCGTTGGGCTCCTCGCGTACAAGATGTACCGCGACCGCGCGCTCATGGATCGGTACCAGATCGCAGAGCTCTTCACGCGGAATATCGTCCTCTCCATCCTCTCCGGAATCATCGCCGATTCCCGCATGGGCAAGTACTTGAAGACGAGGCGTGAGAAATGGTTCTACGCCTGGTTCAGCTCGCTCTTCGAGCGCCTTCTCGCGGAGAAAACGCGGAGCGGGAGCGGCAACTTCTCGAGCAAGGAGCAGGTCTACGAGGCGCTCGCCTCGCTCACCGAGCACGAGAAGGACTGCTACGAACTGCTCTCCTCGAAGGCGAGGACTGTGGGCGGACTCAGGTACGTCGCCTTAGATGAGGACGAGTCCGCCGGTATCTTCTCCGCCTATGGCTCCGACACGGTGGCCGCCGTCTCGCGGGCGACCGTGGACCGCTTCGCCGAAGAGAGCGGGCGCCTCGGGCTCGTCGCGTACTACGACGCTCCCGGCAATTCGGACTTCGTGCAGTTCAGGCTGAGGCGGAGCCAGTCCTTCGGGGATCTCGACCTACGTGAAGCGATAGTCAGGCTCGGCATCGAGAACGGCGGAGGCCACCCAGGCGCCGTCGGATTCAGGATCCCCAAGCGGGACGTGGGCGATTTCGATAAGACGATGGCAGGCATCGCCGCGCGCCTTAACTCGATGCTCGAATAAAAAAAGAGGGACCGGCCCCGACGGCCAGCCCCTCCGTTTCACCGAACGGTTGCGGTCACTTCTCTTCGGTTTCCTTCTTCACTAACTTGAACGAGGACAGGTCCTTGAGATAGTAGGATACGTTGTACCCGGAGACCTCGTAGAGGTAGCCCTTGCTCGAGGACTTCACCGCGTGCTTGCCAGATACCTGGTCCTTCGAGATCGAGAGCTCGAGGTCCTCGCCCTTCCCCGTCCGGAGGATCACCGTCGCGCCCGGCTCCTTGAGCCTCGCCGCGGTCGCTTCCATATCCGCGTACACGAAAGATTCCGCGTCCATCCCGATGATGCCGTTCACGAGACCGTCCACTTTCGCGGGATCGATCTCCATGTCGGTTCCGCCCTGGAGCTTCCAAGTCTTCTTCTGGTCGCGGAGGAACCGATAGTCGGCTTTAACGGCCGCTCCCCCGTCGCTCGCCGGGATATTCGCCTTTACGATGATCTCCTGGACGTCCTGCTTCTTGAGGTCTTGAGGGAAAATTCTGAGATCGGACCAAGAGGGCTTGTCCGAGCGGAGATAGCTCGTGAACGCGTTGGACACGAGGTATACAGCGTCCTTGCCACCGATGGCGGCGTAGACACGCTTCCCCGAGGGATCGGCTTTGCCGACGAAGGCCTCGGCGATCACGGTTCCTTTTGAATCCTTCATCGATACGGAGCGTTTTCCGTCCTCGAGCCCGAAGTCCTTCCAGGTTTCCTTCTTGGAGCTCACCTTATAAAGCTCGTCGATCTGGCCCAGGGCCTTGAAGAAGGCCTTCACTCGATCCTGCGGCACGGGGAACGGGTTTCCCCCTTCGCGGTATACCCATCCTCCGTTCTCGGAGGCTATCTCGATCGTAGAGCCGTCCGCGGATATCTCGAAGGACGCCGCCTTATCCACTGCCCGCGCCGGAACGAGTTCGCCTCGCGCCGCCCTCGCCTGGCGCCTCTCGGGGGAGAATACGAATCCGAGCAGGGTCATGATCAAGAGCGCACCCGCCACGCTCGACAGCGCTATGAATTTCCTCTTGAAATCCATGTCAGGCCTCCTTCGCTTTCAGGATCTTCGCATGACGCCTTCGCCGCGCGAAGCGGACGATCCCGTAGGCCACGACGCCGAGCGGCACGATGGCGAGGGTCAGGAGGTACGTCAGGAATATGACGGCGCTCTTCGTCTCGGGATCCCGGATCTTATTGAGCCGCGCGTCGCGGTAATTCCTCGTCCTGATCGATACGATGTCGTCCTCCGAGGAAAGCCAATCGGCGCAGGCGAGCACGAATTCCGCGTTGATATCCGGACCGTCGCGCTGCCCGAACTGCCCCTTCGAGTACTGCATGAGGTCGGTCGCGAAATCGGACGAGGAGAGCACTACTGCCCTGGACCGAGGGCTCCCGCCCGAGGGTGTGTCGGGCGTTCCCTTGTCCCAATCGGATTCCACGCCGTCCCGCTTCGGGAGCGGCTTTCCGGCGAAGGCGTCCGGGAAGGTTCCCTGGAGCGCCGCCGCGAGGACGTATTTACCAGTATTTCCAGCCTTCTCGTCCTGGAAGCGATAGGACTCCTGGGGATTGACCGGGAAGTCCTTGGTGACCCGCCACGCCTTATCCGAGCTGGACGCGAGGACCTCGGATTCGATTCCCTCCGCTTTCGAGAGCTCCAGGGGGCTGGGCCAGAAGAGATCGAGCCCCATGAAGCTCG
>CAZIEI010000019.1:0-18857 GCA_964538705.1 uncultured Spirochaetales bacterium | reverse complement strand
CACCGGATTCTTTTTCGACACGTTCGGCTCGAGGACGGTCACCCAGGGGTTGTAGCTCACGAGGCTCATCATCGCGCCGCCGTAGGGCGACTGGACCTGGATCGGAAGGGTGAGGCATGCCTCGTCGTATACGAGCTCCTTGGGGATTTTCACGCCGTACGCGGAGAGGAGGTCGAAGGAGGCCTGCTCCTCGATCGGAAGGGCGAAGAGGCCGTACTGCGCGTTGACGTTCACGCCCTTGAAACCCAGGATCGCGGAGCCGCCCCTGCGGAGGTACTCGCTCACGGGGTAGAGGTCAAAGGCGTCGAGGCCCGAGTTCCCGAGGACGAGGAGGAGGCTCACGTCCGCGCCGACGAGCTTACCGGCCTCGCGCTGTCGGACCTCCCATCCGGCCGTTTTCATGGCCTTGGCGAGGAGCGTGTAGTTGTTGCTCCAGGTTTTGTCGGGATCGCCGACTAAGACCTCGGCGATACGGTCCTTCCCCGCCACCGCCTTGCGTATCGCACGTGTGAGGTCGTACTCCAGGGTCTCCGTCCTGATGACGACCGGAAGAACTTCCTGTCGGTCCAGGTACTGTACGAGGACGCCCGTGTAGACGGTGGCGACGCTCGCCTGATTGCGCTCCGTCACCTGGTACTGCTGGGCCGGGATACCCATGCGCTCCACGGCTCCCGCGTCCCCGGTGGATTCCGGATCCACGACCTCGACGATGATCTTGCCTCGCGAGTTTGCGGCGTACTCGCGGAGCATGTCCTCGACACGTTTGGGCTCGGGACGCTCCTTGTAGAGCCTGTCGGACACGTAATAGACGAGCCTGACTTGTTCCGGTATTTCCTTGAAGAGCTCTCGGGAGACCTTCGATATGGAGAAGGCCCTATCCTTCGTCAGGTCGATCCTGAAGAAGAATCGGACGCTTACAGCGGCGCCCAGCGCGATGATGGCGGCGATCAGCCCCGCGATTACCGCCTGCTGCTTCTTGTCGTCGAGCTTCACGGTGTCACCTCCACTTCCGGAAGAGCAGGGTCTTGGCCGTCAGGAAAAGGAAGGCCGAGCCCATGAGGACGAAGTACAGGACGTCTCGCGTGTCGAGGACGCCCTTCCCGAAGCTCTCGAAGTGGTAGAGTATCGAAATCCACTTCAGGAATGCGCCGATGGCGCCCGCCGCCCGGGACCAGGTCGGAGCGTATCCGGCGAGGAGGAGCGCGAGGAGCACGAGGAGCGTCACGATGAAGGCCGTGATCTGGTTCTTCGTGAGGCTCGAGACATAGGCTCCGAGGGCGACGGAGGCCCCGCCCATGAGGAGCACGCCGAGGTACTCGGTCACGACCTGTCCGAAGTCCAGTTCTCCGAGGAAGGAGACCATGATCGGAAGTGGGATCGTGAGCAGGGTCATGAGGGCGACGAGGACGTAGCCCGCAAGGAACTTGGCGACGGTGAGGGTCCATTCGCCGTAGGGGAGCGTGATGAGGAGCTCGACGGTGCCGATCTTGCGCTCCTCCGCCCAGAGCCCCATGGTGATCGCCGGCACAATGACCGCGAATACCGCGGGCATGATGACGAAGAAGGGCCGTAGGCTCGCCGAGTCCTGGGCGAAGAACCCCTGCATGAAGAAGGTCCAGAGCGCCGTTGATATGAGGAAGAAGATCACCGCTATATAGGCGATCGGGGAATTGAAGAAGGACCTTAGCTCCTTCTTCATCACTGGCCAGACGGAATTCATGCCTTGTCTCCTTCCTTGGTGAGACTGACGAAGACGTCCTCGAGGGAGGTCTTCCGCTTGGTCATCTCGAGGATCTTGGCGCCCGAGGCGACCGCCCAGTCGAAGATCGCCTCACCGTCGGATTCAGGCGGTGCCGAGATCTCGAGCCTCGCCCTGCCCTCCCCGATCTCCTTGCCGCGGAGCGCACAACCGCGGAGCGCGCGGGAGACGGCGGATTCCTCGGCGAGGCGCTCGGGATGGGCGGCCTTGATGAGAACGTCGAAGATCGCCTCGCCCTTCAGGCTGAGGGCGATTTCCTCGGTCGTGCCCTGGGCGGCGATCTTGCCCTGATTCAGGATCATGACGCGGTCGCAGAGGGCCTCGACCTCCTGGAGGATGTGGGTGGAGAGGATCACGAGCTTCTCCTCGCCCAGCTTTTTAATGAGATCGCGTATCTCGAGGATCTGATTGGGGTCGAGCCCGGTGGTAGGCTCGTCTAGGATGAGGATGTCGGGATCATGGAGGATCGCCTGCGCGAGGCCGACACGCTGCCTGTACCCCTTGGACAGTTGTTCGATCGGGCGTCCGTAGACGCTCTCGAGCCCGCACTCTCTCACGGCCCAAGCGATACGCTCAGCCTTGTGTTCCTTCTGGAGACCGCGCGAGCCCGCCATGAAATCGAGGTACTCCTCGACCGTGAGGTTCGTGTAGAGCGGTGCCGACTCGGGAAGGTATCCCACACGGGCCTTCACGCCCAGGGGCTCCTCCACGACGTCGAGCCCGGCCACCAGCGCCTTCCCCTCTGACGGGAAATGGTAGCAGGTGAGGATCTTGATGATCGTCGTCTTCCCGGCCCCGTTCGGGCCCAGGAGACCGACGATTTCTCCCTTCTCAGCCCTGAAGCTGACGCCGTCCACGGCCGTCAGACTTCCGTAGGACTTCTTCAGGTCCTTGACCTCGATCATCGATGCCTCCTTCGCTTCTCTTTTGTATCGTTCGCGATGCTGGGCGGCCTCGGGCCGTCAGTCCTCGTACTCTATCGGGTGCACCGCCCTGTCCCTTCCCAGGACCGCGCCGGGGAACACCGCCTGCGCTTCTGCGAGGAGCTTCTTGAGCTCGTGGTCCGAGTAGCGCGGGCTGTAGTGGGTCAGTGCAAGCTTTTTGACGCCGCCGGCGTCGCGGGCGATCATCGCAGCCTGCTCGGCCGTCATGTGTTTCTTCTCCGCGGCGGTCTCGGTGAGTGCCTTTTCAAACATCGCCTCGCAGACGAAAAGGTCCGATCCGGCGACTTCGCGGGAGATCTCAGGGAAGTAGAGTGAATCGGTCACGTAGGAGAATTTCCTTCCGGAACGCGGCAGCCCCAGGACGTCGGCTGGCCTTACGACGGCCCCCGTAGGGAGGGACACGTCTTTTCCCGCCTGGAGCTCGGACCAGAGCGGCCCGCGGGGCACCCCGAGGGCGGAGGCCTTTTCTGGGAAGAATTCTCCCGCCCTCCCTTCTTCCTCGAGCGCGTATCCGTAACAGGCCTTGGTGTGCCTGAGGGGGAAGGCGCGCACGGCGTAGCCTTCGCCCGAGTACACGATGCCGGGCTCGGTGATCTCCTTCACCACGATCTCGTAGTTGATGTACATGTCCAGGACGCGCCTGCTCGTCTCGATGTACTCCGCGATGCGCGGGGGCCCGATGATGTAGAGGGGGTCGTCCCTGTCCACTTGCGAAGAGAGCATGAGGAGGCCGGGAATTCCCGTGACGTGGTCAGCATGGGTGTGGGACACGAAGATGGCGGATATTTTCTTCCACCGAAGGTTGAGTCTCCGGAGCGATACCTGCGTACCCTCGCCGCCGTCGAAGAGGAAGAGCTCTCCCTCCCGACGCAGGAGAACCGAGGTGAGGTGCCGATTCGGGAGCGGCATCATGCCGCTCGTGCCCAGGATGAAGGCTTCAAGGTTCATGCGCGCCCGCTTTATCCATAATGAACGGCCTCGCAGGGAGGGCCGCGTGTATGTCAGGGTCCGATTGTATTGATGGTAACGTTCTTGTTCAACCCGTTCGCTTACGGGGAGTTACTAGTATTCCACGGTTTTTACCGTAAAATCCCGGCCTTTTCCCGCAAAATCGGCTCGACCTTTTTTCTTGACTAAAATATCGATAAAAGCTACTCTATTTGAACTCATGGCGAACAAGAAACTCGCGTCGGCACCGTCCATCCGCCGCCTCCCCGGCTATCTTGCGATCGTGCGGCAAGCCCAGAAAGACGGCGCGGAATACATCTCCGGGACGGTCATCGCCCAGGAACTCAAGGTCGAGCCGATACAGGTCAGGAAAGACCTCGCCATCACCGGAATATCCGGGAAGCCCAAGAAAGGCTATCCCATCAACGAGCTCGTAAAGGCCATCGAGACATTCCTCGGCTGGGACGTCGCCCGGAACGCCATCATGGTCGGCGCGGGAAACCTCGGATCGGCGCTCATGGGATACCGGGAATTCCGGCTCCACGGCCTCATCGTAGCCGCCGCCTTCGACAACGACCCCGCCAAGATCGGAAAACGCATCCATTCCGTCCCCGTCTACGACATGTCCGAGCTCGCTAAACGCATACACGAGCTCGGCGTCAAGCTCGCGGTCCTCACCGTCCCCTCGGCCGAGGCCCAGTCCACGACCGACGCCCTCGTGGAGGCGGGTATCGATTCGACCCCCACCGTGTCGCGTCCGCCGAGCACGGCACGCACCACCGCCTCCTGACCGCCCCATGACCGACAAGGACGCGAGGCAGGCGGAATTCCTCGCGAACCGCCTCGTGAAGCGGCAGCGTCAGCTCTCGCGCTGGACGAAGCGGGAGGGTCTCGACTGCTTCCGGCTTTACGACGTCGATATACCCGAGATCCCTCTCGCCGTGGACCGCTACGGGAAGCACCTCGTCATGTCGCTCTACGAACGCCCCTACGACAAGGACCCCCGTGAAGAGGACGCGTGGCTCACCGCTATGGCTGAGGCGGCGGCCGCCGCGCTTGGTGTCGAAAGGCGGGACGTGCACGTCAAGCTCAGGAAGCGCCAGCGAGGCGAGTCCCAGTACGCCGTCCTATCGCGATCGGGAGTCGAGGAAACTGTCCGTGAGGGCGGGCTCTCCTTCATCGTGAACCTGAGCGACTACCTGGACACGGGCCTCTTCTTGGACCACAGACCCCTCCGTGCCCGCGTCCGCGGGCTCTCCGCGGGGAAGCGCGTCCTCAATCTCTTCTGCTACACGGGATCGTTCTCGGTATATGCGGCCTCGGGCGGCGCGTCCTCAGTGACCTCGGTTGACCTCTCCTCCCCCTATCTCGCCTGGGCGGAGCGGAATTTCGCCCTGAACGGTATCGATACAGAACGACACCGCTTCATCAAGGCGGACGCGCTCGCCTGGCTCAGGGAAGCACGCGGAAGGGAGTCCTTCGGCGTCATCGTCCTCGATCCCCCGACCTTCTCGAATTCCAAGGCGATGTCCGACGACCTGGACGTGTCCCGAGACCACGGCGCCCTCATCGCCCGGGCGGTCGGCCTTCTCGAGCAAGGCGGAACCCTCTTCTTCTCAACGAACGCGCGCCGCTTCAGGCTCGATGAGTCCGCCTTCGCTCCGGCCACCGCTCGCGACGTCACCGAGGAGAGCATTCCCCTGGATTTCAGGGACAGGAAGATCCACCGCGCCTGGGAAATCAGTCGCTAATTCAGTCCTTTACCTCTCCCTCGGCAAAGAGGTTCTCCATCATCGCATCGATGTCGTCCTGGCCGAGGTCAGACTTTCGCTCGAAGGCGAGCTCCTGGTTCACCATCTTGAGCTTCCTGAGGAGCCCGTAGACGATGACGAGCATGATCTTGTTGCCCGCCTCGGGGTTCTTCCTGATGAAGGAGATGATCTTGCCTCGGAGGAAGCGGAGCGCGACGACGCGGCCAAGGGCCGTTACGGTTGCAGTCCGCTTCACCTTTATGAAAATTCCCGCCTCGCCGAAGACGTCCCCCGGCCCGAGGGCGGAGACGTAGACCGACTTCCCGTCGGTTTCCGACACGGAAACGGAGACGGGGCCCTCCGCTATTCCGTAGAAGTACGGTGAAACCTCGCCTTCGGTGACGATGGGTTCCCCCTCCTCGTACTCGATGACGTCGGCCTGGGCCGAGAGCGCCCGCGCCTCTTCGTCATCGAGGAACTTGAAGGTGATGATGCTCCGCATGGCCTTGAGCCAGGTCTCGTCCATGGTGATTGCGCGCATGATAGCTCAAGTATAATCGCGCCGCGCGGCTGCGCAAGACGCGAACGCATTCGGACTCAGTGCCTGGATGCTTTCCGCGCCGCTTCGATCTCGTCCCTGAAGGCGCGCGCCGCGGCCCCGGGATCAGGCGCCCCGCAGACGGCCCGGACCACGACCACGAGCATTCCGTAGCCGTCCTTTCGCGCTCCGGCGGCCAGGGCCTTTCCCGCTTCTCCGCCCTGCGCTCCGACTCCCGGCGCGAGGAACCAGGCGTCAGGCGCGGCGGCGCGCACGCGGGCCAGGCCCTCGTAGTCGTTTCCCGCCACGACGAGGCCGACATTCTCCCCCCAGCTCAGGCATTCCCGCGCCACGTCGACGTAGACGGGCTCTGCTGAACCTTCGAAACGACGGTCCTGGAACGCCTTCGCGCTCGGATTCGAGGTGCGGGCGAGCATGAAGACGCCCTTGTCCCCGTACGCGAGAAAGGGGTCCACGGCGTCCCTGCCCATGTACGGACTCAGGGTCACCGCGTCCGCCTTGAGCAAACCGAAAATGCCCTTTGCATAGGCTTTGGCCGTATTTCCGATGTCGGAACGCTTTGCGTCTATGATGATGGATATGCCTGGCGGAATGAGCCGCAAGGTTTCTTCGAGCGCTTTGACGCCCTCACTGCCCCATGCTTCGTAAAAGGCCATATTCGGCTTAAAGGCGGCGGCGAATTCGGCTGTGGCTTTTATAATCTTGGCGTTCGTTTCGATGAGAGCCGCAGTGGGATCGGAAGTTTCATTCGGAATTTCTGTGTCTAAACCTATACACAAAAAGCTTTTACGATCACGACAAATACTCTCGAGTTTCTTGAAATATGGCATTGTCAGCCCTCCGTTGCCGCAGGAGCCTAACACGGAAGATTTTATGAACACAAGCATATTCCATTCATCAGTGCGTTCGATTACATTTATCATCGTACTGATTTTTTATGGAAAGGGTGTATATTTACGTGAGGCATCGTTCATAAATTGAACACGTGCCTTTGAGGGAGGCTTCATGGAAGCGAAGCGAATCGTTATCAGTATCGCCCTTATCGCCGCCCTTTCGACAGCGGCGTGGGCTCAGGATCCAGCCGTGGCGACAGACGCGGCAGCGGCGACCGCCGCGGCGGATACCACCCAAACAGCGGCGAAGGCCTTCGGTTTCAGCATCGACCTCGGAGTCGATTCCTTGCCCATCCCCGGGAGCGATCCCGTCCAGAATCAAAGCTATCAGCGCTTCGGCTTTAAGCCGGAGCTCAACCTCGGTATGTTCGGTATCGGCCTCGACCTGACTTTCCGAGCGAAGATCAACATCGTCGGCCCCGATCCCATCGAGGTCTACCTTCCCGATTGGATCCCGAACTACGCGGGCAACGGCAAGACCTTCTTCGACGTCTATCTTCCCAAATTCCTCTACGTACGCTACGGAAAGAAGGGCGGACCGATCTACGGAAAGCTCGGATCGATAGACGATCTCACCATCGGCAACGGCTTCATCATGGGTAACTACTCGAACACGAGGTTCATGCCCGAGCAGCGCATCTTCGGTCTCGGCTTCGCCTTGGACGGAGAACTCTTCAAGTTCCCCTACATCGGCATCGAGCTCGCCGCGGGCAACCTCGCCCGCTTCGACGTCCTCGGAGGGCGCGTCTACGCGCGGCCCCTCGCCTTCCTCACCGTGCCCGTCCTGAGCGGCCTCGAGATCGGCTACGAGCAGGTAGTCGACCTGAAGCCCTACCTCTACGGCGATACCGGTATGCCCGTCGATCCCTCTTACGCGAACGTCTTCGGCGTCGACGCCCGCCTACCCATACTGACCAAGGGCCCTGTCACCATGGCGGCCATGGCCGACGTAGCGTTCCAGGACGGAGACCGCATCGGCGCGATGACGGGCCTCGCGGGACGCATCATCGGCGTCATCACCTACAACGCCCAGGTGAGGCTCCTCGAGGACGGGTTCATCCCCACCTACTTCGATTCGAACTACGACCTCTACCGCGCCGTCAAGCACGACTTGCTCGCCATCTTCCCGTCATCGGGAGATTTCAAGATGGGATGGTACGCGAACGCCGGCGCGAGCCTCTTCGAGGACAAGGCCTTTTTCTCCGCAATCATGGAGGGCCCCTTCGCCGCCATCCCCGACGTTCCGTCCGGAAGCGTCTCCGATTATCCCCACCTCAAGGCCGTGATCGGCACCGCCGAGGGCCTCATCGGGGGCTTCTCTTTCGCCGCGGGGTACGAGAAGTACCTCCTGGGAATCAGCGGCGACTTCTGGGACGACCTTTTCTCCGCCGAGGACGCGCAGATCCAAGCATCCATCGGGTACAAGACCGGTCCCGTCCTCATTTCTCTCCTTTATAATCTCCGCTACGATCCCCTCACGGACTCGTACGACGTGAGTTCGAGCCTGCAGACTTCGGTCAAGTACTGAGGAGGCTTCCATGAAGCGTTGGTTGATAGCAATCCTGATCGCCCTTCTCGCGATCTCCGCCGTGTTCACGCAGGCGAAGGCGCGAACGGGCGCGGAGTTCGTATTCCTCGACGGAAACGAATTCACCGTGAAAACCCAGGACGGCACTACCTGGGACTACAAGAAGGGCGGAATCGTAGAGGGCGACGTCATTCCGATCGGCGCCGTCGTGGCCACCGGTCCCCGGACCCAGGCCGAGCTCAGGCTCCTCCCGAACAAGTCCGTTATCAAGCTCAGCAAGGGCACGACTTTCAAGATCGAGCGTCTGGCCGCTTCCGACCCGCAGAAGGCCAACTCCTTCCAGGTGAGCGTCGGTAAGATCCGCGTCATCGCCGCCGCGCTCTCTGGCGATGAGACCTTCCGCGTCCGTAGCCCCTCGGTGGTCTGCGGCGTCCGCGGCACCGATTTCGTATTCTCCGTTCCCGCTTCCGGCCGCGAACGCCTGGTCGTCAACAAGGGTATCGTGGACTTCTCCCGCCTCCTCGCGGGGGTCGAGGACGAATCCTCGCGCGTCCAGGTCCTCGCGGGCATGTACTCCGACGCCCTCCAGGATGGAGCGTTTAGGGCCCTTCGGGCGAACGAATCCCTGCTCGCCGAGGCACTCGGGGACATGAAGTTCGCACGCATCGACGAGAAGGAAGTCCCCGGCAACGACAGCGCCGCTGCCCCTTCCCCGACTCCCGCCCCCTCTGCGAGCCCGTCCGCGAGCGAAGCCCCCGCCGTAGCAGTAGCCTCCCCAGCTCCGAGCGCCTCCCCCGCCGTGGCCGACGCTCCCGCGGCCAGCGCCGCTCCCGGAAGCGATACCGCAGTCGCCGCTACCGACGTTACGGACACTACGGTCTCGGATGCGGGAACCGACGCCACTAAGCCCGCATCGACGGAACCCAAATCCAGTCCGATCGTCGACTGGCTCCTCAATTTCCTCAACGCCGATATCGGGTCCGTCAGCATAGACGGCGAGCTCTGGGCAAAAGCGGTGCTTCAGCCGACCTTCAAACTGGGAAAATTCTCAACAGCCCTCTATCTTCCCATCATCTACCATGACGACCTCTTCCAGCCCTCGACCTGGTACCGCCCCGCCGGAAACGACGAATGGTCCTTCGGTACGGACAAGGGCTGGTCGACTGATACGATCGGCGCCCTCAAGGACGCCGCGACCGACCTCGTTCTCAAGATCAAATGGGCGCAGTTCGGCGACCAGAACGTCGATCCCTTCTTCGTGAAGGCGGGAAGCCTCCCGAGCATCACTCTCGGACACGGCATCCTCATGCGCGACTACTCGAACGATGCCGAGTTCCCCGCCCGCCGTCGCGTGGGCGTCGACCTAGGATTCGGCCTCAACGGATCGAGTAAGTTCGGTTTCGAGGCCCTTACCAACGACCTGGCCGATCCCGAGATCTTCGGCGCGAGGGCAGCGTTCCGCCTGGGCGGCAAGGTTTCCCTCGGGCTTTCCGCCGTCGCCGACCTCGGCCCCGCCGACGAACTCAACGTCGACGGCACCGACGACGTAGCCGACAGCATCGGAGATCCCGCGCTCACGGGGCTCGCCATCGACCTGGACATTCCCATCCTCAACTCGGACGCCTTCGTACTCAAGGCCTTCGCCGACGTGGGCGCCATCGTCCCCGTCGTGCGGAACGACTACACGCTCGGGACCGAAACCGTCGAGAGCGGATTCAAGGGCGACATCCTCTGGAACGAGACGGACAATCTCCCCCAAAACTACGGCGCCATGGCCGGCATCATGGGCAAGATCCTCAAGTTCATCGACTATCGCCTCGAATTCCGATACTCCACGGGAAATTTCAGCCAGAATTTCTTCAACAAGACCTATGACGTTAATCGCGGCCGCATGGCCGCGGAGTACGCGGTCTTCCTGGCCTATCCCGACGACGGGGCCTTCGTAGACACCATGGGCGTGTACGGCGAAGGAGGATTCTCCTTCCTGAACGACAAGCTCTCGCTCTCGCTCGGCTACCTCTGGCCCTGGTCGCCCGAGTACGGATTCGACGTCGATGCGCAGATGGGAGTCCTTTCAAAGGACCAGTTCCGCGCGATGCTCTCCGTCAAGAAGGGATTGATCCCGTTCATCGACATCTACGGCTTCATCTCTTATGAGCGCACGGGTTTCGCGAGCGCTCTCAGATCCGACGCCTCGTCTAGCGACATGCTCGGGATCCTCTTCGACGAGAATACGGCCTTCAAGGGCGAGATCGTGGTGCCGGTGCCCAAGGCTCCGATGCTCGATCTCGCATTCATCTTCGGTACCGCGGTGCAGCGCGACTCCTCCGGCGCAATCGTTTACGCCGACGAGACGACGCTGAAGCCGCGCATGGTTCCCGTCCTCACGCTCGAAACCCGGCTTCGCTTCTAAAGGGGCCGGAGGAAGGTGGACGAGGGACGAATAAGCCTCCTCCCCCCGGAGGTGGCGCGGCGCATCGCCGCGGGGGAGGTCATCGAGCGCCCGGCTTCTGTGGTCCGGGAGCTCCTCGAAAACGCAATCGATTCCGGCGCGGCGTCGATCTCGCTCGCCCTCGAGGGCGGCGGGATCGACGCCGTTCGCGTCAGCGACGACGGAAGGGGCATCCCTCCCGAGGATTTCCCCCTACTCTGCAAACCGCACGCCACGAGCAAGATCCGCACGGACGACGACCTCCTCAGGGTGCGCACGCTGGGATTCCGCGGCGAGGCCCTCGCGTCCATCGCCGCGGTCGCTGAGCTCGAGCTCCTGAGCTCGACATCGGGCGGGGCCGCATTCAAGCTCGTTTCCAGACCAGGACACGAGGTTGAATGGGGCCCTGCGTCATCGCGCAAGGGCACCAGCGTCACCGTCAAGGCGCTCTTCGATCGCTTCCCCGCGCGTAAGCGTTTCCTCAAGCGCGCGCAGACGGAGGGCTCCCTCGCGGCGCAGGTCTTCCTCGACCGCGCCCTCCCCCATCCCGACATCGATTTCCGCCTCGTAGCGGACGGCGAACCCAGACGAATGCTCCCCCCCTCGTCCCTTCGCGCCCGCGTCCTTTCTGCCTATCCCGTCGATTTTCCCGAGAGCTTCTTCCGGGAGATGAAAGCCGAATCGGACGGGCTCTCGCTATCCATCGTCCATGGCGGCCCTGAAGCCCTCTGGCCTGACAGGCGACATATGCAATGCTTCGTGAATCATCGCCGCGTCCAGGACTTCTCCCTCCTAAAGGCGATCGAGGTCGGATTCTCGGGCTTCCTCCCGGGAGGGCTCTTCCCTTACGCATTCCTGTTCCTCGAGGTACCGCCAGACCTCGTCGACTTCAACATCCATCCAGCTAAAAAAGAAGTCCGGTTCAAGGATTCGCGGGCCGTCCAGTCATTCGTGATTCGCTCCCTCGCTCGCGACTTATCCTCGAGCGATGTTCAACGCCCGAGCTCTCTGGATCGCGCCGAAGGCTGGTCATCCGCCGCTGGCGGACCGTCGCTCTGGGAAATGGACGCAGAGAAACCGAATGGCCGTCCTTCGTTCGTATCTGAACGGAATCCGGCCGGGCATTGGCCGAGCAAGGAGGAACTCGCGGCCCTCGCTGCTTCGCGAGCCACCTTCCGGACCGTCCATCCCGACGCCGATGCCCCTTTCAAGGTCATCGGCCAGGTTCTCGGCGTCTTCATCGTATTTGAGGCCGGGGACGCTATCCACTTTCTCGACCAACACGCCGCCCACGAGCGGATCATCTTCGACCGGCTCACGGAGAGGAAGCCGCTATCCCAGCCGCTCCTCATCCCGCTCGCCATCGATGCCGTGGGCGATGATGACGAGCGGCTCGCAGCGCACGCCGAGGCGCTCAACGCTCTCGGATTTCGCCTTGAACGGACCGAGGAGGGATCATGGACACTCCTCGCGCACCCCGAGGGGTATCACGGGGATCCGGGCGAGTTGCTCTCGGATCTCGCGGATGCCGGAAACGGAAGCGAGGATCCGACACGGACCGCCCGCGCCATGACCGCCTGCAAGTCGGCGATAAAGGAGGGCGACGCGTTGGACTTCCCCGCCATGGAAGCGCTCGTCCGCGAGGCCCTCTCGCTCCCGGAAAAGCGCTGCCCACACGGGCGGCCCATCATGTTCTCGATGGGCCGCGAGGAGGCCTACGAGCGCATCCGGCGCATCGTCCGTTAGCTACAGAGACGAGAGGATCTTTTCGATTTCCGCTTTCTTCTCGTAGTCGGGCTTCCTGTTGATGAGATCCTGCAGGGTCTTCTTGGCCTTGTCGTTCTCTCCCAGGGTTACGTACACCTTGCCGAGCTCGAAGGCCGCGTCGTAATTCCCCGGCTCGAGCTTGAGTAGCTCGACGTAGGCGTTCCTGGCCTTCTCGTTCTGCCCGGATGAAGCGTAGGCCTTGGCGACGTTGAGCCTGGGCTCGGGTTCCCTCGGGCTCGCGGCCATGGCCTTCTCCAGATGCTGGATCGCCCGTTCATACAGGGCCTTCCGGAGGTACGCCCTTCCGAGATTGTTGTTCACCTCGAATCCGGATGAATCGATCTTGTAGGCTTCCTCGAGATAGATGAGCGCCTTGTCGTCGAAGCCTTCGTCCAGGAAGATATTCCCCAGGTTGATCCTCGGCTTGTCGTATTTCTTGTCGTACGCCGCCGAATTGGAGTACGCGGTTATCGCATCGTCCAGCTTGCCCGATTTCTCGTACGCGAGGCCGAGCGTATGGAGATACACCGAATTGGACGGCTTGAGCTCCACGGCCTTCCGCGCGTGGACGAGAGCCTCCTCAGGCTTCCCGAGCTCTATTTCCGTCGTGGCCAGGTTGTAGTTGGTGATCGCGTCGTCGGCCACGGCGATCGCCGATTCGAGGAGCCGTTCGGCTTCCTTGTAATTGCCCCCGTCCATTTGGATCACCGCGAGCTCCCGCATGGCCGACGCGTTCGACGGATCCGCGTGGATCGCGCTCCGGTAGGACGCAGTGGCGTTCACCGCGTCCTTGAGCTCGACGTAGGCCCGCCCCATCTCGACGTAGGCCATGGCGTAATCACCTTTAAGGGCTATGGCCTTCTTCATGTTCGCGACGTCGTTCTTGTAGTCCCCGAGGGCTTTGTAGGAGAGCGCCAGGTTGTAGAATATGCGCTCTTCCTTGGGGTTCATCGAAGCGGCGGAGTTGAAGGCCTGCTTCGCGTCTTCATACCGCTTGGCGTTGTAGTACGCCTTCCCGAGCTCGTAGGCGTAGAGCCAGTTCTTGGGATCGAGCTTGTTCGCTTCTTTCAGTTCCTGTATGGCGTTGTCCCACTGCTTGAGGCTCGAGCTGATTTGGCCGAGCGTGTAGTGCGGTTCCGCGGCGGTCGAATCCCGCTTTATGGATTCCTTAGCTTGGATGACCGCGTCCTTGACCGCCTGCTGGCCTTTGTCCCCGCCCGGATCGGCCTTGTACGCGTCGTAGTACGCCTCGGCCATCTGGACGTGCTTTTTGGCCGCGAACTTGTCCTCGCCCTCGGGGAATTTTTCAACGGCGTTCGCGAAGTCCTTGCGGGCGCCGACGAGGTCCGCGTTCCGGGCCTTCCCCGCCGCCCGTTCGACGAGCGCGTTCACTTCGTTCATGCGGTCCCGCATCGCCTTGGATTTCCGCGCGAGCTCATCCTCTTCGGCCTTCCGCCTTGCCGCGGCGGCGTCGGCTTCCGCCTTCCTGATCCGTTCCTCTTCGGCCGCCCTGGCCTTTGCATCCTCCGCCGCCCTACGCTCGTCTTCCCGCTGCTTAGCTAGCGCGTCGGGGTCCTTGGAACCGGAGTTCGAGCCCGTCCCGGCGACAGTATTCGTTCCAGAGGAGGAGGATTGGTTTCCCGGCTTGCCGTTACCGAGCTTGTTACCGAGCTTATCGATGGAATTGGCGAGGCGATTCTGTTCGGCCTCCCGCTCGGCCTTTTCCCGCGCCGCCCGCTGATCCGCCGTTTCGTTCCGTCTTTTTAGGATTTCATCCCGGAGATCGAGGGCTTCCTTATCGCCGGAATCCTTCTCGAGGAGCTGATCCACTTTATCGAGGGCGCGATCGTATTCGCCCTTGTCGAGGTAGGATTTCGCGAGCATGAGAATGTTGTTCCTCGTTCGCGCCGAGGATCCCTTGACGATGAGCCCCGTTCCCACGCCCACGCCGATGAGGAGGATGAGGACGACGGCGGCGACGACGATCGTCCTGGCCGTCTTGCCGCTCCCTTTCGGTTTCCTGCCGGCGGGTTCCGGCTTCGCGATGGTCACGAATTTCTTTGCGGGCATCGGGCGTTTCCTTTCATGCGTTTACGAGTATCGATACTCAATCGGCGAGTTGGCTCTCGTCGTCGTAGCCCTCGGCGCCCTCGGTTCCGACCGAAGTCCCCTCGGTGTCCTCAGCGGCGTCCTTGAGCGAAGCCGCCACATCTTCGAGGAGCTTGGCCTTGCGGGCGGCTTCCTCGGCGAGGCGCCTGGCCTCCTCGGCTTTGAGGCGGTCCTCTTCCGCGAACCCCTGCTCGAGGAGCGCTATGAGGCGCTCAATGCTCTCGCGCTGGGGGGTCTCGGGCTCGAGCGTGAGGTAGGAACGGTAATCGGGAACACTGTCACGGTACTTGCCCTGATTGAACTTGACGTTCGCTCTGTTGAGGAATGCTTGGGCGTATGATGGATCCGCCTTCAGGGCGTCGGTGTACATCTCCTCCGCGAACGCGTTCTTCTTTTGCGATTCGTAGAAGACCCCTAGGTAATATGAAAACAGCTTCGAATAGCCCCCCGCTCCGGCGGAGCCCTTCTTGAGAGTTGAAATGGCGTCGGCGGTTTTCCCGAGCTGGAAATAGGCCGTCCCGAGGTATAGGTAGGCCAGTTCCTTTCCCGGGTCCTTTCGAATCGCGGATTCGAGGTATCCGACGGCCTCGGCGGGCTTGTTATTGACGAAAAGCTCCTCGCCCCGCGCGAAGTCGTCCTGGGCGTTCGCCATAGGGGCGATGAGCGTGAGGGCCAGCGCCGATATGGCAAAAACAGTGCCTATCCTCTTTTTCATCCGGCCTCCCCGGTTTGACAGATGCTTCCAAACCGTATAATCTAAAAATCGTCGGGGTGCGTCCCCGGCTTGAGTCCGGAACCCGTTTTCCCGACTCAAAAGATACCGCAGATGCGGGCATTTTCAAAGATCGCCCGGTTCCGGAAACCCGGGCTCGCGCATCCTCTTGAGAGCGAGGTTAGAGCGGAGCATGCAGATCCTGATACCGATAATCGTCGTGCTCGTCCTCTGCGTCGGGACTATCCTCATCCTCGTCATCCGCTCCGTCCTGACCCCCACGCAGATCCCCTCGATCCTCGCCCTCATCAAGAACGGGAGGACGGCCACCGCCACCAAGGCGCTCAAAGCCCTTATATCCAAGGATTCCCGGAATTCCGCAGCGCACTACCTCCTCGGCATACTCTACATGGGAGAGGGCAAGAGCGAGATCGCCCTCATGGAATTCAAGATCGTCAACCAGATATCCCAGTTCAACCGGGACGTTCCCGAGATCGAATTCAGGAAACGCATCGCCGACCTCTTTCTCCGTTTTAACCAGCACGAGGAGGCCCTCAAGGAATACCTGCTCCTCGCCCAGCTCGAGCCCCTCGTGGCGGAACATTACTACATGGCGGGTAGGCTGTTTACCGAGCGCCACAAGTCCGAGTCCGCGATGAGCTACCTCCGCCGCGCCATAGAGATCGATCCCCGGCACGCCAAGGCCCACTTCGAGCTCGGCCTCCTCCTCTATCACGACAACAAGCCGCTCGAGGCCAAGAACGAGATGAACCTCGCGCTCCGCTACGAGCCCGAGAACACCTCCGCACATTTCTACGCGGGCAAGCTCCTCAAGGACGGCCACGACTATATGGGCGCCCTCTCCGCCTTCGAGAAGTCCATGCGGGATCCCGAACTCAAGGTGAAGGCCCTCGTGGAGCGCGGCGGCTGTTACATGAGCCTCAACGAATTCGACAGGGCGATCCCAGAACTCGACCGGGCCGTCAGGTCCGCCAAGGACGAAGGTTCCAACGAGGCCCTTTACGCCCGATACTTCCTGGCCATGTGCTACGAGAAGCAGCGGGACGTGGATAAGGCTATCGAGCAATGGGAGCGCATCTACGTCAAGAAGTCCAATTTCAGGGATGTCGCGGAGAAGCTCGCCCAGTATCAGGAATTCAGAACCGACGACAAGATCAAGGACTACGTCACCTGCGGCCGCGAGGTATTCAAGCAGATCTGTGCCTCCATCATCTCGAGCTCCCTCCAGTTCACCGTCCGCGAAGTCAACGAAATCCCCAATGGCCTCGATATCATCGCCATGGAGAGCGACAGCCAGAAATGGCTGGGCGTCAAAAAGCTCCCTCGGCTTTACCGCTTCTTGAGGACTCCCGAGGTCCTGGACGACGCGCCCATCAGGGCGCTCCTTGACCAGATGAAGAAAATCGGCGTCGTCCGCGGCGCCATCCTCACGAGCTCGGGCTTCACGCGCACCGCCATGGATTTCGCCGAGAACCGCCCGGTCGAGATCATCGGCAGGGACCAGCTCCAGGACCTCCTCAACTCGGCCGACTTCTTCTCACGCGAGAGAAAATGAAGCTTCTCTGCGTCTCCGACCAGATTGATCCGCTCGTCTACTCCCTTTCAATGAAGGAACGCTTCAAGGACATCGGCATGGTCCTCTCAGCCGGCGACCTTCCTCCCGAGTACCTCGGCTTCATCGTGTCCTTCCTCAACAAGCCCCTCCTCTACGTCGAAGGAAACCACCACTCCGTCTCGGAACGGAAGACGGGAGTCTTCGAGCAGGTCCGGTCGATCGGCGAGGACGTCGCGGAGACGAGCGAAGAATTTACGGGCGCCGTGGACGTCGGTGGGAAAGTCCGGAGCGAGGAGGGCCTCATCGTTGCGGGACTCCCGGGCTGCATGCGCTATAATCGCGGCCCCTCCCAGTTCTCCGACCTCCAGATGTGGCTCAAGGCCCTGGCCCTGGTACCCCGCTTCCTCGTGAACCGGATGACCAAGGGCCGTTTCGTAGACGTGGTCCTCACGCACGCGCCGCCGTTCGGTATCCACGACAAGCCCGACCTCTGCCACCGCGGGTTCAAGGCATTCCTCTGGATCATGCGCACTTTCAAGCCTCGATTCCTCGTACACGGCCACGTCCACCTCTACGACCTGAACGACGTGAGGCTTTCCCGATACGGATCGACGACGGTCGTGAACGCCTTCAACCATTGCGTCATAACCCTAGGAGAGGAGTGAAATGCCCCTCAGCAACTCAGCCGTGTCGCAGGTAGCGTCGGAGGATTTCCACAGGGCCCGGCAGAAAGAATCCCTCTCGCGCCTGTTCCATTTCTTCAACCCGGGCCGCGAGGAGCTCTTCTCGCTCCAGGAGATCAAGACCATCGTAAAGCCTAAGGGCGAGACCTACGTTGGGATGCGGGCCATCCCCGTCGATCTCATCGTCGGGTCCGAGGGACGATACCACGATTTCAACCAAGCCTTCCTGCCGAAGCACGACAGGATGCGCGATCGCTGGATGAACGTGGACAAGGCCCATCTCCAGGATCTCAACCTCCCCCCGATCCGCCTCTACGAGATCGGCGGAGTGTATTTCGTCCGCGACGGCAACCACCGCGTCTCCGTGGCCAGGCATCAGGGCGTTTCGATGATCGACGCCGAGGTCATATCCCTCAATTCCGAGATTCGCCTCGCCCCGGGCGTGTCCCGCGACGAGGTGGTTTCGGCTGTCATCGCGTACGAGAAAGCCCTCTTCTACGAGGAGACCTACTTCGGGATCATCACGGACGACGACGACCTGGACTTCACCACCCTTGGCCAGTATGACGTCATCTATAACCACATCCTCGTACACAAGTACTACATGAACCAGGGAATTAAGGAGGAGATCGGCCTGGGCCGCGCCGTCGGCTCTTGGTACGAGAAGGTCTACCATCCGATCGTGGACACCATAGTCTCCGAGAAGCTCCTCTCTCGCTTCCCGGGCAGGACCCCCTCTGACCTCTACGTCTACATCGTCCGGTACTGGGACGACCTCAAACGATCCCGGGGGAACGCGTTCCGGGCCAAGGACGCTGTACGCATTTACGCCGAGGAGTACGGCCTGAAGGGCCCCTTGGCCGTCCTGTCCTGGGTCCTGAGCCGCATTTTCCCTCGGAAACGCCGCTGAAACGGGCGATCGCGTCTCGGTCTTGTTGACAGAAGGCCGTCCTTCGCGTTAAATTCGCTCCCTACGGAGGATAAGCATGGCCCAGGCATCCAAGAACTCCCGCACGACGTCTAGCACCCATAAGTTCCTGTGCAGCTGCGGCGGTGAAATCAAGATGAAGACCGTGTTCGAGAACGGCAAGGTACGCAATGTCGCCGAGTGCGATAAGTGCAAGCGCACCGAGCGCCGCCCGAGCGACTTCACCTGATCATCGAACACGGTCTTCATCTTGATTTCACCGCCGCAGC
>CAZIEI010000018.1:0-36284 GCA_964538705.1 uncultured Spirochaetales bacterium | reverse complement strand
ATGATGATGTCGATCCCGTGCTTCTTCTGCTTGTCGAGCTTGATGGGCTCGTCGAGGCTCGCGATCTCGCCGTCCACGCGCGCCCGCGTGAAGCCCGCGGCTTTGGCGTCCTCGAGGATCTTCTGGTGCTCGCCCTTCTTGCCGCGCACCACAGGCGCGAGGACCTGGAGCTTGGAGCCCGCGGGCCACGTGAGGATGGTGTCCAGGATCTGGTCCACGCTCTGCTCGCGGATGACCTTGCCGCACTTCGGGCAGTGCGGTATGCCGATGCGGGCGTAGAGGAGGCGGTAGTAGTCGTGTATCTCCGTGACCGTTCCCACCGTCGAGCGGGGGTTGCGGTGCGTCGTCTTCTGCTCGATGGAGATGGCGGGGGACAGGCCCTCGATGTAGTCGATGTCGGGCTTGTTCATGAGGCCCAGGAACTGCCGCGCGTAGGAGGAGAGGCTCTCCACGTACCTGCGCTGCCCCTCGGCGAAGATAGTGTCGAAGGCGAGTGAGGACTTCCCCGAGCCCGAGATTCCCGATACCACGATGAGCTTGTCGCGCGGGAGGTCCAAGTCGATGTTCTTGAGGTTGTGTTCCCGAGCCCCTTTGATGATGAGCCTGTCCATGGTCACGATAATACCGATCCCCTATTCAAAAGTTAAGTGGTCGTCGGACGCCGGGCGGCGGACCGCGATAGGCGTCCGCTTACGCCCGGCGGACGGGAGGATGCCTATTTCGATGACAGTTTGAGGTCCGCGGCCGCTCGGCAGGCGGGAAGATCCTTCTTGGATTTCACGGAAATCGTGAGCCCCCTGAATTTCTTTCCGGTCGATTCCTTCCAGCCGGCCTTCGCCTCCTCGGAGAAATCCCCGGCCATCACTTCCGCATCTGCGCCCGCTCCGAGGTAGTAGGTGACACGGAACGAGCCTGTCGCCGCCGAGAGCCAGAAGACGGTCTTCTGCTTGACCTGGCCCTTCATGAGCCATCGCTTGCCGTCATTGTAATAGCGCCACTCGGAGGTGAAGGTCGGATGGGCGGCGCGATTCTCCTCGAGGAGCGCGTCGAGCGCGGCCTTGGCCCGTCCGCCCAGGATCCCCGCGAGGACTTCCTCCGAGGGGAAGACCGCGGGATCGGAAAGGGGAGGGCGGGGGGCCGGATATTTCCGATTCATGGCTTTGCTTTCTTTTTTTCCGGGAGGGCCCGCTTTCGCCGGCTCAGTACCGGAATGCCGCTCGCTTCTCGTTTGTCTGAGGGGCTTCAGGGTCTTCAGCGCCCAGTCGTAATGGCTCGCGGTGTTGGAGACGAAATACGCGCCGAGGGTCGTGGACTTTGTCCATGCGTAGATGCCCTGTTTCCAGAGTTCCCGTTCAGAATGGCCTTCAATAAGCTTCATCATTCTCGAGTAGCTCTTCTTAAGGAGCTTTATGCCATCCTTGAGGCTCGTTGCCTGGTATTTCTTCCAGATTTCCCTATTGAGCGCCGGTAGCGTCCGCCAGGTATAGCCCGCTCCCGGAATAGCGGGCGTCTTTCCCTTCATGCCCTCGGCGCGCCATCCCTCCAGCATGAGGTGCCATTCATGGAGATGGCAGACGACGTCGCGGACGTTCCTGTCCCTGCCATTGAGATCGATATCACGTTCGCGGTCCGCTTCAGGCAGCGCGTCGATGAAGCTCATGAGTTTCGCGTAGTTCATTCCGCTGGTCGCGAGGAGATCGTCTTTCGTGGTCGCCCTTGGCATCGCGTTCCTCCTTCTGAATCGGCCTTCATTCATGGTTTCGCCCCGGAGGCTTTATTCCCCGGCCTCTTGCAGATTCCGCCCAGGGAGCCAGATTCGTAGTCGCGAGCGATGATGGCATCAACATGGCGGCTCTCGGGAAGCGCGGAGCGGCTCGAGCGTCCTTTCGATCAACGCAGTGCTTGCGGCGAACATGGGCGCGGTGACGTCCATGCCCGAGGCAGGGCCAAAGCCGGAGATCAAGGAACTGGCGAGGCTGATAATCGAACTGATCGCGTCAGCAGCCGCCAAGGCGTCATAGGGGGCAAAGCAGCGCCTAAGCCGTTCGAGGACCCAAGGCTCCGCCCGATCCTCGAGGAAGCGGCCCTCGTAGTCGAGGACGCTTGTTCGCTTCACGACGAGGGCGGTATGCGCTTCGACGAGGGCAAGGAGGGAGGCGGCAATAGGTCCGTTGATCTCAACCACTGCCGCGTAGAGCTCGCCGCGTGTGAGCTTTCTGGCAGCGTAATGCGCACGGAAGACGATGCCCTCCGCGGTTCGCTCGAGCCCCGATGGGTCAAGGCGGGCGGGCTGCTGATTCGGAACGACCGCGATACTTCGCGCGACGTCTCGCGCGAATGAGCCGTCCGGATCGTGGATGACTACGTAGCCCTTCGCGTGGATCTCTCGGTTGAGACCGAGGACCGCAGCGCGCTTTGCGTCCGGAAGGATCGAGAAGTCGACGGCCCGACCGTCGGAGTAGAGGACGCGGAGGACGCGCCAGCGGATCCCCGCCCAGGGCAGGTTCTCATCCTCCTCGGCGGTTGCGAGGGCCTCACCGAATTCCGCGAGCCAGGATCGATCCTCGAAGAACGTATCCGGTTCTTTGGCGAGGAGGAGGATGTCCAGGTCCGAGTTTCCGTCCCCCGGATGCTCCGTCCTCGCCTGTGAGCCGAGGACGAGGGCCGCCCGAACGTTTACGGTCCGCCTCATCCAAGCGGACGCCGCGTCGACCGTCCCGGCGTACCGTTCATGCATCGTTTCTTCCTTTATCCGTATTGCCGTTCCGTCCGCGCTTTTCAAGTGTAATCAAAGCTGCGCCCCTCCCGTAGCCGCCTGGAAGGCGTTCCACGCCTCGAAGCTCCGCTCAAGGTTCAGCTCTCGCCAGGCATCGGCGACTTCTTTCGTGAACAGGCCACTTTGCGAGAATATCTCGTGGGCGAATTCGACGGGCGCGAGCCCGGTGGCCGTTATGAGACTGACATCGCTGACGACGGGGTCCCATCGGTAGAGCGCCGCCCCCGAGTAGGCCGGACCCGCTAAGGAGAGGTACTGAGGCGCGTTGCTCGTGTGTTTGCGTGAATTGAGGAGCCCCGCGCGGGCGAGCCCGAACGTCGCGCCGCAGATCGCGGCGACGGTCATTCCGCGGCCGAGCGCCATCGTGGCCAGGGCTGCGATGTCTCCATGGCCGTCCGCTTCCCATCCGAGGCCGCCGGGAATAAGGAACATGTCGTCAGGCTCTGGATCGATGGCGGAAAGCGGGAGGTCGGCGACGACGCGCATCCCTCCCATGCTCCGGACCTCGCCGCCCGACGGCGTAGCGGTCATGACGCGGCAGGACGGCGCGTCACGCTTGAAGTACCTGCCCGAGGCGAGCTCCGCGAGCGCGTAGGCGCACTCCCAGTCCGAAAACCCGTCATAGGCGATGAAGAAGACGCGTTTCTCGTCCATGCCGTCACCGTCCTTCTTTTTCGGATGTAACCGCGGCGAGTTCCCGCTCGAGGGCCTCGACGGGCATGTACGTGACGGCGGCGACCTCCGCGAGCGTCATGCCCTCCGCCATGAGGCGCCGCGCGACGTTTCCCATCGTTTCGCCAATCTCGATCATGTGCCCGTCGGGATCGTAGAAGCGGAGGACGCGTTGTTTCCAGGGTTGCTCTTTGACGCCGTGGACGAACTCCGTCCCGGCGGCGGCGAGCCGGCCGGCCCATCCCTCCACGTCGTCGTCCTCGAAGTAGAGCTCCATGTCGTGCGGTTTGAAGAGGACCTTTCTCCCGCCGATCACCTCTTCCCAGAGCGCGCGCTGCTGGATGGCGAAGCCCCGGTACGCGACGTTGAGTCCCAGGTCCATGAGAATTTCCTGTCCCAGGACGCCCTCGTAGAAGGCGCGGGAGCGCGGAACGTCCTCCACCACGATGAGCGGGTTTATGCACTTCATCGTTATTCTCCTTTTTTGTCCGTCGACGCGTCGATGAGGGCCCTGATGTTCCGCGGAATGGCCGGCCACCAATGGTCCAGGCCGAGCCAGACGACTTTCTCCCTGAGACCGGGGTCCAGGCTTTCGATCGCCGCGCCCGAGAGCAGGGCTTCAGTCTCCGCTTCGCTGAAGACGACGGGGCCGGCGACTTCCCCCATGCGCTTCGCGTTCGCCGGGCAGCGTTCGGTGCAGCGCAGGCAATCGTAAGGCGTATGGTGCGCGGATGGGGGCATCCACGCGGGGAAATCGCCCGCCTCCTCGTTCCAGCGGGAGAGACAGCGGCTCGTATCCACGACGAACGCGTCCTCGCGGAGGGCTCCCGTGGGGCAGGCGCGGACGCAGGCCCCGCAGCCCTCGCACGCGTCCAAGAGGCGAGGCTTGGGCCACCAGTCTTCGGGGCAGGGCATGTCCGTGACGCTGGCCGAGAGCTCGAGGTAGCTCCCCATGCCCTCCACGTAGGTCACGTTGTTCCGTCCGTAGCGAGCGAGTCCGCTCCGGACGGCGAGCCGTTTGAGCGGGACGCGGGGCGCTTCCGCGCGGCCGTATCCCGACGCGGAAAGCATCTCCTCGAGCGCCCGGGCCGCGTTCGCCGTGGCGTTCCCTTTTCCCTCGTAGCCCCAGACCAGGCTCCGCGCCTCCGTCCGCCGCCCCTTCCATTCGATGACGATCTCCGCCCAGGGCGGGACGGGAGCGGCGACGACGACGATCGTCCGCGGCGTGAAAACTGTCCGGGGGAGACCGTAATTGAAAATGTTCTCCGCGATCCAGCGCTGGAAGGAGTCGATGGTCCCCGCCTCGGCGAGCTCGAGGAAATCCTTCCTGAGATCCTCGAGCCGCCCGACGGGGACGGCCGCGCAGGCGAAGCCCCGCTCGCGCATCGCGGCGGAGAGCGATTCTGCGGTCACCGCGTCACTCCTTCCAGTCCAACTGGCGTTCCGGTATCCCGGCGAGCCTGCCGTGCTCCATCGCCTCCGCCCGCCCCGCGGCGTCCCCGGGGACGTAGGAGAAGACTCGATCGCGGTAGACGATCACCTTCCTCGCGGCGTTCCCGAGATCCGCGTACCAGGCCGGCTTGAGGCAGGCTGATATTGCCCGCGCGACTCCGTCCATATCGTCGTCGTTCTCGAAGAACACCGCTGTCCAGGTTTTCGGCTGGTAGGGGGCCGGATCCGCGATGTCCCAGGATTCGCGCCTCACGACGTTGAGGCGGGCCAAGCAGGCCTCGGATTCCAGGCTCTCCGCCAGCACGATTCCCGCGTATTTCATCTTTCGTCCTCAGGCCCTGAGCCTATCCAGGTTGGCTTTGGCCTGCGGAGCGCTCTTGAAGAATTCCTTGAGGTCGCCGCAGGCGTAGTCCGTGCAGGCGGCGCAGGTGCCCACGCTCTTCTTCTGCGCGCAGGCCCTGATCCCGCACTCGGCGCAGTGCCCGATCTTGGGCCCTTCCGCGGCGCGGCAGCCGGAGCAGTTGATCATCTCCGGCAGGCAGTCGAAGTTGTAGGCCTTGGACCAGGCCGCCGCCGTCTTGATCCTGAGCGCCTGGTCGTTCGTCTTCCAGGCCTTATAGGCATCGCATTCCGCGCAGTCCAGCCCGCAGGCCGCGATCATCACGTTGTCCTTCATGGTTCCTCCTTCGGGGAGTTCCGTCCCCGCGCGAGCATCCTAGACCCGAATTCCTGACATCTTCTGACAGGGTAATATCTGAATAGTAAAAAAAAGGGGAGAAGGGATCCCTCCCTTCTCCCCCATCCGGCCTGGCCGGATTCCCCCTCATCCCGGGAGCGGTATGGCGGGCCAGGCGACGGTCAAGCGCCGGTCAACCGACGGATCAGCTCGTCCAGGGGGACGCTCGCGAAGGCGATGGCCATGTCGGAGGTGCCGTAGGGAATGAGGAGCCGCCCTGAGTGGACGAGGGATCCGCAGGTGTACACGACGTTCGGCACGTATCCCGCGCGCTCCCCCTCTGCGGGCGAGATGAGGGGCTCCGAGAGGCGCCCAACCACCTTGGACGGGTCCTCCTTGTCGAGGAGCATCGCCCCGATCGAGTATTTCCGCATCGGTCCTACGCCGTGGGTCAGGACCAGCCAGCCCTCGTCCAGCTCGACGGGAGAACCGCAGTTCCCGATCTGGATGAACTCCCAATCGCTCATCGGTTCCGCGATCCGCGTCGCTTCCTGCCAGAAGTGGAGGTTGTCGGAATACATGAGGAAGACGCTTTCGTTGTCCTGGCGGGAGAGCATGGCGTAGCGGCCGTCGAGCTTCCGGGGGAAGAGGGCCATGCCCTTATTCTCCGCGACCCTGCCGTTGAGCGTGATCATGCGGAAGCGCCTGAAGTCGTCGGTCTCGATGATCTGCGGCAGGATGATCTTGCCGTCGTAGGCCGTGTAGGTGGCGTAGTACCTGACGCGGCCCGAGTCCTCGAAGCGCACGAAGCGGGCGTCCTCGATCCCGTTCTGCTCCGTGGGCGAGGCGGGGAAGATGAGCCGCTCGGAGAACTCGGTGCTCTCGTCGAACTGGATCTCGTAGTTGGAGCGGGCGAGCCACATCATCTTGTCGGCGGTCATGGAGTCGACCTGCGAATCGCGCGTCTTCAGGACCGCGGAGACGGCGGACGCGAGCTCGTCGAAGGTGAAGCCCTCGGCCAGCCGCTCGGACGCTTCGCGGAGGAAGTCGTTCCCGAAGCCCATCTCGCCGAGCTTCAAGAGGAAGAGCTTTTTCTCGTAGAGCGCGTTCTTGACGGTATCCGCCCGCGCGACGGCCTTGGATACGGGATTCACGGAGACCGATCCGTCCGCGTAGACGGTCCCGGTGCGGAAGGAGATCGAGGACACGTGCCCCTCGCCGACCGAGCGGACGCTCATCGCGTAGCGGAGCGCCCCCTCCGGTAGTCCCCCCTGGTCCGGATGGGGGACTATGGACGGATTGAAGACGGCGGCGGACTCGAAGGAATACTCGGAGGTGAAGTACGCGCCGATGAGGAGCTTCCGCTCCTCCGACGGGCTCGCGTCCCCGATATGCCGCTCGACGATCGCGTAGTGCCTGGCGAAGGCGCTCCGGAGCCCCGGGTTGTACGGCCCGAACTCCGCGAGGACCCCTTCGAGGAGCTTCCGCGCCTCCTCCTCGCCGAGGGCGAGGGCGCGGGCGGCGATCCGCCGCACCCGGTCCTCGCTCGCGGGGATGAAAGGGCGGGCCACCACCCTGGAGGGATCCGGGCGGATGATCGGCGACGCGAGCCGGACGGCTTCGAGGGGCTTCATCGGGTCCTCCTCATTCAGTGAGCGGCTCCTTGAGCGCTATCGATTCCTCGACCTCCCGCATCTCCGCGAGCGACAGGTGGAAGGCGAGCGTGGATTCCGCGCCTTCGTTCTGGTTGAGCCTGTCCACGTGGAGGCCGTCGCGGCAACCGCCCGTCGCCGCGTCGTAGACCGAGAGGGAGAGGTCGTTCCCTCCGAAGAACCAGCGGAAGGCCTTCTCGGCCTCGCGCCTCCAGCGCCCTTCGCCGGTGGCCTTGAGCGCGTCCAGGCAGGCGGAGATCGAGGAGGCCACCTCTATGGGCTGCTGGTCGTAGAGGGGGCGGGGACCCCCGCGGCGGTACGGCTCATCGGATCCGATGGGCCGGAAGCGCCCTTCCCGCGTCGTCTGCTCGGCCATGAGCCACTCGAGCGAGGCGAGGCCGGCCTCCGTCATGGCCGGGCTTCCCAGGTCGCGGCCGCATATGATGAGGGCGTGCGGGAGCCTCGCGTTGGCGTAGGTGAGCTCGGCCTCGAACCAGGGCCAGTCCGGGGAGGCCGCCGCGCGGTAGAGAGCGAGGAGCCGCTCTGCGAGTTCCTCGCGGAGCGTCGCCGCGAAGCGGTCGCCTGAGAAGCGCTTCAGGTACTCGCGGATCCCGAGGATGGAGAAGGCCCAGGCGCGCGGGGAAGTGAAGCCGCGCACGGAGGCGAGGGACTGCTCGAAGAGGATGCCCGCCGCGCCCTGCAGGCCCGGGTTGTCGGAGAGCCCCACGCAGGTGCCCAGCGCCCATACGGCCCGCCCGTGGCAATCCTCGGATCCCTGTTCCTTCGCCCACCTCCGGTCGAAGCCCAGGAAATTCCGGAACCGCTTGGAGGAGGGATCGAAGGCGTAGTGGAGGGCGGCGAGGTAGGTTCCGGCCATCGCCTCGGCGTCCGTCCCGGCCTCCTCGGCCCGGGCCGCGATGCGGGACATGAGCACGAGGGCGCGCGCGTTGTCGTCGGTGCAGTAGCCCTCGGAGAAGAGAGGGACGGTCGCGCGCGCGTGCTGGACGATTCCCGCGCCGTCCGTGAGCGCCCTGAGGTGGTCGAGCTTGTGCTCGGGGAGCTCTCGCTGCTCCTCCTCGGGGAAGGCCTCGCGCCCGGTTCCCGGCCCCCGCCGGGAGAGCCGCGCCTCCTCGAAGGTCCCCACGTAGCGGTCGGCCGTCTTGGGCCAGGTCATCTCGCGTCCGGCCAGGTAGGCGTTCTTCCGCATCGCGTTGCGGAGCGGCTCGTCGTTCGCGAGGCGGAGCACCGCCTCCGCGATGGCCTCCGGGGAGCCGAAGGGGACGAGGATGCCCCTGCCGTCCGCGAGCAGCTCCGCCGCGTGCCAGTACGGCGTGGAGACGACGGCGTTCCCGATGCCGAAGGAGTAGGCGAGCGTCCCGGAGGTGATCTGGGCCTCCCCGAGGTAGGGCGTGACGTAGATGTCTGCCATCACGAGGAATTCCTTAAGCTCCTCCTGGCTCACGAAGCGGTTGCGGAAGCGCACGTGTTCCTCCATGCCTAGCTCCGCGACGAGGCGCTGGAGCGTGAGGCGGTAGGCCTCGCCCTCCTGCCTGAGGAGGCTCGGGTGCGTGGCGCCGAGGACGACGTAGACGACGTTCGGGTTTCCCTCGACGATGGCGGGCATGGCGCGGATGACCTGGTCGATGCCCTTGTTGGGCGAGATGAGCCCGAAGGTGAGGAGGACGGTCTTTCCCGCCACGCCGAACTGGTCCTTGTAGAAATTCGGGTCTATGAAGGGAAGGTCCGGTATCCCGTGCTGGATGAGGCGGATCTTCGCCTCGTCCAGGCCGTAGACCTCCTTGAGGAGCTCGACTGCCTTCATCGCCATGACCACGATGAAGCTGGATCGCTCAGCTATCTCGATGAGGATGCGCCTCTGGCGCGGGCTCGGTTCGCGGAGGATCGTATGGAGCGTCGTGATGATGGGCATGCGGAGGCGGCGGAGGAGGGAGAGCGCGTAGATCCCGTCGTCGCCGCCGTAAATGCCGTACTCGTGCTGGAAGCATACGACGTCGGGATTGTTGATATTGAGGAAGTCCGCGGCTTCCCGGTAGGAGGCGAGGTCGTTTTCCCTGATGACGAAGCGTACGCGCGGTGGATAGGCGTAGCCCTCGGGGGTGTCGTTCACCGGGACGGCGAAGCAGGTGACGCGTGGATGGGCCGTCGCGATGGATTCGCAAAGGTCGGTCGTGAATGTCGCGATGCCGCATTGGCGGGGAAGGTAATTCCCGATGAAGGCTACGGTCTGGATCGGATTCGTCATGTTCGCTACTCCTCGTTTTTTTCTAGCGCGGCAACCGCGGTTTTGAGAAAGGTCAGGCCGACCGCGGAGATTTTTGGGTACAATTCCATTATAGGGAATAAGATGCGGTGATTCTACCTTTTTTCCGGTTTTTATCTTTTCGGTAACGGAAATGATGCGCGCTAAAGCTGAATCGACCCTCCGAAGGGCACATTGCTTCCCTTATGCTGACTGTCGTGTTTCCAAATGTATTTTGGCTTGACCTTTTACTGTATATAACGTATATATACAGTAAGAATGGTTGGAGGCAGCATGAAGGTATTTATTTCCAACGCGTCGAGCGACCCAATTTACCTCCAAATATTCTCCCAGATCAGGGACGCCATCATCCGCGGCGATCTCATGCAGGGCGAGGGCCTTCCCTCAATCCGGTCGTTGGCCAGGGACCTCAACATCTCGGCCATCACCACGAAGCGCGCCTACGACGATCTCGAGGCGGCGGGCTTCGTGTCATCTGTCGGGGGGAAGGGGACCTTCGTCTCCGGCGGGAATCCCGCCCTCATGAGGGAGGCGCGGCTCAGGCTGATCGAGGAGAAGTTCCGCGAGGCGGCCGCGGCCGCGGCCGCCATCGGCGTGGGACGGGACGAACTCGTCGCGATGCTCGACCTGGCTATGAAGGAGGATTGAATGGCAGCGCTTATCGAGGCCCGGGGGCTCCGCAAGGAGTATCCCGGTTTCACCCTGGACGGCGTCTCGTTCTCGCTCGAGCCCGGATGCGTGATGGGGCTGGTAGGGGAGAACGGGGCCGGGAAGACTACGACCCTGAGGATCCTCATGGGCATGGCGCGGAGAACGGGCGGCGAGCTCTCCGTGCTCGGCGCGGATCCCTGGACGGACGGCGTCCGCGCGCGCGCGCGGATCGGCTTCGTCTCCGACGAGAACTGGCTCTGGGAGGAGATGCGGGTAGACCGAGCGGTAAAGACGGTATCGCGTTTCCTTCCGTCATGGGACGGCGCGGGCTTCGAGCGGCGGCTCGGGGACTTCGGCGTTCCCGCGCACAAGCAGGTGAAGGAGCTCTCGCGGGGGATGCGCGCCAAGCTCAACCTGGCCGTCGCGCTCTCGCACGGCGCGGAGCTCCTCGTGCTGGACGAGCCCACGTCGGGTCTGGATCCGGTGGCGCGGGACGAGTTCCTGGGCGTCCTCAGGGATTTCGTCGCCGACGGGAAGCGGTCGGTCCTCTTCTCCACGCACATCACCTCCGACCTGGACAAGATCGCGGACTACGTGACCTTCATCCGCGGGGGGAAGATCGTCTTCAGCATGGACAAGGTCGCGATGGAGGAGGGTTTCTGCCTGATACGCGGAGGCGGCGTCCTGCCCGCGGCGGCCCGCGCCCTTTTCATCGGAACGCGGGAGACGGGCGTGGGCTTCGAGGGCCTGACGCGCGACCGGGAGGCCGCGCTCCGCGCCCTGCCGGGAAGCGCGGTCGAACGCGTCACCATCGAGCAGATCATGCTCTACCACGGAAAGGAATAGGCCATGGGTATTATAACCGCGCTCTGGCGAAAGGACATCGAGGTCATGCGGCGCTACTCGCTCTACGCCGCCATCATGGCGGTGAACTGCCTGATACAGCCCGTCATCATCGTTTTAGCGCCCATGACGGCCATGCTGAACGGGATGTTCCTCATCATGTTCGCCGCCATGCCGCTCCAGCTCGAGGAACGCGGCAAGGGCCTCGCCCTCATCGCCTCGCTGCCGGTGAAGCGCTCGGCCGTTCCCGCGGCCCAGTATCTCTTCCTCGCGATCCTCTACGGAGCGCTCGTCGCCGTCTCGGGCGGCCTGTCGCTCGTCCTGTCCTCCCTTCCCCGCGTAGCGGCCCTCGCCCGCGGAAACCTCGTTCCGGGCGTCATCGTCCTCTCCTTTCCATTCATCGCCCTGTCCTTCCTCTTTCCGCTCTGGTACCGCTTCGGGTACGTGAGGATGCGGATCCTGACGTCGGCCTTCTTCCTCGTCATGGCGATCGGCTCCACTATGGTGAGCGGGATCGCGGGAGCGGGCGGCAGGGACGCGACCGCCAGGGCGGTATCATCGGCCTTGAGCGGCGTCCCCGCAGTGCCCGTCGTCTCAGGCTGCGTTCTCCTCACGCTCGCCTGCTTGGGCGTCTCATTTCTCGTTTCAGCGCGGAACTGGGAGCGGAAGGAATTCTGAGCCCCGCGAGCGGCGCGGCGCCTCGCGGGACTTGACCGCTTCGCGCGGCGCGCGCTAGAGTCGGTGCATGAACTTTATTGGCCGCGCGGCGTACGCCTATTATTCCTCCACCGTCTCCGAGGGGGGAATCGCGCTGGCCTAAGGCCGCCGGAAGGCGGCTTCACGGAAACCACGGCCCGCGGGGTGAACCCCCGCGGGCCTTTTTTTATGCGCTCGCCGCGCGACCGGGAGGACGGCATCGGTTCCTCGCCTGGACCGCTCGGCGATGCGTCGAAAGGAAGGCAGGGACATGCGCGATAGGGAATCCGCTTCCCGATCCTCCTATACCGCCTCGTCAGGCGAAGCGACGACGGCGGCAAGGAGGAAGGAATGGAGACGAAGGGGAGGGTCCGCGAACGGAAGGCGGACCTCGTAGATCGGCTCGCCCGCACGACGGACGAGGTATTCAGCCTGGACGAGCTGCGTTCACGGCTTGCGTCCGGGCGCAAGCTCAGAATGAAGTTTGGCGCGGACGCCACCGCGCCCTTCCTGCACATCGGGCACGCGGTGAACCTCCGGATGCTCCGCGCCTTCCAGGAGGAGGGGCACCGGGTCCAGTTCCTCATCGGGGACGTGACGGCGGGCATCGGAGATCCGACGGGACGGGACGATGCGCGGACGGTTCCGAGCCGCGAGGAGATCGAGCGGAACGCGCGCGAGTTCGAGCGGCAGGCGGGGAGGATCCTCATCACAGACGACCCCGCGGTCTTCGAGACGAGGCGCAATTCGGAATGGTGGTCGCGCACCGGGAGCGCGGAGCTCCTCTCGCTTCTCGGGGAGGTGACGCTCTCCCGGCTTTCATCGCGCGACATGTTCAGGCGCCGCGTGGAGGCCGGGGGCGAGCTCCGGATGCACGAGCTCTGCTATCCCGTGCTCCAGGGCTGGGACTCGGTGATGCTGGAGTCGGACCTCACCATCGTGGGCACGGACCAGCTCTTCAACGAGATGATGGGAAGGTTCTTCCAGGAGCGCCGGGGCCAGCGGCCGCAGGTGGTCATGACTACCCGCATCACACCCGGCCTCGACGGCGTTCGCAAGCAGTCCAAGAGCCTCGGAAACTATATCGGCCTCGAGGAGGGCGCGCGCGACATGTTCGGGAAGGCTATGTCCCTTCCCGACGCGCTCATACCGGACTGGATGGAGGTCTACACGGAGATTCCGATGGAAGATGTCGCGCGGATGCGCATTGCGCTCGAAGGCGGAAGACTGAAGCCGCGGGACGCCAAGCTCGCGCTCGCCCGCGCTCTCGTGGCCCTCCATCACGGAGAGGCCGCGGCTGCGGAGGAATCGGAATGGTTCGTATCCGCCTTCTCCCGCCGGGAATTCCCGACGGACGCCCCCGTTCTGGCGCTCGAGGGCGCGACGCGCCTCGACGCCCTCGTCGCCCGCGCTCGCGGATCTTCGCTCGCGGAGGCCCGCAGACTCATCGCCCAGGGCGCTGTGGAGCTGGACGGTGAACGCCAATCCGATCCCGCCCGCCCCGTTGAGCCCCGCCCGGGCGGCATCGCCCTCCGCATCGGCAAACGCGGCCGTTGGCTTCTTTCCTCGCGGCAATAAGGGTTGGACCCGATGCGATTCTCCGCGCTCGGGAAACGGCGGATAGTCTTTGCTGAAAAGGCGGCGGGTGTCGATGAAAACCGACCCGCCGGCCTCGGGGTACCCCCCGCCAGCCGAAGGGGCGGTTTTCATCGACAGGCCCCGCCCATCGCTGAAAACCATCCGCCGTTTTCCGAGCGCGGAGCTCAGTATCGCGTACGCCTAGTCTCATGGATGATCCGCGGAGCTCCGTACCGCTCACACCATCCTGATCGCGAACTGGGGGCACGCGGGCACGCAGTAGCCGCAGCGGAGGCAGGCGTCGGGATCGATCCAGGCCTTGCCGTCGCGTCGGGAGATGGCGTTCGAAGGGCAGGCCTCGATGCAGGCGCCGCAGTCCTGGCAGATGACGGGTACCGCGAGGAAGCGCTTGCTGGAGGGCGCGGGGTCGGGGAAGGAGAGGACGGCGCCGGGGCGGGCGGAGAAGGCCTCCAGATTCTGGTCGACCTCCTCTTCGCTCACCATGCCGAGGGCCACAGCGGAGGAGCCAGGTACGTTCCGTGCGTACGCGAGGGCCTCGCGGTAGCGGCCCACGAGGGTCCCGCCCGCGAGGGCCTTCATGAGGTAGACGCCTTTGCCCGAGGCGACGCATTCCGCGACGGCGGCTTCCATCTCCGGCCTGCCGCCGCCCATGATCCCCGCGCCCGTCAGGTTCATGAGGGGGAAGACTACGTCGATGTCCGGAGATGACGCCGCCGCGCGCACGGCGCCGACGTCATGGGCGGAGAGCCCGATCGCGCCTATCCTCCCCGCGGCCTTCTCGTCGAGGAGGGCCTCGAGGGCGCCCTTCCGTTCTACGAGGACGTTCGCGCCCGCGCGCGCCGCGTGGAGGTGGAACACGTCGATGCGATCGAGGCCGAGCGCGGCTCTCGCCTCCGCAACGGCTGCGCGCATCCCCGCGGAATCCGGCGCGGACGACTTGCTCGCGACGACGGGCCTGATTCCCGAGGATTCCATGGCCGCGCGGATGGGACCGTAGGTCCCGTACATTTGCGCCGTGTCCACGAAGCTCACGCCGCCTGCAAGCGCGCGGGCGAGGATGCGCGCGCAGTCGGCGGGATCCATGTTTTTCTGCACGGGACCGAAGGGGAGGGCGCCGAAGCAGAGCTCGGTGATTTCGATCCCCGTGCGCCCGAGGATATTCCGTTTCAGCATGGCGTCTCCCTCAGTTATAGCCCTTGGCGGTCCTGAACGAGCCCGCGAGGTCGGAGCGGCCGTCGAATACGCGGGCCCGGGTGAGGTCGGCGATCTTCTTGAGCTCGCGTTCGTCGGCGGCTCCGAAAGTGATGCAGAACACCGGGATCGCGGAGCCCGCTTCCCTCCACGCTTCCTCGAGGGCGTTGAAGTCCGGCGGGGCGTTGTCGGCGCCGTCCGTCATGAGGATGACGGCCTTCCCGTAGCCGTCGAACCCCGGGTCCTTGAGCGCCTCGAGGACCGGCAGGACGGGGCCGTGGATGTCCGTGCCGCCGCTCGGGGAGAAGGCCGAAATTTCCTTGAGGATAGCGCGGAGGCGTTCGGGATCGTTCCCGTACGTTTCCCAGGTCTTGAGGATCCGGTCCGAGAAGGCGATGATCGCGCAATAGTCGCGCGGCCCCTGCTGGAGGAGGACGCGGGACGAGCGATCGGGATCGAGGACGAGGCCGATGGCGTCCTTGAGCGCGTCCTCGCCCTTGCCGTACATCGATCCCGAGAAGTCGAGCACGTAGGCGGTGGCGGTCGGCCTTCGGAACTCCGTCTGGTAGAGGTTGAGCGCCTCGAGGATGACCTCGCGCGGGGGCAGGGGCACGGAGGATACGGATCGCCGGGGATCGATGCCCCATTCCGCGCGGAAGACGGCGGGGTCGGGATTGAGCGCGACGCCCCCGAGGCCCGCGCGACGGCCCGAGGCCTCGATGCGGGCGATGCCCTCGGGGCTCCGGAGGTAGGCCTTGAGCTTGTTGAAGAGGGCCTCGCGCTTGGAGCCGGGCTTTCTCTCTATGAAGCCCAGGGGGTAGTCCGCCACTGACATCCCGTCCGCGGGGTAGACGGCGTAGAGGGGCTCGCGGCCCGATTTCTCCAGGGCGAGGTTCGCCTCGATGATCGATGACTCGTAGTTGACCATGCAATCCGCGTCGGATTTCAGGAAGAGCTCGGTGAGCCAGCGCGAAGCGCCGCTCGAACGGTCCACGCCCGCGAGGACGGCCGTGACGTCCGAGCGCACGCGCGGGTCGGCGAGGTCCTTCGATGAGAGGACCACGGGATTGCCCGCGAGCGCGTAGAGGGCGCCGAGGTAGGCCCCCGCGCCCGAGTTGGATTGGGAGGCGCTCGCCATCATGAAGGAGAGCTCGCCCGAGCGCACGCGCGCGAGGATGTCCCGCACCAGGACGGGCTTCCCTTTCCAACCGAATTTCTCCGCGAGGGAGGAGCGCACGCCGAAGACGACGGGACCGGACATGATCGTCTCCGCGCCCTTCACGCGCTTCTTCGCGTCGCCGAGCTGGATCCAGAGGGAATGCGCGGGCCAGACGGCGTCGTAGGAGGGCGTTTCGGAGGAGAGCTCGAGCATGATATCGATGGAGCCCCGGTAGTCGGTCCTGATCCGCGCCCGCTCGCGCTTCGCGAACTCCTTGATGACTGGCTCGAGGGCGGCGGATTCCGAGCTCGCGAGGATCGCGAGGTCGCTCTCGCGCCCGGCGCAGGAGGAGACGGGAATGGCGATCGATGCGATCACGCAGAGCGCAGCCGCGAAGCGAAGAACGGAGATCGCGCGGGACGCGGAGATCGCGCGGGACGCGGAGATCGCGCGGGACGCGTGAGCCGCGCCTTCAGGCACGGTACCGGCCTCGAGAGCGTGTCGTTGTGCGCAGTCCATGTGAACCTCCTCGGGCGTCCGATCGATGCGCGGTCGAGTATACCACCGCCTTCATCGGATTGACGACATGCCCGCGCGTCGTCTCGGTCGCTCGTCCTATCGGGACGGGGTGTCCTCGACCGCTTCGCGTCCGGTCGCGCCGCCCGGAGCGTCCGCGGCGATCGAGTTCGCGCGGGAGAGGGAATCCGCCGCCGCGCGGACGGCGTCCCTGAGCCAGGCCGGAGATACCACGGATGTTCCGGGGCCGAATCCGAGGATGAAGCGCAGGGGGGAATCCGAGGCGGGCCAGCGGATGGACGCGCGGAATCCGCCATCTGGGGACTCGGAGAGCTCCTCGGACGGGAAGGAGTCCAACACGGCCAAGCGGTTCTCCGCGGAAAAGTCCAGCACGATGTCGATGAGGGGGCCGTCGCCCCAGCCAGCGGACCAAGGCGCGGGGACGGGAAGACGCTTTCGCGGATCGTAGCGTTCGCCGAGGGCCTCGAGCCCCTCCATGCGCGAAAGCCTGAAGAGGCGGAATTCGTTCCTGAGCCGGCAGAACGCGTGGAGGTACCAGACCGCGCCGCCGAGCGCCAGCGTGAAGGGCTCGACCGTCCTCCGGCCCGTCGGACCCCTGAGCCCCGAGTACGCGAACGAGACGAGGCGCCGTTTCTCGATGGCCTCGCGGAGGAGCTCCACCTTCCGCTCCCCGGAGGCGTGGCCGTCGCCGGAGGCGAAGCCGCCCCAGGGGCTTAAGGACACCACGATGGGCGGGGGAAGGGAATCGCGCTGCGGCTTTCCTTTCGCGGCTATCGCCTTGAACTTCTCCAGGGCGGCCTCGAGCCCGGAGCCGCGCGCCGCCTCGCCCACCGCGTCGAGCGCGCCGAGGAGGGAGAGGACCTCGGCGGGGGTGAGGAAGCTGCGGTCCAGCACGTAGCCTTCGGTCATGGTGAAGCCGCCGCCCGGTCCCGAGAGGGAGGTGACGGGGAAGCCCGCGGTGGAGAGGGCGGTCATGTCGCGGTAGATGGTGCGCTCGGAGGCCTCGAAGCGCTTGGAGAGCTCCCCCGCCGTCGCCTTGCCCTTGTCCAGGAGGTACATGAGGATGCCGAGGAGCCGATCTGCACGCATTCAGTCCCGATTATGGCCCCGCCGCCCCGCCTCTGTGAAGGGTAGGCCTCGGTTCGGTATACTGATCCCTGATCGTTCATCCGGGAGGCGTGCATGGGTCTATTCGTATCGATCGAGGATGGGAACGGGGACGGCATCGGCGCCGTATTCGAGATCGACAGGCTCCAACGCCATTTTCCCCATGTGAAGGACGGCGTCTGCCTGCCCTTCGTATCTGACGCCGAGGACGCCGCCTTCAATCAAGCTCAGCTTCCCCGGCTCGTCGCCGAGCTGACCGCCCTCGGGGAACGCGGCCTCAAGGCGGAGGAGGCCGAGGAACTGAAGCGGGTCCTCAAGGCCTGTCGCAGGATCGAAGGCGTGAAATCCGCTTTGATTCATTTTTACGCCGAGCGGGAGTGATCACGGAGAGTGGCTAGGCGGATGACGGTCGGTAGTTCGCGGGCCGCAACCTCCCGTGCGAGGACGAGTGCCGCCTCGGCCTGAAGACCGGGCGTCCGATCAGGCCTTGAGCTTCCTCAGGCAGGCCATGTCCGCTCCCGCGTCCAGGCAGGGATTGATGCCCGGCCTCGTGAGCGCGAAGTCGTAGCGCGCGGGATCATCGGGCATGACGAGCCTGAAGGATGAGGTGAGCTCGAGGGCGGACGCGAGGCCGGAGCCCTTCCGAGCGAGAAGGCCGAGCGACCTTCCGACCCGTTCCATGTGCGTATCGAGAGGCACGACGAGGAGTGGCTCGAGGCCCCTCCGCCACGGCCCCGGGTCCACGTCGTCTTTCCGCGCCATCCAGCGGAGCCAGAGGAGGGGGCGCTTGCAGGCCGAGCCGTCCTCTGGCGAGGGGAAGAGGGAGCTCTTGTAGCTCCGCGGCGCCGCGCGGGCGATCTCCTCCGCGAGGGCCGAGAGGGCGGGAAGGATCGTACCGTCATTTTCCTTCCTCGAGAGCGCGGCGATCCGGGAGCCGAGAGATCCGCGCGCGCCGCGAACGGTGGCGACGCCCGCGAGGAATGCGGATAGGTCGTCGCCCGAGAAAAAGCGGTAGCGGAAACCCGCGAAGACGCGGCGGAGTCCCGACGGACCCAGCTCATCGATTGTCCGCGCGGGCGAGGGGCCTAGGAGGGAGAGGGCGTCGCTCGCCCCCGACAGGATTCCCTTCACGGTACCGAGCGCTAGAGCGGAGGCGATGATCCCCGCGACCTCGCGGTCGGAGGCGGCGCGGTAGCGGAGGACGAGTTCGAGGGGATCGGGATGGACGTATTCGGGCTTGTTGAACTTTTCGTAAGCTGAGTCGAGGAAGGCCCTGAGACGGCGGATTCGGACCGTTGAGGGCCTTCCCCGGACGCTCAAGCGCCCTCGCCGGAGGCCGGCGCACCCTCGCGCTCCACCGTGGGCGCGAAAGCCCCCTTCGCGGGCTCGTAGCTCTCCCCGAGGAGCTTCGCAGCGGCGGCAAGCGCGTCGTCCAGGTTCCCGAAGAACTTGTCCGCGCCCAAGCGCTTCTCGAGGCCGCTCTGCACGGCGATCATGTACGGCTGGCTGTGGATGTCCGAGACGATGAGGGCCGCCCCCTTCTTCTTGAGGTCGGCGGCGAGCTGGTTGATGGCCCTGAGGCCGTCGGAGTCGAGGTAGGTGGCGTTCCGCATGCGGAGCACGAGCACGCGGCAGCGGACCGCGGATTCGGCTATGGCCTCCTCGAGCTTCTGGACGCTGCCGAAGAAGAAGGGTCCGTCGATCTCGAAGACGAGGACGCCCTTCGGAGCCTTCCTGAGGCTCGCGCTGTTGGGATCCCGATCCAAGTCCCATTGGCTCTCGTCTCCCTCCTCGGGCGAGGGCTTCACCCTCGACGCGTCGGACATCTTCTTGATGAACACGAGTGCGGTGAGGACCATCCCAACGCCGATGGCCACGGTGAGGTCTTCGAACACGGTGAGGAGGAAGGTCGCGAGGAGGATGAGGACATCGGACTTGGGGCCCTTGAGGATCGCCTTGAACGCGTGCACCTCGCTCATGTTCCACGCCACCTGGATGAGGACCGCGGCCAGCGCCGGGAGGGGGATGTACGTCACGTACTTGCCGAAGGCCAACATGATGGCGAGGAGGGTGAGGCCGTGGATGATTCCCGCCACGGGGGTCTTGCCGCCGCTCTTGATGTTGGCCGCGGTGCGCGCGATGGCGCCGGTCGCGGGGATGCCGCCGAAGATCGGAGAGAGGATGTTGGCGGCGCCCTGGGCCACGAGCTCCATATTGGGGCGGTGCTTGCCGCCGCCCATGCCGTCCGCCACCGTGGCCGAGAGGAGGGACTCGATGGCCGCGAGGAAGGCGATGGAGCCCGCCGACGGGAGGATGGCCAGGATCGTCGAGAAGCTGAAGTCCGGGAGGCTGGGGCGCGGGAGTCCCGCGGGGATCTCGCCGAAGCGGCTCCCGATGGTCTCCACCGGGAGCTTGAAGACGATGACGGCGAGGGTGGAGAGGACGATGGCGATGAGGGCGCCGGGGAAGCCCTTCACGAGCTTGGGCCATATGAAGACGAAGGCCAGCGAGCCCGCGCCCACGGCGAAAGCAGGCCAGTTGATCGTCCCGATGCATTTCGCGTAGGTCGCGATCTTCCCGGTGAACTCCGAGGGGAGGGAACCCGTCGTGAGCCCCAGGAAGTCGCCGATCTGCGAGGTGAAAATGATGACCGCGATGCCGGCGGTGAAGCCGACGATGATAGAGTAGGGGATGAACTTGACGAGTCCCCCGAGCTTGAAGAGGCCGAGGGCGATGAGGATCACTCCCGCGATGATCGTGGCCGTCATGAGCCCGGGATATCCGAACTTCTGAACGATCCCGTAGATGATGACGACGAAGGCGCCGGTGGGTCCGCCGATCTGCCAGCGGCTGCCGCCCAGGAGGGATATGACGATGCCGCCCACGATGGCGGTGTAGAGGCCCTGCACGGGCTCCACCCCGGACGCGATGGCGAAGGCGATCGCGAGGGGGAGCGCTATGATGCCGACGATGACGCCGGCGCTCAGGTCATTGAGGAAGATCTTCCAGCCGTAGTTTTTGAGGGTAGTGACCAGTTTCGGTTTCAGCATTTCCAAGTCCAGTCGTTTCGATTAACGGGTCCCGCGGAAAGGGGGCTCGGCGGCCGCGGTGGTTTTCATGCGCGCGGCGGGACGTCAATATATACCGGATCGATCTCTCTATGGAATGCCCGACCCCCGCGAGAGCGGGGGGCACGCCCTCAAGTCTCGTATTCCTCCCAGGCCTTGATCTCGAGCTCCCTCGTCTTCATCCACGAGAGGCCGTCCACGAACTGCTTGGCTACCTTGATGTCCGTGAGGAGGGGGATCTGGAAATCCACCGCCATCCTGCGGATCAAGTAGTCGTTCTTGAGCTCGAGGGGACGGTTGTTCTTGGGGACGTTGATGACGAGGTCGAAGGCGCGCTCGCGAAGCTTCGTTGCCATGTTAGGCTCCTTCTTCTCGAGTGGCCAGTGGAGGCGGGCAGCCTTGACGCCGTTCTTCTCGAGGAATTCGGCCGTTCCCTCGGAGGCGAAGAGCCGGTAGCCCATGGCCACGAGGTCCTTGGCGCCGTCCAGGAACTCCACCTTGTCCTCGATGGGGCCCGTGGAGAGGAGGATGTCCTTCTTGGGGATACGGTAGCCCACGGAGAGGAGGGCCTTCATGAAGGCCTCGTTCCTGCCCATGCCGATGCAGCCCACCTCGCCGGTGCTGGACATCTCCACGCCGGGGATGGGGTCCGCTCCGTGGAGGCGCGAGAAGGAAAACTGCGCCGCCTTGACTCCCACGAAGTCGTGGTCCACGAGCGAGGAGTGCGCGGGCTCAACCGGCTCGCCCAGGATGGCCTTCACCGCGTAGTCGATCATGTTCTGCTTGAAGACCTTGGAGCAGAAGGGGAAGGAACGGCTCGCGCGGAGGTTGCACTCGATGACGGAAATCCGCCCTTCCTTGGCGAGGAACTGGATGTTGAAGGGCCCGGAGATGGAGAGGGCCTCGGCGATGGAGCGCGCCACGCGCTTCACCTTCCGGTAGGTGTCCATGTAGATCCGCTGGGCGGGCAGCACCACGGTGGCGTCGCCCGAGTGGACGCCCGCGTTCTCCACGTGCTCGCTGATGGCGTAGATGAGGATCTCTCCGCCCTTGGCCACCGCGTCTATCTCGATCTCCTTGGAGTCCTCGATGAACTTGGTGATGACCACCGGGTGCTCGGGATTGATGTCGCTTGCCTCGGTGATGAAGCGCTTCAAGCTCGCGTCGTCCCAGGCAACGTTCATGGCGGCGCCGGAGAGGACGTAGGAGGGCCTGATGAGGACGGGGTAACCGGCCTTGCCCGCGAAGGCGAGGGCCGACTCCATGTCGGTCACTTCCTTCCATTCGGGCTGCGCGATCCCGAGAGAGTCGAGGAGCTTTGAGAACTTGTGCCTGTCCTCTGCCTTGTCGATGTCCGCGGTCGAGGTGCCGAGGATCTTGCACCCCGCGGCGTCGAGCTTCATGGCCAGATTGTTGGGGATCTGGCCGCCCATGGAGACGATGACGCCCTCGGGGCACTCGAAGTCGTGGATGTCGAGGACGCGCTCCAGGGAGAGCTCCTCGAAATAGAGGCGGTCGCAGACGTCGTAATCCGTGGAGACCGTCTCGGGGTTGCAATTGACCATGATCGACTTACGGCCCAGAGCGCTCGCGCTCTGCACGGCATTCACGCAGCACCAGTCGAACTCCACTGAGGAGCCGATGCGGTACGCGCCCGATCCCAGCACCACTACGCCGGAGGCCGTCTTTCCCACGTCGTCCGAGGAGCCGTCGTAGGTGCAGTAGAGGTAGTTGGTTTTTGCGGGGTACTCCGCTCCCAGAGTGTCGATCTGCTTGATGACCGGTTTTATGCCCGCCTTGATCCTGCGCTCGCGGACCTTGGCCTCCGGGGCGCCCAGGGCGGCGCCGATCTGCGCGTCGGAGAATCCGCGACGCTTCGCTTCACGGAGGAGACCCTCGTCTAGCGAGCCTAAGCCCTTGGACTTGGCCGCGTGGGCCTTCAGGGCGGTCTCGGTCGAGAGGATATTCGCGATCTTCCCGAGGAACCAGGGATCGATACGCGTGAGCTCGAATATTTTCTCGATGCTCCATCCCTGGGCGAGGGCCTCGTAGACGGCGAAGATCCGCTTGTCGGTGGGTTCCCTGAGCTCGGTCTTGAGGTCCTCGAAGGAGTTGCCCGAGCCCGAGAGGCCAGGGGCGCCCGTGCCCGTCATGCGGAGGGCCTTCTGGATAGCCTCCTCGAAGTTCCTGCCGATGGACATGACCTCGCCGACGCTCTTCATCTCGGAGCCGATCCGCCTGTCGACGTTCTTGAACTTTTTGAGGTCCCAGCGCGGCGCTTTCACCACGCAGTAGTCCAGGGCGGGCTCGAAGCAGGACTTGGTCACGCGGGTGACGCGGTTGTCGATGTCCGTGAGGGCCTGCCCGATGGAGAGCTTCGCGGCCACGAAGGCGAGGGGATAACCCGTGGCCTTGGAAGCGAGCGCGGACGAGCGCGAGAGGCGGGCGTTCACCTCGATGATCCTATAGTCCTCGGATTTCGGGTCGAGCGCGTACTGGATATTGCACTCTCCCACGATCCCGAGGTGCCTGATCACCTCGATGGCGATGCGCCGGAGCTTGTGGTACTCGGAGTCGGTGAGGGTCTGCGAGGGGGCCACCACGATGGACTCGCCCGTGTGAATCCCCAGGGGATCCAGGTTCTCCATGTTGCAGACCGTGATGCAGTTGTCGAAGCGGTCGCGGACCACCTCGTACTCGACTTCCTTCCAGCCGCCGAGCCATTCCTCCACGAGGACCTGCGGGCTCACGGAAAAGGCCTTCTCGCAGCGCTTCTTGAGCTCCTCCGCATTGCGGCAGATACCGGAGCCGGCGCCGCCCAGCGCGTAGGCCACGCGCACCATCACCGGGAAGCCGATCTTCTCCGCGGCGGCCGCGGCGGCCTTTAGGTCGTTCGCGGCTATCGAGGCCGGGCTCAGGGCGCCGATCTCATTGAGGCGCTTCACGAAGAGGTCGCGGTCCTCCGTGTCCTCTATCGTCTTGACGGGCGTTCCCAGGACGCGAACGCCCTGCTTCTTGAGGATGCCCGAGCGCTCGAGCTCCACGCCGCAGTTGAGCGCCGTCTGCCCGCCGAAGGAGAGGAGGATGCCGTCGGGCTTCTCCTTCTCGATCACCTTCTCCACGAACTCCGGCGTGATGGGGAGGAAGTAGGTGGCGTCCGCCATCCCCTCGCTCGTCTGGATAGTGGCGATGTTCGGGTTGATGAGGACCACGCGGATCCCCTCTTCCTTGAGGGCCTTGATGGCCTGCGATCCCGAGTAGTCGAATTCGCCCGCCTGACCGATCCTTAAGCCGCCCGATCCGAGGAGGAGGACGGTCTTGGGGAGGGCGAAACCGTCGGCGGTGCGTTCCTTCGCGCTCATGCCGCGCCTCCCTTCGCGACGGCTTCTCCGCCGTACACGCCCATGTAGCGCTTCCCCTCCTTGAACGCCCTCACGGAAGAGAGGAAGCGGTCGAAGAGGAATTCCGTGTCGCGGGGGCCGGGGCAACCCTCCGGATGGAACTGCACCGAGAAGGCGTTGCGCTCCGTATGGCGCAGGCCCTCGTTAGTGCCGTCGTTGTTGTTCGTGAACCAGGGCTCCCAGCCGCGGGGCAGGCTCTCCGCGCGCACCGCGTAGCCGTGGTTCTGGCTCGTGATGTAGCAGCGCTTCGTCCCCGCCTCAACGCAGGGCTGGTTCTGCGAGCGGTGCCCGTAGGGGAGCTTGAAGGTGTCGCCGCCGGCCGCGAGGCCCAGGACGTGGTTGCCCATGCAGATCCCGCAGAGGGGCTCCGGGCGGTCGAGCGCCTTCCGGACCTGCGCCACCGAGGGCATGAGGGCCTTCGGGTCGCCCGGGCCGTTGGAGAGGAAAAGCCCGTCGTACTCGATCTTCGAGAGGTCCTGGTCCCAGGGCACCAGGACCACCGTCGCGCCGCGCGCGAGGAAGCAGCGGATGATGTTGTTCTTGACGCCGTAGTCGACGAGGCAGACCCTGAGCCCGGCTCCGATCCTGTCATCGGCTTTCTTCGTTTTGACCGAGGCCTTGCCCGGACGAGCGGGCACGATCCGCGCGGCCGAGGGAGAATCCGCGTCGTAGGGCGCGTATTCGCGGACGCTCTCGACGCTCACCAGGCGGACCGGCTCGGGAATGTCCCCTTCCTCGATCTCCACGGGCTTCGCGCCGTCCACCAGGATCTTGCCGCGCATGACTCCGCGCTCGCGGAGGCGTTCCGTGAGCGCGCGCGTGTCGATCCCCTCGATGAGCGGCACTCCCTCGCCATCGAGCCATTCCGCGAGGCTCCGCTCGCTCGCGAAGTGGCTCGGTCCGTCGCAGTACTCGGAGACCACGAGGGCCGCGGCTTGCACGCGGCCGGACTCAAAAAAAAGGGGAATGCCGCGCTCATCCGCCGCATTCCCCGGTACTCCGTAATTGCCGATCATTGGATACGTGCTGACCAGTATCTGGCCCTTGTACGAGGGATCCGTCAAGGATTGCGGATAGCCGACCATGCCGGTCGTGAAGACGACCTCGCCGGCCGCCGATGCCTGGCGTGCCCTGGACAGGCCCTGGTACTCCGTGCCGTCTTCCAGCACCAGACGGGCGCGAACCTTCTTAGCGTCCACGTTCAAAACCCTTCCATTCCGGCACGCGATCACGGACCCCGGGCGTTCCTCTTCCACGGAAAAGAATAGAGCGCCGCGTCGGGTTCGTTGTCGGGTAGTGCCGCTTACGCGAGGGGGCGCGGCGCGACGCAATCGCCGGCGTGCCCGTGTCGCGAGGATACTACCGGAAAAAGGGCCCTTCTTCAAGGGGATGCCGCCCGCTCAGGCCCCGACGAGCTCCCGGAAGGCCGCGCGGATCCGGGCCGTGGCAGGCCCCGGCTTCCCGTCCCCGATCATGCGCCCGTCGATCTCCGTGACCGGCATGATCTCCGCGCCCGTCCCCGTGAGGAAGCACTCGTCCGCGGTATAGAGATCGAAGCGCGTAAGCCGCGCCTCCCGCGCCTCCATGCCGGTTTCCCGCGCCAGATCCATGACCGTCCGCCGCGTGATCCCGTCCAGGAGCGATTCTTCCGGCCGCGGCGTGAGGAGGACCCCGCCCTTCACCGTGAAGATGTTGTCCCCCGTGCACTCCGCGACGTAGCCGTCCGCGTTGAGGAGCAAGGCCTCCATGCAGCCCGCCCGGAGCGCTTCCAGCTTCGCGAGCACGTTGTTGAGGTAGTTGAGGCTCTTCACCCGCGGGTCCCAGGCCTCCGGCCCCACGCGCCGCGTAGCCGCCGTGATAATGCCGATCCCCGTCTCGTAGTGGGCCGCGGGGTACAGCCTGATCTCGTCTACGATGATAATGAGGCTCGGCTTCGGGCAGAGCCGCGGATTGATGCCCAGGTCCCCCGTCCCCCGCGTGAGGACGAGGCGGATATACGCGTCGCGCCTTCCGCTCCTCCGGACGGATTCCTCCACCTGCGCCGCCATCGCCTCCTTCGTCATCGGCGGATCGATCATGATGGCCCGCGCCCCCTCGAAGAGCCGCTCGATGTGCTCGCGGAGCTTGAAGACCTTCCCTCCGTAGACCCGGATCCCCTCGAAGAGGCCGTCCCCGTAGAGGAGGCCGTGGTCGAAGACTGAGATCTTCGCCGTCTCTTTCGTGAAATACTCTCCGTCGATCCAAACGTCCATAGAGGCCTCCCTCCGCGTAATAGCGGATGCCTGATATCATAGAAGATAACTACTATGGTAGTCAATAGCCAATGGATATAAAACCGGGGGGAGGAGCTCCCGCCCCTCCCCCCTGACCGGCGCGCTCGCGCCATGAATTCGCGTACGCCCCGCCGGGCGCCGGCGCATCCCCCCGTCCCGGGAGCGATACGGCGGGCACTCTGTACGAGTATGAGAACGCCCCGCGTGCAAGACCCGCTCTACGAGCCCTGCGCACGGGGCGCTCAATACTCAAGCGGCCGCCCCAGGGACCGGGTTATTGCATCGTGAATTCTCCCTCTTCGCCAGCGTATGTCCCGCCACCATCATATTCGCCGGATATTAAATCATCAGCATGAGTCCCGTAGAATGTGATGTAGTTAGTTTCATCAGCGGGGTCAGCTAACTCTAAAAACATATTTTCCGTTGACATGGCGGGATTCATCATCGCCATCGCGTCGAAATCGACGCCGTTGACCGTCGCGCTGCCTTGGTAGAGATCTATTCCTGAATCCGACGCCAAAAAGTTCAGCGTCACGGTACCGTTGCCGATGCCCGCGCCAAGTGTCGACGTTGTCGTGAGATTCCAGTTCCCATCGAGCGGGTGGACCACCGGCGGTTCGCAGGCCGTGAAAAGGATTACGGAAACGACGAGAAGCGTCGCGATCAGGAGAGCCGAATTGATCTTCCTCATTTCTTTGTCCTCCGAGGATATTGTCCGATCTAGTGAGCGAATTGTCAAGGGAAATATGCCAGCGTGATGTACGCGCGCATCCCCCCGTCCCGGAAGCGATACGGCGGGCCCTCAGCGCTCCTCGTCCGTGAAGACGTCGCGGAGCAGCGCGTACTTGGGACCGAAGCGGCGGATGAGCTCCGCGTCGTAGCGGCTCACGATCTTCATGATGTAGATGTCGTGCTTCACGTAGTCCTCGGCCGCCACCACGAAGCCCCTGTTGCGGCTGAACGCGCCTTCCACGCCGCCCGCGGCGCCGATGGTCCCGATGAGGGCCTCCGTCGAGTCCGCGACCAGCGCGAATCCCCGGCCGCCCTTCTCGGCCTGGAGGGTGTCCTTGATGGGGTGGGGGAAGACCGCGCCGGGAAGGGGAGCGCCCGCCTCCCCGAAACGCACTGTGGCGATCCTCGCCCCGCGCTTGCTGGCTTCGGATATCACGCGCGCGAGGTCGTCGAGCTCCTCTGTGGCGGCGGAGAGGAGGACTTCCCTCTCCGCGCGGCTCACCATGGCCCGCGCCCGGTCCAGGAGGTCCTCCCTGCTCCGCACGTTCCAGAGATAGGACACGTCGCGCGCGCCCGAGATGCTCTTGAGGTCGTCCTCCAGGCCGGCGATGGTCTCCGAAAGGCGCGCCTTCTCCCCGGCCAGGAATTCCCGCGCGTCCTGCGGGACGTAGAGCTTGCGCTCCCCGCCCTCGTCCGCCGCCATGGCCATGCCCCGAACTCGGAGCTTCTCCATCACCTCGTAGATCTTGGAGGTGGGGACGCCCGAGGACTTGGCCGTCTCATAGGCCGTGGCGGGGCTATGCATGAGGAGGGCCAGGTAGGCCTTGGCCTCGTACTCCGAAAGGCCGAGGCCGATGAGCCGCTCGAGGGGGGGATTCAGGGGCATGGAGGGATTCTGCGGGGGGCGGGCTCCGCTGTCAAGGAGACGCGGTTCCCGCGACGGGCATTCACTAGACGACGGCGGTGGACCGGGGCTCCTCGGGTAAGAAGGGAGCCTCGGTATGGCCGGGATGGTTAAGGAGTATTGAATTGGTTGAGACATCCGTTATCGAGTAAGGGCCAATCATATTCCTCGATCAGGACGGAAAAGTAAATATAATTGAGGGTAACAACGTTGATCAGGACGTAACTATTAGGGATGAACGTCGCCGCGCTCAGCCTGATGGTGCGATGCGGGATTAGTTCGCTTAAAAGTGTGATCGGCACGTAGGCCCCATTACTAATCGCTATTCTGATGTCGTTTTCCGTGAAATCGACGTTACCGCTCAGCGAGAGGATTGAATCCGTGCCTAGGAATACCCCTTCACCTGACCCCGCTGCGGACTCGGCGGCGTTCCCGCTTATCGTACTGTCAGTGAGATTCATCTGCCCGGACAACAGGTATACGCCGCCGCCTGTTGTCCCCGCGGTGTTCCCGCTGATCGAGCTCGATCCTCCCATGATGAGAAATCTTCCGGTCGGGCCCGCGAAGAAGATTCCGCCGCCAAGTAAATAATTCGAATTGGTGTCGGTAGAATTCGTGTTGTTGTCTGAGAGGGCGGTGCCGCCTAAAAGCCAGACGTCCGCATTACTGGCGTAGATCCCGCCTCCGTGGCCATAAGCTCCTCCGTCATCGATGGTGCCCGAAAAAACGCGGTTCTCGGATATTCTGGAGCCGTCGTCGATGAGCAAGGAGCCCCCTTCGATGCAGATTCCGCCGCCGTATCCTTGCGGGGCCAAGTAGGCATATCCAACGGCGTTGGCGGTATTGCCGGTGATCTGTGAATTATAGATCTCCACGGTCGAGTAGGAGGCGCAAATGCCGCCGCCCGATCCGGCATGATTCGAGCCGCTCCTGAAAGCGACATTGTTCTGTATGAGACAATTGGATAGCGTCAATTCCCCGCCTGAAGCGTAGATGCCGCCGCCGAGTCCTCCATATCCTTCAGCCAGGTAGTTGCCCTCGGATTCCAGATCGCCGCCGATTTCGCAATCAGTGAGTTCGAGCCGCGCCTGAGGGTCAATCCCGTAGAATGCGATCGCGCCGCCCAACAGGTTATTCTGGCTATTTACATAATTTCCGCGGAACCGTGACGACCGTATGCGGTGCGTCGCGGGGGTCACGCCGGGCTCCGAGTAGATATACAGCGCGCCTCCGGATTGGTAGGCGCTGTTTTCCGTGAAATCGCATTGATTGTCGAGTGAGAGCGTCCCTGTGACCGAGCTGAAGTAGATGCCGCCTCCCATGCCCGCGGCGTTTCCAATGAAATCTGAATTGGTCACGGAGAGGTCGCCGGTCGTGGATTCGAAGTATATGCCGCCGCCGTCTGTCGCGCTGTTTTCGCTCGAGTTGCGTTCGATCACGCAATCGGCAATGGCCAGGTTCCCGGTCGTAGTACGGAAATACAACCCGGCGCCTGGCAACCCCGATCGTACTAATCCGTTGCGGAATGTAATGCCGGTGAAAGAAATGGTGAAGGGTTCGGTGCTGTTCGCGGAAATGAAGACCGTTCGAGTCCATGCGCCGCCGTCGATCACCGCCTGCGCGCCGTACCTTATGAAGTCGATGTCATATGGCTTATTCGTTATTTCGAGCACGCCTCCGTTGGTTCCGCCCGAATGGACGCCGGTGAGGTAGATGGTGTAGCGGAGGTCCGGAGTATCGCATTTCCCGATGGCCGTGGAGAGGTACGTCATGGGTCGGCTGAGGGTGCCGGGGGCGTTCGGATCGTATTCCGCGGAACTGTCCACGTAGAAAATGCAGCCGGAAACCGTGAAGAGTATCGTCGCGGTATCGGAATCCACGAAACCGTTCTTGCGGGCAATGGCGCTGAGCCGGTACGCTCCGTTCGGGATATCGAGCGGGATGTCGTCCGTTCCCGATCCCGATGATACGAGGCCGTTGCCGTCTTGATCACGGAGCTCCCACTCCATCGCCACGCCGCTCCCAGCGGGGACGTCCTCCGCCATGGCGGGGGCGCGGATGCTGAGGCGGGCATTGATGCGGTCGGGGCCGGGGGGGAGGTTGTCGCCGGGGATCACGTCGGAGCCGCCGGCGTCGAGGAACCGCGGAAGGCCGAGCTTCTTGCCTTTGGACGAGGGGGCGGCCGCGGAGAAGAGCCCGCGGTCGTCGATGACGCGGATGGCGTAGGAATTGTTCTCCGAATCGACGTTGGGTTTTCCGGTATTGAAGAGAACGATGTGCGTCCCGGGAGGCGGATTGAACGAGATATTCGTTCCCGCGACGGGCTGTAAGGTCACGCTTCCGGGGACGAGGAAGTGCGCATCTCCTCCGAACGACATCGTCCCGGTATTCACGGTCACGGGATAACTGACCCTGTTCACTTCGATCGTCGTGATGTCCTCGTGGACGAGGTCCGAGAGATCGAGCGCGAAGCAGACGACCTGCGTGTTTCCGTTCAGCATGACGCAGGCCCCCTGTATGAGGGGCGGGGCCGAATTACAGCGCAGGCGGAGGGTATAGGGTTCGAAGGTCCGGCCCGTGCCGTTATCGCCGAGTATGATAGAGGAAGTGATGTCGTTATCGCCATCGGGGAGGTCGCGGGCCCTGAGGAAGTCGTCGTCGAAGGATAAAAGGATCGATCTCCGGTCCGCTGACGGCGTTAAAAAATAATCGGTTCCGTTATTCCAAAAATCCTCCGCCGGGCGCGCGATCGACGCGAAGACCTCGTAATCTTGGGGATTCCTGAGGATAAGGTTGACGGAGTGCATTGCTCCGGACGGGATGGAGACGACGCCCTCGGCGTCCACGGGATAGGCCTCCGGATATTCCGCGCGGACGATGGCCGCGTTATTGGTCCAGTCCTCCAGGTATTCGCGGACCGGGTCGCGGAAATTCGGGCAGGAGCAGAGGAGGAGGGCGGCGGCGAGGGCGAGGAGGACCATCGGGATGCTTCGCTTGAGAGGGTGCGCTTGTGTGCCGGAATGCATCTGTATGCCTCCAATGAAATTACTATTTTTTTACCGCCAGGAATACGTTCACAAGTATATCAGGGGCATGGAGCAATAGCAATCCGGACCTGGATCAGCCGAGCATCGCCCCCGGCGGGCGGGAGCGATGCTCGGCTGGCCGGCCTCACCGCGGCCGCTCAGTACCAGTCGGCTTCGGACGAGAGCGGACAATGGCGGACCCGCCCGCGGAAACGACCGGACCCGGACCGCGGCGAATCCTTCGGCCCGGGATAGGACGACGTTCGGATTCGCGCTTCGCCACGATCTTCTTCTACTTTTGGTCCGTATTCAGAATTGCCATCCCGCGGTGAGCGAGGGGCAGACGGCAAGGCTGAACATATCGCTCATGAAGGCGTACGAGAGGTCGCAGGCGACGTCCACGTAGAGGCGCTTCATCGGGTAGATGTGGAGGCCGGCCCCGGCGCAGGCGGAGAGGCTCCACGGAGAGTAGTCCGGCGACTCCACGCCGTTATCCATGACGAAGCGGAGGTCCTGGAGCATCGTGGCTCCGATCCCGATGCGCGCGTCGAAGTTCAGCCGCTGCTTGATGAGCGGCTTCTGGTAGGCGAAATTCGCGTGCATGGTAAGCCAGTTGGTTGAGAGTTCGTAGGTTTCGAAGGATGCTCCCGCGCGGGCCGCCGCCAGGATGAGCCCGGCGCCGAAGAAACCGAACGATCGCTTGACGGGTATGAAGGTGAGCTTGACCGCGGTGCCCAGGGGAACGGCGGCGCCGTCGAAGTAGGTGCTGAAGGTCGGGTCCGAGGGGATGAAGAGGGGCATGTAGCCGGCGGAGACGTCGATGTCCATGGGCTTCTGGAACTTCACGGTTACGCGGTCGGATCTCGCCGAGAGGCCGCCGGGGTTCTCGGCGACGAGTTCGTAGGAACCGATGTCCATGCGGTCCACCGGGAAGGCGAGGACGGCCTTCCTGGCCTTGGGGTCGATCTCCACGATCTCCCCGCGGTAGCCGGGCCCGGACCGCTCAGGGGACCGGAAGTAGAATTCGGTGTCCGGGAGGAGATTGGCGCCCTCGATCGTGAATTTCCCGTCGTTGCGCTCCTCGAGCCAGACCCGCTCCGGTTCGACGTCGGAGATACGCGGTTGCACCGCCTTCCGCACCTTGAAGTCGAACCATTCCGAGGCGCGCGCGGGTTTTCCGAGCACGTCGAACACCGTCAGGCGGTAACGGTAATCGCCCGCGCTCAGGCTCACCTCCGCGGCCGTCTCGGCGGTCTCGAGGGATTGGACGGCGGACCAGGCCCCGGTCCCCGAGGAACGCTCGATTTCCACCCGGTAGCGGAGCGCGTAGGGGACGGCGTCCCATCGGAGTATTTGCTTGAACACGATGCCCGCGTCGCTCTCCTCCCACCAGTAGTCCTTTTCCTCCGCGGCGGCGGGATCGGCGGCCGATGCCGAGTCGGAGGCGGCGGCCGCTTGCGGTGACGGAGCGGGCGAGGCCTTCGGGGCCGCGACGAGCGAGGGCGCGGCGATGAGGGCCGCGGCGGCGGCGAAGAGCCAGGATGCCTTAATTGCCATACATCGTCCTTCTGCCCTTCGCCTTGGGGGCCTCGAGCTCGGGCAGTTTTACGGAGAAGCCCGCGGAGCGGACCTGTCCGCGCTGGAGCGCGGCACCGTCCTCCAAGCGGTAGGAGGCTTCCACCGACCAGGTGAAGTCCCCTTGGCCGAGGGCGCCCAAGTCCGCGAGCGTCCATGACCGCGCGTCGCCGAGCGATACGTCCACGAGGGCCTCGTCCTCGGCCTTTTTCTTCTGGCGCGAGCGGATCACGAGGCGGTAGTGGTTGGCGCCGGCGACGGCCGCCCATTCGAAGCGGGCCGAGCGGCTTTTCTTGAGGTAGTCGTAATCGAAGACGGTCCCGTCCGCGGGCGCCATGGACTGGGTCGCGGGGAGCCGCGGCACGGGGGTCACGGTGAAGGAGCGCGGCTTCAAGGCGCTGATGTCGAGGCCGTCGGCGGTTTCGGCGAGGACGGTCCACCAGTAGCGGCCCTCCTCCAGACGGACGAGGCGGACGCGCCCGGCGGGCTTCGCCACCCACATCACGGCGCTCTTGGGAGCGGGAGAGCTCGGCCCGAGGCCCTTGAGGTCCCGGGGATCGCGAACCACCGCGAGCCGGGACGCGGCCGCCTTCTCGATCGATCTCCACGTGACCTCGCCGGGGCGGAGGATCGCTTCCCTGCCGTCGAATACGGCGCCGTCGGCCGGGGCGAGGAGATCGCAGGGGCTGAGCTTCCTCAGGTTGAACAATTGCTCCGCGATCGAGCCTGAGCGCCTGGTCTGCATCGGGGTTTCATCGGCGAAGGGTTGGATGATCCAGCGGTACTCGCCCTCTTTCCATGATTGAAGCGGAATCTCGAATCCCGCCGACTCGAGGGCAGTGTTCTCGAATACCGCCTCGTCGCCCCGGTACACGGTCACGGAATAATAGGTCGCGCCTTCTACGGACTCCCATGAGAAGGGAGTCGATCCCGTGGGCCTGACGATGACCCGGTCGGAGTCCGCCGGGGAGGCTCCCTTCGGGGCCTCAAGCGGCGGCGCTATCGTGAGCTTCCGCGCGGGCGTGGCGGTCTCGACGCCCTCGATCTCCGTCTCAACGCGCCAGTACCAGACGCCCGTCGCGAGCCCCCCCGCGTTCGGCCGCCCCGGCACGGAGGCCGCGTCGCGGACGGGCGCGGAGATATCAGGCGAAATGGCGACCTGGAAGCGCGACTCGGAGGGGATGTTGGTCTTCCACGTGAAGCGGATGTCCGCCGCGAGGTTCTCGGCGACGAGGTAGCCGTCGGGAGGGAACACGGCGCGCTGGAAGAGCTCCTGGTCCACGGCCATGAAGGGGCGCGGGACGGAGCGCGGCGAGGAGTTCCCTTCGGAATCGGTCTGGGAGACGGTCCAGTACCACTTCCCGTTGGGAAGGGGGAAGCGAGTGGGATCGAGGAGGAAGGAATTCCCGGTCACGGTCGCCGCCACGGCGGGGACGGACATGCCCTCGTCGGACGCGATGAGGAAGGAGTATGACTCCGCGTCATCCCCGTTCTTCCAGGAGAAGCGCGCGCCCTTCTCGGCCTTCGCCGCGGCGTTGACGATCGCGTTCGCGGCGGGGCGCAGAGGCTCGGGCGCGCGGAGCTCCCCGCTTCGGTTCACTGCGAAGCGCGAGACGGGCGAGGCTCCCGAGTATCCAATGCCGCCGGCCGCGTACCAGGGGCGGACCCTCCAGTACCAGGTGCCCTCGCCTATGGACGTTACGATGCTCGAGGGATCGGTGCAGCGGCGCGCGAAGACGGGATTCTCCATGGCCGCGTTGTCCGCGATCGAGAGCTCCCAGGCGCTCGCCGTCCCGTCGGCCGTCCAGAGGAAGCGGATGGCCGGCTTGCGGACGCGGTAGCGGTATTCGTAGCCTTCCACGGGCGCGATGGCCGCGGGAAGCGGGGCGTCGATGACGGTGAGCCTGCCCGCGGCGCTCGCGGCATCCGCGGAATTCGGCTCGGGCGCGATCCGCCAGTGCCAGGAGCCCGCGAGGAGGTCCGCGGCCGCCTCGCCGCCCGAAGCGGGAACGCGGGCGCGGACGTCGGTGAAGGCGGCGTCAGCGGCTACCTCGAGGACGAGGGGAGTCGCGGCGTCCAGGCCCTGGAGGAACCAGCGGAAGGAGACGCGGAGGGGCGCGGCGTCGCGTTTGAGGAAGCGCGCGCCGTCGGCGGGCTCGGCCACGATGATCGAGGGAGGCGCGTTCGCCGATCCGTCGGGGAGGAAGGAAGACTGCGTACCCACGGAGAGGGCGGTTCCGGTCTCGTTTCCGTCGGCCGTGAAGGCGGTAGCGCCGCCCTCGAGTATCCTCACGAGGAGCGGCTCGTTTTCGCCGTTCCGGCCCGCGGAGGCGGAGATGGCCGATCCGCTTCCGGCCGCTATCCGCGTCCCGCCCGAGCGCAGGGAGAGCCCCGGGCCCTCGGAGGAGGCGGTCGCGCTGAGCTCGCCCGAATCGAAGCCGATCTCCCGCGCGCCCTCCTTGATCCGTCCGATCCTGACGAGGGTGTTCTCGGAGAGGACTACGGCGTTCCCGTCCATGAAGCGGACGGTCGCCTCGGCGCGGTCGGAGGTGCGGACCGTGTCGCCCTCGTACACGGGCGATTCCTGGCGGAGCCTGTCCCAGAGCGACCTGTCCGGGAACCTGCGCTGGGCGGTCCGGTACTTGAACGTGATCGTAGCGACCGGCTCGGCGTTGAGCCTCGTGAGGGCGCGATTGAGGTCGGCCCAGAACAGCCAGAGGCTCAGGGCCGCGCCGATGATGCAGGCGATCGGGAAGACGATCCCGTCAGCCCAGGATCTTGTACTTCTTCTCTTCGCCATCGATGTCTACCTTCGAGGTGTCGGGAGCGGCGAGTCCGAGGAGGGATCGGACCTTGGCGAGCGATTCGGGGCCTCCCGGCCCGGCGCCGGGAATGCCCTCCGCGCGCGGCATGTTCACCACGGCGAAGAGGCGGACGGGGGCCTCCTTCCCCTTGACCGATACCGGGGGCATCTCCTCGGTGGATACCTCGTCTTTGACGAGGTTCCAGGTGTCCTCGGTTATGAGGATGTCCGTGTGGAGCGGCTTGTTGAGCGACTCCGTGCGCGACGCGAGGTTCACCGCGTCCCCGATGACCGTGTACTCCATGCGCTCGTGGGAGCCTATCTGCCCCGCTACCACGTGGCCCGAGTTGATCCCGCAACCGATCTTGATGAGGGGCTTCCCCGGGCCGCCGCGGCCCGCGTTGAACTCCGCGAGCGAGGCGCGCATCATGAGGGCGGCCCTAAGGCAGTTGAGAGCGTCCTCGCGAGGGCTCCCCGCGGACACCGGAGCGCCCCAGACGGCCATGACCGCGTCTCCGATGAACTTGTCCACCACGCCGCCCGTGGCGTTCACGCAGGCGACCATGCGGGTCATGTACTCGTTGAGGAACTCCACCACCGCGGAGGGCGACATGCTCTCGGAGATGGAGGTGAAGGATCGGATGTCGGAGAAGAAGACGGTGACGGCTTTGTCCTCTCCGCCGAGCCCGAGCTCGCCGCGCATGGCTTTCTCCGCGATTTCCTTGTTGGTGAAGCGCCCGAAGCTGTCCTTGAGGCGCTCGCGCTCCGCGAGGCCGTGGGCCATGCGTGTGAACCTCCGCGTGAGGAGGCCTATCTCGTCGCGGCTCCGGCTCCGGAGCTCGATGGCGAAGTTGCCCCTCTCGATTTCCTCGGAGGCGGAGGCCAGGGCGCGGACCGGGGAGCTGATCGTCTTGGAGAAGATCCAGATGAAGAGGCCTGAGGCAAAGAGGACGGCGAGGGTGAGCCAGAGGTTCCGGACGGTCGTGCCGTTGACGCCCTCGAAGACCGCTTTCTGCTCGATGGTCGTGAGGACGGCGATGTTTCCCATTGAGAGCTGGCGGTACGCGCCGAAGTATCGGCGCTTCGTGCCCGTATTGGGATCCTCGGCCGTGAAGGGGACCTGGCGGTCAGAGTCGCCGTTCTCGCGCATCGCCCGGACGAGCGGGTGGTCCGCGAGGCTTGATCCGGCCAGGACGAGTTCGGCGTCACC
>CAZIEI010000017.1:21169-36531 GCA_964538705.1 uncultured Spirochaetales bacterium | reverse complement strand
GTGGGAAGCTGGCGCGCGGAGAGGACCGTGCCCTGCGAGCGGAGGATGAGGCGCTTGGTGAAATTCCGGTCGAACGCGTAGTTCCAGCCGCGGCTCTGCGTGGAGCCGCCGTTTTCGTGGGCGGAGGCGACGTTCGAGAGGTAGGGCTCCTCGATGGCCTTGGCCATCTGGGGCTCCTTCACGTAGTAGACGTCGTGGATGTCACGGGCGGAGTGGAACTGCGGCATGAAGAGGGCGTCCGAATTCCAGAATTCCGTCTCCACGATGCTTCCGTCGAATTCCTCGAAGCCGAGCGAGACGAGCTTGTCCTTGACGCTCTCGAGGAAGGCCGCGTAAGGATTGCGCCTCCCGGGTATGACGCGGGCCGGCTGCACGCCGATGTTGTAGGTGCGGAAGCTCCCCTTCCTCCAGGACCCGTCCTGGAGCATGGCGGGCGTGAGCTTCCCGATCTCCTCTCCCGTGATGCCGAGCTCGTTGAAGACCGAGGCCACCTCCGCGCAGGCGGGGGCGAGCGCGTAGGCGACGACCTCGCGCTCCGCGGTCCTGAAGAGCGAGTCCGCGGCGCCGCGCTTCTTGGAAACGCCCGAAATCGCGGCGGCCTCGTCCGGGGAGAGGGATTTCTCGTCCAGCGAGCCGCCGCCCGCGGCCGCGCGATCCAGAAGATCGCGGATCAGCTTGATGCGGGGCTTCTTGTCGCCCGCGTGGCCCTTCTTGAACCATTCCTCGTTCATGGCGACGCGCTTCTCCGCGTCCATGGAGAGGGCGCCCTCCTTGGAGAGGAGCCCGAAGGCCGACCCGGCGTCTTTCTGCTCGATCCCCAGTGCTTCCACGACGGCGGGCAGGGCCATGGGGCCCTTCTCCGCGAGGAAGCGGCACATCCGCTCCTCGGGGGTGCCGTCCTTCTGCGCGGCTCTGCCCGTGTCCGTGAGCTCGAAGATGGTGGCGCGGACGCGGGAGGCCTCCGCGGCGAGGCCCTTGGCGGCGAGCCAGGAGAAGGCCTGGTTGGCCTGTCCCGTCTTGTACGAGAGCTTGGCCTCGAGGTCCCCGGCGGTGATCGATGCCCCGGCGGGGAAGGCCTTGAGGACCTTCACCTCGAGGGGATGGAGGCTCTTCGCTAGTTGTGCGGCGTCCATGTTCTATCCTCGTTTCGATCCGATTCAGCTCATATATGCCGATTCGGCGCATACTATAGAGGCTTTCCGCGTGCCATGTAAAGCTCGGGCGGCCGGCGCGGGCCCTGGATTCATGGGGATTATCGGAGTATTATGGAATCGATGGCAAGACCCGGTTCCGCCTTCGGAATTCACTCCCTCGCGGCGCGAGCGGTTTTCGCCGCCCTCATCGCCGGCCTCGCTTCGCTCGCGTCCTGCGACTTTCCCAATCCCATCCTCCCCGAGCACGAGGACCCGAACTACAACTGGATCGCGGGTTTCGGCTTTCAGATCGCGGGCACGCCCTTCCCGACCGATCCCTCCCCCGCGCCGAGCCCGGCGCCCCTGCAGGCCACTGGCTGGTACCTCCCCTTCGAATCCGATCCCTACATTGGCGACGGGTTCCCGTACGCCACGATGACGGATACGGCGACGACGGTGGGCGCCGAGGCCGTTCCGGGCCTCTCCGCCGAAGCGCCGGTCTACCGCCTGGAGATCGACAACCTCTTCCAGGAGGCCGATCTGGAAGCCGATGGCCTCGGTGCGCCGGACGGTTCGCGTTTCGAGCTCATTGATGGCGGCATTCCGAGCGTTCCCTCCTTTTCGATCAGCGATACCGCGGACGCGATTCACGGGCACTCCCTCGTCTTCGATTGCGACGCCGAGGATTACGTCCGTATGTTCGTTTCGGACAACTTGGATAACGTTCCGCCCGCTGGCTCGCTGTACCAAGTGAATCTGCTCTATAAAAAGCTCGAAACCCAAAATTACTTTTATTTCGCCTTCGAGAACGTGGCCGATTCGAATTCCAACAATCCCTTCGTATCCATACCGAGCGCGATAACCGATATCAGGGACTATACGGCGGAAAACGTCGGCATCACCATGTATTTCGGCGACAAGCTCCACCAGCACGGAGCAGTGGACGACATCCGCGTGACGAGGCGCATCATCGACCTGGGCCTCAGGATGGACGTGAGCCCGACCGTGGTCTCGGCCACCCTGACGCCCGGCCTCATCCCCGGCCGCTACCGCTTCTCGGTTTGGGTCCTGAACGATCCCCTCGCGTACGACCTCTACGGCGCCGGAGCCCGGGATCCCTATCGTTCCCGCGCCCTCACCCTCGCCATCCGAACCAACGATCCGGCCTGGGGCTCCACGGGCGGCATCGATAAAGTGATAACGGCGCCCTCGGGCGGATATCCCGTTTGGACCAAGGTGAGCGCCGAAATGTCGCTCACGGGCGGCACGGTGGACTTCGATCCCACCCGCCCCTACCCCGTCCTCTCGCTCCATATCTACGCCGCCGACGTCCTCTCCGCCGGCGGACTCGACCCGGGATCGATCCTGATCGCCCAGCCCGAGCTCAACTACCTCCTCGACTAGGCGAGTGGCCGCCTTCCCGTCTTCCCCGTAGCGTAAACAAAAGGCGCGCCCTCGCGGACGCGCCTTTTCTTTTAAAGCCTTGAATCGATGTCATCGCCACTAGGCGGTTCGCCGTACCGCGGCGACCTACGCGTTATCGCCGAACTACGCGTTATCGCGTCGAACCCCGCTACCGGGGCTTCACCACCATCACCTTGCGGACCTCGTCGATGCCCGGCCCGACCACGCGGATAAAGTAGAGGCCGCGTCCCACGGGTCTGCCCGCCGTGTTGCGCCCGTCCCAGGAGTACAGGAAGGACCCCGAGGCGGAAGGCGAGCGGTTGAGGACGCGCACCACGTCGCCGTCCAAGGTGAAGACTAGGACAGAGAGCGCGCCCGAGCGGGGCATATCCACTTGAATGGCGACGCGCTCGTTCCTCGTCGGATCGATGACGTTGTTCATGATGGTGACGCCGCCGCGCTGAGCGCTCGGGTCCATGACGCGGTAGCGGAAGAGGTCGAAGGTCCGCGGATCGTTCGGGTCTCCCGCCCTGAAGCAGTAGAGGTCCCCCACGCGGTAGAGGAAGCCGACCACGGCCCCGTCCACGATCTCCGCGTCGCCTCCGGGGATGAGATGGGACCGGTCGCTCCCCGCCTGGCCGACGGGCGAGGCAAGGCGCGCCTCAGCGTTCGCCGCATCGAATACCGAGGGCATGGAGGACGGGACCCAAACGCCGGGATGGAGAACGCCCGCGGCGCCCGTCACGTCGAGCTGGAAGAGGACGTTCGCCGGAGGCGCGACGTCGAAGAACAGTTCAGTCGGCGTCGCGGGATCGACCCCCGCATCCAGCCGCGAGGTCACGGTGACGTTGCGGTCGAAGAGCCGCCCCGTCCCGTCGAAGGTCCTGAGCGTCCCGAAGGCGGCCGCTCCCGCGGCCTCGTCCCGGTGGAATCCGTCGGAGGCCGAGAGCGGCGCGACAATGCCGAGCCCGAAGTCGGTGAGCCGCCTCGTGGCCGCGGCTTCCATCCCGTTCCCGAACACGTCCTCGATGGTCGCGAGGCCGACGATCCGCGCGTCGAACACGTCGTTCGCCGTGATGTTCCCGTTCAGGGTGAGCATAACCTCGCGTATGGGATCCTGCGGCCCGGGAAGGTCCTGGCGCGAGAGCACCTCCACTGCCGCGACCTCGAGGCCCGTTCCCTGGAGATCGAAATCCACGGCCTCTAGATCGCTCATGTCGGCGTGCCAGACAGGCTCGCTGAACTGTATATAGACCCGGTTTCCGCCGTTAACGGCGCTCGCGAAGCGCATCCTGGGCGGTTGGCGCTCCACGCAGGGGAGGTTCCCTCCGTAGCTCGTAAGGAGGTTGCCCGCGGTGTCCGTAAGGCGACCGACCGCCTCGGCGTAGTTGAAGAAGAAGGCGCTCCGTGCCGTCCACTGGGCGCGCATCTCCGCGCCCGAGAGGTTGATCGTGAAATAGTCGTCGTTCGCGACGTTCACGGAGCCGCCGAAGATGGCCAGCGTGACGCCGGTGGAAAAGGCCGATCCCGTGCCGTAGAAAACGCCTCCGTCCAGGTCGACGTCCGAGAGAAGGAAGGCGGCCGTGGGGATGGTCGGGAAGGTGGTCCCGCCCAGGTAGCCGAAGCTCGAGTCGCGGAGGCTCTCCTGGGTGAACACTCCCGGTGAAAGCTCTTCCGCTACGCGGATCTCGATATGGTCGACCTGGTCCACGGTGGCGAGGGGAACCACGAAGTAGTTGCCGCCGAGCTCCGGGATTCGGGGCCGCGCGACGTCCCAGCCCGAGAACGCCGTCTCGTCCGGCTTCACGGCGGCTTGCGTCGTCACGGCGGCCTTCGCTTGGTTCGCCGCGTAGCCGGCGGGTGGAGCGGCATCCTGGGCGGGCTCGAGGGGATTCCCCGCCGCGTCGCTTATGTCCGCGTTGTAGGGAGCGCGCGCAATCGCCGCCGCGGCCGAGGGATCGGTCAAGGCGCTGAGGTAGCCCGGCCAGAAGCGGTACGCTCCCGCGAGGGTCGAGTAGCCCGCCACGGAGACGTGGAGGCCGTGGAGGCCGAGTACGTTTCCCGAGTCCAGGAGGCCGTCGGCGCCGAAAGCGCCTGAGCCGTTGTTCACGATGTCGTAGCCCGCGCGGCAGAGGGCCTCCGTCTCCGGCGTCGCGTCGCGGCTTCCCGCAGTCGCGCTTCCGGCCACGGTGAGGAGCCCCGCGAAGACGAGGTTTCCCGCGCCCGAGGTCATGGCGCCTAAGGCGGCCGTTGCGCGGAAGTTCACCGTGCCTGCTGCGAGGCCCGTCACGGTCACGGGCTCGGAATACCTGAGTTGGAGGAAGTTGTGCCCGTCGAACTCCCGCGAGGGCGCGTTCGCCGGCTCGTCCGCGGCCTGCCCCGCGGAGACGGCGACGAGGACCGGCCTACAGGCGTCCGCCGCGCCCGTGAAGCGCGAGGCCGCGCCATAATGCACGATGCGGTTCTTATTGCTGTCGCGCAGGGTCTGGAAGAGGGCCGCGGTTGCCTTGTCTACCTGGAGGTTCACCGCGACGTTCTGCTCAACTCCCGAGCGGTCAGTGCTCCGCGAGGGATTCGCGGCCGTGCCCGCGGCCGTGACGTCGCCGGGACCGGTTCCATTCGCGTCGGTGTTCCAGGTCACGGAGGAGCGGAGGTAGAAAAACGCGAGGTCGCCCGCGCCATCGGTGGAGAGGGTGCATGCGGCGTCGGTGAAGGAACCCGAGAAGGCTGACGCCCCGTTCCCGACGAGGATCCCCGAAGCCGCCACGGCGCGCGAGATCTCGTTCCGCGTGTTCTCGAAGAGCCCGGAGTCAATCTCCACGCGGAGGATGTCGTCCAGGATCGTGACCGTGCCGCCCTCGCTGTCGCCCGCGGTACCCGCAAGGAAGGCGGGGCGCGCGGAGTCCCAATTGCCCGAACATCCCGTGAGGGTATTGCCCTCGACGGCGGGAGCGGCCGGGGCCGCGATCCAGCCGCCCGAGGCGGCGCAGTTCTGCACCGTGGCGTGATAGGCCTCCGCGAAGGCGGCGGCCGCATCGTCGTTCACCGGGACCGCGAGGGTCCAGGACGCGCCCTGCGGGGAGATCGTGCCGCCGTTGACGTAGAAGTTACCGCCCACCGTCACCGCGCCGAGCCCGGAGACGTTCCCTCCGTAGGAAGCGGACGCGACGGGCGTGAGCGTGATCGGAATGGACGCAACGAGGACCGTACGGGGATCGGCAAGGATACCGTCGGGATCGCCCGCTCCGATCCGGAACGCATTGTCGTAGGAGAAAAGATCTACCACGCCCGACTCGGAGTCGCCGACCCCATAGCCCGTTCCCATCAGAACGAGGTCCAGGGTCGTCTGGAGATTATTCCCCCCCATGGCGAGGGTTCCCGCGTACTTCACCAGGTTCCGCGCGTTCAAGGCCGAGCCGAAGGTCACTGTCGCTCCTGGCGCATAGACGTGGAGACCCGAGGTCGGGACAGCCGCGTTGCCGACAGTCACGGTTCCCACGCCGCCCGTGACGGTCACGGCGAATCCCGCTGAATCGATGTAGGTCGAGCCCGTGACGGAACTCAGGGCCATTCCGTTCGTCGTCTGGATGGAAGCAAGCGCGGTGGGGTTGAACACACAGGTCGCGTCCACCGTGAGGGTGGAGATCTGATTAGCCGGACCGCCCACGGAGCCGCCGAAGCGGGCGTCGGCCGCCGCGACCCTGAGGGTGCGCGCGAGGACACCGTCTCCCGCCACCGAGGAGCCGAAGCGCACGACGCTCCCCGCGGTCGCCGTGAAGACGACGTTCGCGCCCAGGGTGACGGCCCCGGAAAAAGTCTGGTTCCCCGAGGTCGTGACGGATGCGGTATTCACCGCGCTCGTCCCGGCTACGGAAATCTCCGAAAGGAGGTTCCCCGCCCCGCCGGTCGCTCCTCCGAAGCTCGCGTTCGCCGTCGTCACCGTGAGGGAGCGGGCCGTGGCTCCGCCGCCGACCGTGGATCCGAAGCGTACGAGGTTCCCCGCGTTCGCGGTGAATACGGTATCAGCGCCAAGCGTGAGGGCTTCGCCGTAAGTCTGCGCGCCGGTCGTGGTCACCGCGCCGCCGTTCAGCGCGAGGGTTCCGCCCGCGTCCGTGTCGATGGAGAGGGGGGCCGTGGCGCCGATGGCCCCCGTCACGGAGACCGCCCCGCTCGAATTGAGCGTGAGCGAAGGCACTCCCGCGGCGACCGCGGCGATGGTTCCGGTGAAGGATATCCCGCCGTTCGCCGTGATGATCGCGTGGTCGGCGAGCACGGCGTTCGCGTTGGCGGAGAAGGAGCCTCCCATGAGATTCACATCAGCCGTGCCGGGCGCCGCGGAGGGATCTGAGAAGCGGATGACGCTCGCCGCTCCGGTCGCGTACAGGGCGAGGTTCCGGGCTGCGCTCGTCGCCCAGTCGCCTTGATAGATGTTCGCTGTGGTCCGGGCTTCCAGGCCGTAATTCACGAGGCTCGCCGCTTCGTTCCCCACGTAGAGGTCGCCTGCGAACGCGGCGCCGCCGAGGACGAAGGGCTGCGCGCCTATGTAGCCGAAGGACGACGAGAAGTAGCTCGTCGTGGCGATCGACGCCGAATTCGTAGCCGCGAATTCGATGGAACCGACGCCCCGCGACTGGAGCGTGAATATACCATTTGCGAAGGTGTTCACGCTGTTCCCGGCGTCCGCTGATACGAAGGAATCCACAGAGAAGGAGACATCGTCCTGGGGGCTCGTCCCGGCGCCGTCGCTCGAGACGCTGACAGGCGTGCCCGCGGCGCCAAGGGTGAGGACGCGGCACTCCACGGAGAAATCCTCGATGTCCGCGGCGTTCCCGAGGAGGCTTACGTCACCCGGCTGCCCCGCGACCGCGCCCGAGCTCAGGCCCAAGATATAGCCGGCGCCGTTCACGGCGTTGTTGAAGGTCAGGTCGCCGCGAACCGTGGTCATCGTCGTGTTCTGGACGAGGGTCACCGCGCCCGAACTCGCTGAGCCGAATTCCAGGGCCGCGCCCGCCGTAATCGCGCTCACCGTCCCCGCGGCCGTGATCGCCGAGCAAGAGGAGGCGGCCAGGCCGTTCGTGAACTGCGCGGAATCCGCGGCGGCGTTCCCGAGGGAGAGGGTTCCTGTATTGAGCAGCGTCACGGCGGAATCGATCACGGAAGCTTGCCCTAAGGCGACTGTATCGTTGAGCCTGAGCCCGTAGTTGGACGCGAAGGTCTGGAGCGCCGACACGGTCGTAGCGCCGTTCACGGCGATGGTACCGGTCTGCGTGCCGCTCCCGAGGGAGAGCGCGTACGAAGCGATATCGTCCGTCACCGAGGCGATCGTCGCCGCGCCCGAGCCCGAGGAGATGGCCGAGTTGCCCATGAGGGTCGTGGTGCCGAGGTCGAGGGCGTTATTGGTAGTGGAGAGGAGCCCGAAGAGGTCGGTCCCCCCGCCGCAGGCGGTGGTATCGAGCCCGCCCGCGAAGGAGAAAGCGTCGGTCGCCTCGTCACCGAGGACGAGGCTCCCCGTGTTGAGGAAGTTGGTGTCAGGGGTGATGGCGTTCAAGGCCCCGGTGATGGATACATCGTAGGCGCCCGCGGCCACTGTGAAGGCGTTGGCCACGGAGAGATCGGTCGTGATGGAAACCGTCCCCGCGGCCCGCGCTCCGATGGCGAGCCCGTAGAATGTCGCATCGCCCGAGACGGTCTGATTCCCCGATCCGTCCAGGGTCAGGAGCGAATTCTCGGGCGTGAAGCTCGCGATGGTCCAGTCGGCCGTGGTGGAAACTTGTTCGGCCGCTCCGGCCGCCGTCGCCGTCATGGCCCCCGCGCCGCCAATGGCGCCCGTGGCATCCAGGTTGAAGTTATTGAGGGCGAGCGTCGCCGCTTGGACGTCCACCGCGCCCGCGACGGTGATGGATGCGCCGAGGGTGAAGGTCCCGCTCGCGGTGTTGACTATGGTGAGGTTGTGGTAGGTCGGTCCCCAGTTCATGCCCGCAGCGCCCGTTCCGTAGTATTCCACGAGGCTCGGGTTACCGTTCGTCTTGGTGCCCGCGACCGTCTGGTTCCCGCCGGAAATGCGGAAGGTGCCGTTGTTGGTCACGCCGCCAGCGCAACCTGTGAGGGCATAGGTCGAGATATCCATGGTCGCGCCCGCCGAGACGAGGACCGAGGCGGCGGAGAGGGCCGCGCCTGCCGTGCGGGTCCCCGCCGTCACCTGAAGGATCCCGTACGCGGTACCGGCGGTGAAACCGCCCGTGCCCCCGTAGTATTCGGCGACGGAGGCGGCGGCGAAGGTCGGCGCGTCCAGGCTCTGCGTCGCGCCTCCCGACATTCTCATTCGCCCATTCACCGTAAAGGTCCCCGTGACCGCGATGTCGTACGTGGCTACGTCCAGGATGGCTGTAGCCCCGACCAAGACGTTCCCGGCGGCGGTCAGGTTCGCGGCCGCGAGCCTCCTCGTGCTTCCTGAGAGCTCCAGGTTGACGTAGTCGTTCCCGAGCGTGAAGGGAACGCCGAGGTTGGCGCCGTAGTACTCCACGGTGGAGCCCGCGTTGAGGGTCGGAGCCGTGACCGTCTGCGTGCCGTCTCCCGAAAGCCTCACCGTCCCGCTCACCAGGAAGCCGGCGGTCCCGGCCGATACCGTGAGGTTGAAGCCCTGGAGATCGATGATCCCGCCTGCCTCGACGGTGAGGGCGGCCGCCGTCGCGTCGGCGGGCAGGACGGGGTCGAAGTTGGGCACTGTCACGTTCGGGATGATGATGGAGTCGCTCGCGCCGGGCACGACATAGATATCCCAATTGGACGCGACGCCGGGATTAGCGGAGGTGATGCCGGTCCATGTTATCGAGGGGAAGACCCAATAGCCGACATCGCCGCCGTCGTCCGTGTCGTTGTTCCCGAGGTTGGCGGCGTGACCGGGCCAGAGGACGAGGGGATTGGTGTCCGCGACGTTCCCGTACCTCACTACCAAGTAATCGAGGTCATTGATCGGGGTCGTCGCGTCGTCCGACGCGAGGGTCCATATCGCCGCGGCGGAGCCGGTGAGGGTGAGTACATTCCCGCTAGCGTCCCCTCTGAGCGTGATTCCGTTCCTTATCGTTTGGGTCGATCCCGATTCGAATGTCAGGGTAGCCGGCACGGTCGTCGTGCTCGTGAGGTTATGGAAGGTCGTGCTGCCGTTGATAGCGTGCGCCTGGTTCGTGGTGTTGCGAATCGTCACCAAGCCCGCGCGTGCCGTGAAGCCCGCCGTTCCCCGATTGTTCGTCCAGTCACCGTCCACGGTCACGTTCCGGTTGTTGGTCGTGACGTCCAGGCCGCCAGCGGCGCCGATCGTGAGGCTACCCCTCAAGGTAATATTCGCGTTGAGTGAGTACGTGCCCGTCACGATGAGATTACCGATGGGCGGGGTGGCGGATAAAGAGCTCCCCGTCCCGCTCGCGTTGAGAGTCAGGTTGGCGGGATTGGTCACCGTGCCCGAGACGGCGATGGCCCCGCTCGAAATGATGGAAGACGTGCCGGTCGCGGTGATGGCGCTGCCCGCGGATGCGGTGAAGGCCGCGCAAGCGAGCGTGGCCCCGGCGCCCATATTTATCGCGCCCGCGCCCGCGTAGGAGCCTGTTACCGAGAGCGAACCCGAGGTAGCGCTTACCGTGCCTGCGTTGGTGACCGTTCCCGAGACGCTCAGGGTCTGAGCGTTGAGGAGCGCGTTTCCTCCCGATGCGACAGAGACATCCCCCGTCACCGAGACGTTCGCGCCGAGGCTGACCGTGCCGGAGACATTGAGCGGTCCAGCAACCGAGAAGAGAGTGACGCCCGCGGGTACGGTTAATGTGCGCCCTGCGTCCACGGTCACTCCCGTGAAGGTGTACGACACCCCGGTCGGGATCACGGGATTGACCGTGGCCGTGGAGAGTATCCTTATCGCGGCCGTCCCGGTCGTGGGCGGCGGGCCCGCGGGGCTCCAATTGCCCGGAGTCCCCCATGTCGTCGTGGTAGTGCTGATCCAGTTGTAGGTAAGCGATTGGATGGTGACGATCCGCGAGTCGTCGTACCAGGTGGTCCCCGTACCGTCAATGGCGACCTGGAGCCGCCCCGAGGACGGCCCCGTGGAACCCGCCGTGATGGTGAGGTTGCTCGTACCGGTCGGCGCCGCCTGCCCGATGATGAGCGAGGTATTCGGACCGAAGTTCGCGCCGCCAAGATTTATCGTGAGCACGTCCCCTGCGTAGGTCATGCCCAGGACGGTGGTGCCGGCGTTGTTCACGATCAACGCGGCCAAGGACGTGAGCGCCGTATCGAAATTCGCCACCCCGCCTAAGTCCGCGGGATTGAGTCTGATCCTGATATCGTTGGCCACGGTGATGGGCGCTCCGCCGTTCGCGGATACGGTGATGAGGGGGAGTACGATGGCGGTACCGACCGGCGCCGCGCTGTTGCTCGCGGAATAGATGAGCGGATTCGGCGTCGCGGTGAAGGTCACCGTCGCCCCGACGTCCGCCCCGTCGCCCCACGTGGCCGTGGACGGCGTGAGGGTGACGGTCCCGTTCCCCGTGTTGGTGACGGTGAAGGTGACGGAGCCCGAATCGTCAGTAGTCAAGTCCTCGTTGTCGTCCACTAAGTTGATGCGGGGCGTAGTTCCGCCCGTGGCCGCGATGTTAATGGTCCGGATGTAGGGAGCGGGATTCCCGTCAGCGTCGAGGATCTGGGCCGTCACCGTGGCCGCGGAGCCCGAAACGACAGTCTGCGTCGCGGGGAGGAGGACGACGCGGTACGGCAATTGCGCCACGTATTCCGAGGCGTATATCCGGAGGGGAAGGGGGCCATTGGTGGTGCCGACCGTTATGCCGTTGCCTTCGGTCTCGAGCGAAGTCGTGTCGCCGTCGCTCGCGGCCCAGATGTCCACGCCATTGGGCTCGATGGTCCCTTCGCGTCCGCCGTCCATCTGGAACCGCCACGTCCTGCCGGTGAATATGTCGTTGGATACGTCCCATCCGTACACGGAACCCGGACGTTGAGCGGGTCCGCCGACCGGGGCGTAGTTGATCTCGTCCCCCGGGATCGTGATGAAGCGGCGGTTCGGGTTATCAGTAGTGGCGCCGCGACGGAGCGACCAGCAGAATCCGGAGACGTTGGCGTTCGTGTTCCCGGTGCGGTAATCGGCGTCCCAGGCTTCGATCCTCACGTACCGGCCGGTCGGAGTCCCCTCCGGCACGAAGGGGTAGAGGTTCCAGTCCCAATTCGCGTCGCTAGGATTGTCCACGGCCGCGTCCACCGTCCCCGTGAGGCTGACCGAGAGGGAGTAGGCGAAGGCCCGCACGGAAGAGAGCGTCCCCGGGGATTGGGTCTCCGCGGTCCAGACGACCACCTGGTAACGGTTGTAGTAGTCGTCATTGTTGAAGGGATCGACGGGATCGTTCGTGTCGGGATATCGGGCGTGAGCGGCCACGAATTTGAAGACGCGCTTGTTCCCCACGTGTTCGCCCTGGCTCGGATAGACGACGGGGAGATAGGTCCAGGAATCGTTGTATCCGGAGGCCGCGGACTGGGCCTCGGTTATGTGGAGCTCGGAGACGAGGGCGCCCGCCCGCGCGGTGCGCGAATCCGGGAAGGCGAGGGCCCGGCTGGTCGGATCCGTGTAAGCGCCCGCTCCGCCGTAGACGCGGTACCAGATGTCGCCGTAATTCGGCGTCGCGATGTTTGGATTGTCCGCGGCGTCCGCGCCGGGGTCGAATATCCCGAAATAGAGGGGGGAACTGACCGCGTCGTCCACCTCGAAGAAGATGACCTGGACCTTGTCGTAGTCGCCGTAATAATCGTCCTCGGGGTGGTAGCCCGCCATGAGGTAGGCGTTCGAATTGGCGGGCATCCGGTTCTGGGCGGGGAGGCCCGCCAGGGCGGCGGCGGCCATGGCGGCCGCGATGAAGGCGCGTAGAATGCCGTTCAAGAGGCGATGCGTCACGGACTCCCCCTGCGTAGAACTCCTTTATTATACTTCATTTGGCCCGGGTGTCCCAAGTATCGGCGGATCAGGCCGGAGAAGCCGCCCGGGGGGCCTCCGGAGGGGCGTTTTTCCCGCCGCGGGGCCTCGATTTTTTAACCCGTTTGGCCGATATTGGAGATATATGCCGCAAGACCGACCCGCACTCGAACACATTCTCAGCATCGACTCCGAGATCAACATCATCCACGACCTCGACCTCCTCCTCGAACGCCTCCTCCTGGAGACGCGGAAAGTGGTCAACGCCGACGCGGGCACCATATATGTCAAGGAAGAGGATCGTCTCGATTTCCGGTATTCCCAGAACGGCACTCTCCAGAAGAAGCTCCCCAAGGGCCAGAAGCTCATCTACGGCATCTTCTCGATCCCGATAGATGAGAAGACGATGTCCGGCTACTCGGCCCTCACGGGGGAGATAGTCAACGTCCCCGACGTCTACGACATCCCCGCTGGCTCGCCCTATTCCTTCAGCAGGACCTTCGACAACGTCTCCGGATACCGCTCCAAGTCCATGCTCACTATCCCCCTTAAGACCCCTGAGGGGAACATCCTGGGCGTCATCCAGGTCATCAACGCGATGGATTCGAACGGGAACGTGCGGCCCTTCAACGACGAGGACGAGCGCCTCGTCAAGCACTTCGCCTCCAGCGCAATTGTGGCTCTCCAGCGCGCGCGGATGTCGCGCGCCATCATGCTCAGGATGATCAGGATGTCCGAGCTCCGCGATCCCAAGGAGACCGGGCCGCACGTCAATCGCGTGGCGGGCTACGCGGCTGAGATCTACGAGCGCTGGGCTTACAAACGCGGCGTTCCCGACAAGGAGGCGGAGCGCTTCAAGGACACCCTGAGGTTCTCCGCCATGCTCCACGACGTGGGCAAGGTGGCCATCTCCGACCTCATACTCAAGAAGCCCGCTCGCTTTACGGACGAGGAATTCAAGATCATGCAGGGGCACACCTGGCAGGGCGCGCGGCTTTTCGCGGAGCCCGCGAGCGAGTACGACGTCCTCGCCTCCCAGGTGGCCCTCACCCACCACCAGAATTGGGACGGCACGGGCTACCCCACGCGCGATGAGCTTAAGGAGCTCGGCCTCGAGGGCATCGTGCCCGTCGGAACGGGCAAGGCCCTCGTCGGCGAGGAGATCCCCCTGGGCGGACGCATCACCGCTCTCGCGGACGTCTACGACGCCCTCGTTTCCCGGCGCGTCTACAAGGAGCCCTGGGATGAAGAGAAGGTCTATGAGGAGATCAGGACCCTCTCCGGCAAGAAATTCGATCCCGAGCTCGTCGAGGCGTTCTTCGACATATTGCCTACCATCAAGCAGATCCGCGAACGATACCCGGACACCGAGGACTGATTCTCTTTACTATCGGCCGTGGTCGGAATCCACGGCGTATCGGCCTTCGATATATTTCTTGGGGTCCTGTGCGGGGAGAGAGCATAGCTCCAGGTTTTCGCCATGCTCTCTCCCCGCCCACCCCCAGAGAGTCTATGAAGGCCGCTTCTCATCAGAAACCGATCATGGCCACAACCGAGAATCGGTCCTCGGGGGCCGGAGTTCGCGTTGACTGAATAGACCCGGACATACGGGCGGGTCGGTAACATGATCGCCTTTTTAAGGAGGAAAATTATATGAATGAGTTGTCGCGGTTCATCGAGAGACTGACGGGGGCGTCGGGGCTGCACGCGTACCTTGAGGACGAGACGTGGAGCGTCCGCGGGCGGCTCGCCAGGGCGGGATTCGCGCTCCTCTCCCTGTTGATCCTAATCGGCGCCGGCTCGATCCTTACGGGCGGCGTCCTCCTCAAGCCGATCAACCTCATGCGCGTCAGTTTCCAATCGGTCACGGTCATCACGGCTGCGGCGGCCATGGCCTTCCTCTTCATGCAGGGAGGCATCGACTTCTCGTTCATGTCGGTCGCATCGCTCTCCTGCGCCGTATTCGCCAAGCTCCTCCAATCGGGGACGCCGCTTCCCGCCGCTATCATCGCGGGCCTGGCCGCGGCGGTCCTATTCGGCTTGATCAACGCCGCGGTCGTGGGATTCGCGAGGATTCCGGGCCTACTCTTCACGGCGATAACGGGGATCCTGGCTCAGAACGCGGTGAATCTCATCCTCCGGGGCGAAACGGTTTTCATCGGGATCGATAGCGGCCTCATGAACGCCCTGATCAATATCTTCTGCGCGGTCAGCTGGATCGTCTCCCTCGCCGTTCTCGCGCTGGCGATCGTGCTGTGCTTCTCTCCGCGCTTCAGTGCCGCGAAATCCGCGAGCGGCTGGAAAGGCGCGGCCGGTCTCAGGATAGGCCTTCCCTACCTCGGATCGAGCGCGCTCGCCGGTCTCGCGGGAATTTTCTTCGCCTTCCGCTTGAACGCGGCTTCCCCGATGTTCGGCCAGGATTGGGCGCACGAAGTTTTCTTCATCCTCTTCTTCTCCGGCGTGATCTTCGGAAACCGCGCCGGGAATCCCGTCGGCATCCTCATCGCCGCGATCTACCTGGGCCTTCTCAATAACGCGATGTCCATCCTGGGCTTCGATATTTTCATCCAGCGGGTCGTCGCGCTGGCGAGCGCGACCGGCGCCATCTTCTTCAATCTCGCCTACGAGGCCATCGCGAGCTGGCTCTACAAGAGCAAGAAAATCGCGCAAGCGGCCGCCTGACCGGCGTCCTCTTCTCGCCCGCCATGCCGCTCCCGGGATAGGGGGCGTGCGGGGGACGCCCGCGCTCATGCTATTGAAACGCGAAGGGGGAAAGGGCGGGCGCCCTTTCCCCCTTATTATTTGCCTTTGGTAAACCGAAAAGGCGCGCCGCTCACTTCTCCGTCATCGTCCACACGCCCGCC
>CAZIEI010000017.1:0-21159 GCA_964538705.1 uncultured Spirochaetales bacterium | reverse complement strand
GAAATATCGCTGGGGGTGACGGGAAAAATGAACGAGCGAATACCTGGAGCTCGTTCAATTTTCCCGGCAGGACCCCACGTTGACTCTCAAGGGCCGTCTCTTTCTTATTTCGAGTTTATTTCTCCGTCATCGCCCAGACACCCGCCCACTCGGAGGGCGGCGACGCGATGAGCCGCTCGCACTGGGCGGCGTAGCGTGCGGCGGGAGGATCCTTCTCCGCCATGGCCCTGAAGGCGTCGAGGGCCGCATCGAACTTCCCTTGATAATAGAGCGCGAGCGCGTCGGCGAAGGCGTCGAGGACGGGCTTTCGCGCGGCGAATTCGGCCTCGCGCATGGGCTCGTAGACGGTGATGGGCACTTTCTTACCCACCACCGCGATGCGCGAGAGCTCCCGGCACGCGATGCCCGAATCCGCCGGGAGGAGCTTCAGGGTGTTCGCGGAGATCATGGTGTAGGTGCCGAACTGCTTGTTGACGCCCTCGAGGCGGGCGGCGAGGTTCACGGCGTCTCCCATCATGGTGTAGTCGAAGCGGGTCTTGGAGCCCATGTTCCCCACGACGGCGGGACCGGAGTTGAGGCCCACGCGCATGAAGAGCTCCTTGCCCGTGCGCGCCTTCAGGGCCGGCCGCATCTCGGCGAGCTTTTCCTGGCAGCGGAGCCCCGCGCGGACGGCGCGAAGGGCGTGGTCCGGAAGGTCGAGGGGGGCGTTCCAAAAGGCGATGATGGCGTCGCCCTCGTACTTGTCCACGGTGCCGTGCTCGTCCTGGATGATGTCGGTCATGGCGGAGAGGTAGTCGTTGAGGACCGCGGTGAGCTCCTCGGGCGTGAGGACCTCAGAGAGGCTCGTGAATCCCTGGATGTCGGAGAAGAACATGGAGAGCTCGCGCCGCTCGCCGCCCAGGTTGAGCCGCTCGGGATTGGCGATGAGCTGCTCGATGACGATGGGCGAGAGGTACTGCTTGAAGGCGCCCTTGATGAAGGCCTTCTGCTTGCCCTCGGTCGCGTAGTTGTAGATGACCGTTCCCGCGAGCGAGAAGAAGACGGCGATGGTCCCGGGCACCAGGGGGAAGGAGATCCCCCCCGCGTAGAGCGCGAAGGGGAGCCCCACGGGCAGGGCGAGGAGCAGGACGAAGACGAGGGCCTTGGCCCAGGCCTTCTTGAGCGCGCGGAGGAGGATGGAGGAGCCGAGGCCCATCGCGAAGACCGCGAGGAGGGCGACGGCCGAGGGCGTCCCGCGTAGGAAGTCCCCGGAGAGGAGGTTGTCCAGGAAGGTGGCGTGGATCTCCATCCCGGTGTAGTTCTTGCCCATGGGCGAGGGCCGGAGATCGTAGAGCCCGGCGGCGGTGAAACCGAGGATGACGTACTTGCCCTTGAAGGTCTCGGGGGGCACGGCGAGCTCGGCGCCCTCCCCTTCTTCGAGGCGTACTGCGCTCTGAATGACCGACCAGGCGTTGTACTTCTCGTGCGTTCCGGAGGGTCCCTTGAAGCGGAGAAGGGCGTTGCCCTCTGCGTCGAGCGGCACCCAAGCGTTTCCGACAGCGAGGCGCCCCTTCGCAGCCTTCACCGGGGCGCCCTCATGTCCGAGGAGGTAGAGCGAGAGGCCGAAGGAAGGTGCGAGCTTCCCGCCCAGCTCGAAGACGGGGGCGACGCGGCGGAAGATGCCGTCCGGATCGGGATCGATAACGACGTTCCCGAGCGCCGCATTGGCCCCGTCGATCTCCTCGAGATTGAGGTAGGCGGATTTCCGCGCGATATGGTCGGCGTACGCCTCAACGAAGCCCGGGGCGGCCGCGATGGCGGGGAGCTTGGATCCGTAGGCCGCGGGCAGGGCGGTAGCGCCCTTGTCCGTCCGCGAGAGGTTGAGGACGCCGACGGCGCGGCCTGACTCGGCGAGGGCGGAGGCGAAGCGCTCGTCATCCTCGACGCCGTACGAGGAGCCCTCCGTGAAGTAGACGTCGAAGCCGATCGCCTTGGCCCCGCCCGCGGCGCAATACCGCGCGACGTAGCCGTAGGCCTCGCGGGGCCAGGGCCAGGTCCAGCCGTTCTCCTCGGCCTGATCCAGGCTGTACTGGTCCAGCATGACGAGGACGATCTCCGGGCTCGGCTTTCGCGACGGGGCGAGGGCCTTGGCGCGGAGGTCGAAGGACCAGCCCTCCAGGCTCGAGACGGCCCCGGTCAGCCATAGCCCCGAGGCGAGCGCGGAGCAGCCCAGGCCCACGAGGCAGAACTTGAGGAAGCGGAGGACGGGGCTCCTCCGCGCGGGGGCGGCCATCAGGCGTTCTTGAGCGCGGCGGCGTACCGGTCGGACCGGGCCTTCGTGGGCGCGGGGACCTTGGCCGGAGCGGCGTCGAGGGCGGCCTTCACCGCCTTGATCCTGTCCGCGGGCTTAGGATGGGTCTTGGAGAAGTCCTTGGCCGCGGGATCGAGCTTCTTCTCCATGGCCGCGAGGACGCGCTCGAGGGCGCGCGGGTCGTAGCCGGCCCTGGCGAGGAGGGCGACGGCCTTGGCGTCGGCGTCGTACTCCGCGCTCTTGGAGTAGCCGGACACGATCATGGTCTTGGTGATGTCTCCGATGGTGTCCGTGAAGGCGCCGGTGACCTCCTTGAGCTCGTCGCCGGCGAGGGCCTCCCCCGCCTTCGAAGCTACCGTGCCCAGGGCCTTGCCGAAGCGCGCCGACTTGATGGACTTGAGCCCGTGCCGCTCGGTGATGTGGCAGATCTCATGGGCCAGGATGGCCGCCGCCTCGTCCTCGCTCGTTGTGAGCCTGAGGAGGCCGCGGGAAACCGTCACGAGGCCGGAGGGCGTCGCGAAGGCGTTGATCTCGTCGCTGTCCAGGGCGACGAAGCGATAGCCACCGAAAATTTCAGGGCGCTCGGAGTAGAGGGCGAGACCCTGCCCGAGCTTGTTGAGGTAGGAATTGAGCGCCGCCCTGTCGTAGGGCTTGTACGAGGCGAAGACCTGGGCGCCCACGGCGCGGCCGATGTAGTACTCCTGCTCGGGCGTGATGGTCTCGAGCGCCTTCATGACGTCGGGCGCGGACTCGATGGCGGCCTTGAGGACCTTGCCCTCGGTGCCGCCCACGGCGTCGCCTAAGGCTCCGGCGATGGACTGGCAGGAGGATGCGAGGAGGGCGATCGCCGCGAGGGCGATGATCATACATTTCTTCATCGCTCACTCCTCCACAGCGAGTCCGCCTTCCCTAAGGAAGGCGACGCAGGCGTCGACGGGGAGCCCCATGCCCTCCGCCTTGTCCACCCAGGCGTAGTCCACTTTCCCACCCGCCTTGTACTCGTTCTCGACCTGCTTGTTGAATCCCTTGCCGGCGAGCGACACCTCCGAGGAGTCGACGTCGCTCTTGGCCGTCCCCTGTCCCGAACCGAGGACGATCCGCTTGGCGGAGAGAGCGCTCTTGTTCATCCAGCCCTCGGTCTTGCCGTCGGGGGCCTTGACGCGGAACCAGTCGCCCTTGGTCTCGAGGACGGTCACCTGGTCACCGTACTTGAGGAGCTTCACCAGCTTGCTCCCGACGTTGCTCGCCTTGCTGAGGAGCCTCGCGTCCTTGATCTGGACGCTCATCATCTTGGTTTTCGCCTTAGCCTGCGCCGCGAGGGGCAAAGCCAGGGCCGCTATCAGGACGGCGAGAGCCGCCGCGCGCGTTTTCATGGACATATTTCATCTCCCCGCGGGACGCGATCGTCCCGACTATCGATACGGACTATTATAGCACTCCCAGGATAGAATGCGAGGGGCCTCGCGTTCCTTGACCGCCGCTCCGGCCCGTGCTAGCGTCGGCGGCATGGATGCCCGCATGGGGCTGCGCGCCCGAGCGGCGCTCGCCGCCCTCGCTTTCGCCGCCGTGGCCGCGCTCGCGGCGGCCGAGGATCGGCAGATGCCGGTGGAATTCGTCAACCTCTGGGTATCGGGGCCGGGCGCGGACGTGCTCTGGACGTTCCAAGGCGGCGACGCCTATTGGGGCGGGTCCGTGCGCTTCGACGCGTTGTATACGCTCGACGCAGGCCGCGCGGACGCCACGGAGCGGGACAGGGGCAGGACTGAGGCGTACATCGTGGCGAGCCTCCTCGCGCGCAGGTACTTCCCCTCGAGCCGCGACGGCATGATTTTCCTCTACGGGGCGGGTTTCAACCTCGCCTTCGAGGGCCCATCCGTCCTCCGGAGGGACTTCCTCATTCCCTATCTCGGGCTCGAGGCCTGCGGGATGACCGTGGAAGGGAGGGGCACGGGATTCGCCGCCCTACCCGTCCTCGGCCTCGCCATCTTCTCGAAGCCCCGCTTCTCCCTCGACCTCGAAGGGGGGCTTCTCCTCAGCACGCTCTCGATCTCGGACTTCCTCGGGATACGGGCGCGCCTCTCCTGCCTCTTCGCGTTCTAGCGCAGGAGGGCCTCGACCGCGGACGCCGCGCGGTCCCTCGCGGCCATCATCGCTTCCGGATCGTCGGACCAGCGCGTCGACTTCTTCACGATTGATTCCGCGATGATCCGTGCCTCCTCCGCTCCGCCGAGCCGTTCGAGCAGGGCGAGGTACTCGTAGTCCTCGAGTCCCTCGCGCAGGGCCTTGAGCCTCAGGCTCGCGAGCGGAACGTGGCGCTCGAGGAGGGGCGCGCCGGGAACGCCCGGGTACAGGGGAACGCCGGGAACACCGGGATACAGGAGGGCGCCGTCCCCGTTCGCGGGGAATTCGTAGAGGCCGCCCCAGGCGCCCGGTCCTCCGCGATCGGTAACGATGCGCCAGTAGTGGAAGCCAGTGAAGCCGTAGCGGCGCATGAGCCAGGGGATGGCCCGCGCGTGCTGGGCCCCCGCGTCGATGAGGAGATTCGGATAGTCGGCGAGGACGGCGGTGTTGCAGGTGTAGAGCCAGGCCTCCTTCCCGGCTCGGACCTCCTTCGCGTAGATCGAGGGGGGATAATGCGGCTGCCATTCCGCCCTGAGCCCGCCGTTCTTATAGAAGAAAGGCAGGAAGGGGATGCTGTCCCCGATGTAGGGGATGTCCGGGCACCAGATGTCCGCGACGCGCTCGAGGGCGGGCGCGAAGGGCTCCGTGACGAGGATCCTGAAGCCGGAGTCCGCCCCCTTGATCTCGACGGCCTTGGCCCTGAGCTCGCCGTAGTCGACCCTGAGGGGTTCGTCGATCCCGGTCCAGTACGTGCGCGCGAGCCATCCCCGTTCGCGGAAGTGGGCAGCCGTCGCGCGGCGGAAGGCCGCGAGGTCCTCGCCTGAGAGCGCGGGCTCGGGACCGGGGATGCCGATGGCCGTCGCCTCGGGCGCGCCCGGAAAGAGCGTTCCGTCCAGCATCGCGCCGGAGATCGCGTCGAAACCGCTCCAATCCGGGACGATCGAGCCGTCAGCCCCGCGCGCGAAGGGGACGCCCGTTTCGTTCGGGGAACTTACGGAGAGCCGGTGCCGCGCGAGGAGCTCGAGGTATTCGAGATGGAGCGCCTTCCTGTCGAAGGGCTCGTTCGATAGCCGCTCGTGCGCGGCGAGGGCGGTGTCCCGCGAGAAGTTGCAGGCCGTCGCGACTGCCGGGCGCGCGGGGAGATCGAAGCCGCGGGAACGGACGGAGAGGTCGAAGGCGAGCTCGCGAAGAGGGCCGCCGCCCGGGAGCGCGCAGAGGACCGTCGCCCGCCACTCCTCCCCCTCGGTCCGCTTTCCGTTCGGCAGGAAGAATTCCAGGACGAAGCAGCGGTTCTCGCCCGAGGGGATCGAGTAGCCGCCCGGAGGCGCGCTCCATCGCCGCGTCGCGTATCCGTCCGGTCCCGGAGCGGCCGCGCCTATAGCGTCCGCTCCGAGGCCGAGCGGCAAGAGAGGATCTGGCCAGCGGCCCTTCACGCTCCCCGGGTCGAACCAGCGCGACTTCTTTTCGATTTCAGCGTACGCGACGAGAAAGGCCCCGCATGCGAGCGGCGAATCCGCTTGTCCCTCGATCGCGAGTCCGCGGACGCTCATCTCGCCCGGCCCGGGATTGGAGAGCCCGATGACGAGGCACTCGTATTCCCCGCCCGCGAGTGTGATGTCCGCCGATGACGAAGCCGCGGGGCGCTCGGTCGGACGGATCTTGGCGAGAGGGTAGGAAACGAAGGCGAGGGGCTCGACGGAGCCGCCGCCGCCCCCGGAGCTCGCGCAGGAGAGGGCGAGGCAAGCGGAGCCCAGGACCAGGAGCGAGGCGAGGGCCGCGTGGAGGAGGGATGCGGGGGCCATGCCGCGGCGCGCGACGCTTCCGATCAGGGCTCGAAACCGCATACGGGATGCTAGGACGGCCCTCGGCCTCTGTCAAGCGAAGGGATCCGCAAATGGCCGGGCCGATCGCCGGCGTGTGCGCGATATCAGGCTGCGCCCCGAGCGGGAGCGGCGCTCCCCGCGTTCCGAGCGGGAAGTTCCGCGGCTTTTTTGTGATGTCCGGGTTTCGAATTATTACATTGACGAACGTTCATATATGTTTTAACCTCCCCGCATGGCCACACCCGGAGACAAGCGGTTCACCAATACCCGAGAGCGCCTCTTCGAGATCGCGCTGGACCTGTTCTCGGAAAAGGGCGTCGACGGCACATCGATCAGGGACATCGTGGGCAAGGCGGGCATCTCCGCGGCCGCCTTCTACAACCACTATAAAAGCAAGGACGACCTGCTTCAGGAGATTTACGGGTTCTATATGGCTCGGATCGGAGAGAACGAAGGCGCGGGGACGGCGGACTTGGACGCGATGCTCGCCACGGCCGGTCCCGCCGGCGTGGTCGGCTGGCTCGCCGAGCGCTTCCGCGCGTCCCTCGAGGATCCGCTCCTCAAGAAGCTCGCGAAGGTCATCCTCATGGAGCAGCACCGCAACCCCGTGGCCGCGGAGATCGCGCGCGCAGACAGGGGCAAACTCGTGTCCTCGATGGAGGATCTCTTCGCCGCGATGCAGGAGAAGGGGCATCTCGGGGGCCGGAACGCGCGGCTCATCGGGCGGATGCTCGGGTACCTCCTCCTGGGATTCTTCGAGGACAACCATTACTACCGTTTCGTCAAGGACGAGAGCGCGGAGGCTATCATCAATCGCCAGAACGCAGCGATGCGCGAATTCATCGATGAGCTGATAGGAGGACGATGATGCTCGTGAAGGAGATCGACAGGGGCGCCTGCGACAAGTGCGGGAAATGCGCGAGGATCTGCGCGAACAGCAGGGTCATAAACATGGGCGACGACGGCTACCCGCGCTTCGAGCGCGATTCCGCGTGCATCCACTGCGGGCATTGCCTGGCCGTCTGCCCCCGGAACGCCATCAGGTTCGAGCTGACGGGCGACGCAGGCTCAGGATCCTACGTCGCCCCGGCGCGGGACTTCGAGGCGGGCTCCGACGGGCCTGAGTACCTCTTAAGGGCCCTCGACGCGACGAGGTCCTGCCGCTTCTTCGACGGGAGGGCCGTGGAGCGCGCCAAGCTCGAGCGGATCCTGGAGACGATGGTCAGGGCGCCCTCCTCCGGCAACGAGCAGAATAGGAATTTCTACGTCTTTGACGCGAAAGGCAAGGTCGACGCCCTGGACGCCGACGTGGCCGCCAGTTTCCGCAGGACTAACGCCGCCCTCACGAATCCGCTCGCGATGCGCTTGACGGCGGCCGCCCTCGCCGGAAAGGACTACAGCCGGGTCTGGATGAGGAACCGCGCGATGGCGGACATGCCGAAGGCCGAACGGAAACGGATAGCGGAGCTCCTCTTCCGGGACCTGGCGGAGCGCGACGCCGATCCCGGCACGCGCTATTTCTTCCATTCGACGGCCGCGTTCGTCGTCACCTCCCGGACGAATACGCTTTCCATGCACGGCTCCTTCTACAAGGCCGACGTCGAGATAGCGGTCACGCACGGCGTCCTCGCCGCCGCGGCCCTGGGCCTCGCCTCGTGCAGGATGGGCCTCGCCGAGATCGCCTTCGGCCGCGACAAGGCCCTCCGCGCGAAATACGGCATCCCCGCGAACGAGCGGGTCGACGGAATCCTCGCGCTCGGGTACTCGGACCTCGGCTGGGAGCGCCTCCCTCCGCGCGGCCCCGTGAAGGTCGCCTGGCTCTAGGAAGCGGCGCTATCCCCGCTTCCTCTCCCGGGTGTACATTCATCCCATGGAGGAGAAGCGGGGCCTCATCGTCCACATCCAAGCCGATAGGCGCAAGAACAGGATCTATGCGTCGGGGCGCCTCGAGGACGGGACCTCCTTCGCCGTCGTCGATTCCGCATGGAGGCCCTCGTTCTACCTGCCTTCGGAGGACGCGGAGCGGGCCGCGCGGGCCCTCGAGCGCGGGAACTCGCGCTCCCGCGTCGAGCCCTGCCCGATGCGCACCTTCGACGGCCGGTCCTGCGCCCGCGTGGTCACGGAACTCGTCCATGCTGAAGAGGACGCGTCGATCCTCTCGCGCGAGGGCATCGTTCTCCACGAGGCGGACCTCCGCCCCCGCGAAGCCTGGCTCCTGGATCGCGGGATAGGCCTCTCGGTCCTCGTCCGCGGCGAGGGCAGGCCGGGGAAGCGCGTGGTAACGGTCTTCATCGATCCCGAGCTCGCGCCCGCGGACGCGGAAATCCGCCTCTCCTGGCTCTCTATCGACATCGAGACGGCGCGGGACGGAAGCGTCAGGGCCGTGGCGCTCGCGACGGGGCCGGACGAGGCCCGCGCGGAGATACTCCTCCTCGGCCCCTCAGTGGATGATCCGCGCGTATCCTCCTTCGGCTCCGAGCGCGATCTCCTCGCGCGCTTCGCGGAGCGCGTTCGAGACCTCGATCCGGACGTCCTCACGGGCTGGAACGTCATCGAGTTCGACTTCAAGATGATCGCGCGCCGCTTCTCCGCCCTCGGCCTGCCCCTAGACCTGGGCCGCTCGGACGAGGAGGCCCGCTACCTCGAGGGCTCGGGCGGCGCCTCCTCGGCGCTCATCGTGAGCGGGAGGCAGACCCTGGACGCGATGCGCGCCATGCGCTCGGGCCCCGAGCGCTACGAGGACCTCTCCCTGGAGACCGTGGCGCGCTCGGTCCTGGGCGAGGGCAAGCTCGTCCATTCGAGGGGCGAGGAGAAGCTCGACGAGCTCGACCGCCTCTACGAGGATTCGCCCGGGGAATTCGCCTCGTACTGCGGCCGCGACGCGGCCCTCGTACTCGCCATCCTCGGGAAGACCGGCCTAGACGAACTCACTCTCAAGCGCTCCACGCTCACGGGCGTGGGCATCGACCGCGCCTGGACGAGCATCCCGCCCTTCGAGATGATCTACGCCCGAGGGCTCCGCGCCCGTTCGGTCTGCGTGCCGCCCGCGCCCCGGTACAACGACGCGGGGTCGCCGGGCGGCCTCATCCTGGAGCCCGGGCCCGGCCTCTTCGAGGACGTTCTCGTCCTGGACTTCAAGAGCCTCTACCCCACCGTGATCCTCACCTTCAACGTCGATCCCCTCGCCTTCGAGCTCGCGCGAACGACCGAGGCGGGGCTCATCGAGGCCCCCAACGGCGCGCGCTTCGTCCGCGAGCGAGGCATCCTCCCCGAGGCCATCGCGGATTACTTCTCGCGGCGCGAGGAGGCCCGGAAGCGCGGCGATCCCGTCGCGGTCTACGTCTACAAGATCCTCATGAACTCCTTCTACGGCGTTCTCGGGGCCCGCTCCTGCCGCTACGCCAAGACCGAGCTCGCCGGCGCGGTGACGAGCTTCGGGCAGAAGTGGCTCTCCTTCACCCGCGACTGGGCGGAGGGGCGCGGCTACCGCGTGCTCTACGGCGATACGGACTCGGTCTTCATCTCGTCCGGTATGGCGCGCGCGGGGAGCGGAAGCGGGAAGGCCGTCCGGGAACGGGCCGCGGAGCTCACGGCGATGGGAGAACGCCTCTGCGCGGAGCTCAACGCGGACATCGCGCGCGCGGTCCTGGAGGAGTACGGGCTCGAGTCGCGCCTTGAGATCAAGCTCGAGAAGTGCTACGACCGCTTTTTCATCCCCCGCATGCGCTCGCCCCAGTACGCGGCCGACGATGAGGGCGACGCCCCGCGGGGACGCTCCAAGGGCTACGCGGGCAGGCACGCCGCCACGGGCGGGATCGAGATCAAGGGCATGGAGGCCGCGCGCTCCGACTGGACCCCCCTCGCCCGCCGCTTCCAGACGGAGGTCCTCGAGCGGGTCTTCGCGGGCGAGGACGCCGAGTCCATCCGGGCCCACGCGGACGGCGTCGCCCGGGCCCTCTTCAGGGGCGAGCTCGACCGCGAGCTCGTGTTCTCGAGGATCCTGAGGCGGAGCCCGGACCAGTACGTGAAGATCGAGCCCCCCATCGTGCGCGCGGCGCGCCTCCTGGGCTGGACCACCCGGCGCGGCCGCGTCGAGTACCTCATGACGCGGGATGGCGCCCAGCCCCTCAAGGCCCTCTCCTCCCCCATCGATTACGACTGGTACCTCGGCCACCAGGTCCTCCCCATTCTCCAGTCCGTCGCGGACACGACCGGCCTTCCCCTCGTCCCGCGGGATCCGGGCGGAGTCCAAGGCGAACTGGAATTCGACGAGGATTGAGCTCACCGGGGCGCGGAGCCCGCTGACCGCTTCACGGAGCGCGGCGGCCGTGTTATAAACGCCACATGGAATCGAAGCAGAAGCAGAGCAGTCATCCGCTCCTCTCCGTCAAGAAATCCCCCGTGGGGGGCAAGGGCGCCTTCGCCAAGAAGGCCATCTCCGAGGGCACGCGCATCATCGAGTACAAGGGCAAGCGCATCAGGTGGCCCGACGACGACGACAACGACGACTACGTCTTCTATTTCGGGGTCGGTGACGACGACAAGGTGATCAACCCCTTCGACGGCGGCAACGAGGCCCGCTTCATCAACCATTCCTGCGCCCCCAACTGCGAGGCGATCGAGGATCGGGGGCGGATCTACATCGACGCCGTCCGGGACATCGCCAAGGGCGAGGAGCTCTTCTACGACTACGGCCTCCGCCTCGGCCGCCGCCCCACGGAAGAGGACATCAAGCGCTACGCCTGCAACTGCCGCGCTCCGGACTGCCGCGGCACGATGCTCCACCTGCCCCGGAAGCGGGCGGGGAAGGCTTCGGCGCGGAGCTGAGGTCCCGGGCGCCGGAACCGACGGCGGCACGCCAGACGCGCCTCCGCCGGAACCGCGCCCGCCCCGCCTTGCCCCGCCCCGTCCTTCCGTGCGATCTTCCCGCCCATGTCCTTCCTCCTTTCCGCCCTCTCGGCCCTCCTTTACGGCTGCGGCGACTTCCTAGGCGGCTTCGCGAGCCGTAAGGAGCGGGTCCTCTCCGTAATGGTCGTCTCCCAAGCCGCGGGCCTCGCGCTCATGATCGCCTGCCTCCCCTTCGCGGAGCGGGCCTGGCCGGGGCTCCGGGAGCTCGCCTTCGGCGCCCTCTCCGGCCTCGGGGGCGCGCTCGGGCTTTTCATGCTTTACCGCGGGCTCTCCCTGGGCGAGGCCGCTGTCGTCTCCCCCGTCTCGGCGGTCGTCGCGGCCCTCCTCCCCATCGCCTACGGCGCCGCGGCCGGCGAACGTCCGAGCCTCCCCGCCCTCGCGGGCGCGGCCCTCTGCGTCCCCGCCATCATCCTCCTCACGCGGGGAGGGCCCGCCGATGAAGGGCGGCGCGCCCATGCGACCAGGCGAACCCTCCTCCACGGCCTCTGCGCAGGAACGGGCTTCGGGCTCTTCTTCATCTTCGTGTCGCTCGCCGGGAAGGGCGCGGGACAGCGGAGCCTCTGGCCCCTCGTGGCGGCGCGCTCCGCCTCCATCGCTGTATTCCTCGCCGTCGCCGCGGCGCGCAGGGAACGGATATCGGTGTCGCGGGCGAACCTCGCCTCCGTGCTCGGCGCGGGGCTCATGGACATGGGAGCGAACGTCCTCTTCCTCGTCGCGTCCCGGCTCGGCCTCCTCATGCTCGCCTCCGCCGTGACCTCGCTCTACCCCGCTCCCACCGTCGTCCTCGCGCGGGTCTTCACCCGCGAACGAATGGGCTTCCTCCGCGTCGCGGGCATCGTCCTCGCGATCGGCGGTTGCGCGCTCATCGCCGTCGGCTAGGACGCGAGGAGGTTCCGCGCGATGAGCGCGGCGCGGTAGCTGAGCCAATCGTCCTCGGCGAGATGGTAGAGGCGGTACTTGGCTACGCGGGAGTCCATCCCGTCCAGCCGGCGCTTGTACGCCGAGACGGGCTTCCCCCGGATCGAGAAGCGCCCCGTCCGGGAATCGTAGCCCTCCTTGAGCCACGCGAGCGCGACGCGCGCGGCCTTCGTCCCCATCGCGACGCCCGACTCGGAGGCCATGAGAAGCTCGTGCACGACGCTGTGCCCGTGGAAGAAGAAGCGCCGGATATCTTCCTCGCGCTTCTCCGAGAGGTGCCGCATCAGGAACGTGATGGCGCGGGCGAGGGGCTCCCGGTGTTCCTCGAGGCCGGACGAGTAAAGGGCGAGGGCCCCATGGTAGCTCGAGAAGGGGCAGGAGCGGGTCCAACCCTTTTCCGCGACGCATTGATCAGAGGCCCAGCCGCCGTCAGGGCGCTGTAGAGAGAGGAGCGCCTCGTATCCGCGCCGCACGCGCGGGTCTCTCCCCATGCCGGCCTTCCCGAGGGCCGCGAGCGATTGGAAGAACCGGCAGCAGAGGCCGCCCGTCCCCTCCGCCGGGGGATACGAGGGATCGTTGAAGATCCTGAAGCGGTCCCCGAGTCCGGGATAATCCAGGATGTACGCGCAGGCCTTCCTCACGCGCGGATCGTCCGGACCGAAGCCCATGTCGCAGAGGAGGGGGAGGACCCAGTTGGCGGTCACGTACTTGGGCGAATCGGGATCGTAGCCGCCCGCCCTGCCCTTCTGCTCGTAGGAGGGCTTCAGGGCCCAGCGTCCGCCCGAGAACCATGATCCGTCAGGCCGCTGCGCGGCGAGGATCTCGCGCGCGTCGGGGCTGGCCTCCATCTTGCGCTTGAGGGCGGCGAGCTCCCCGGGGCCGACGGGCGTGCCGGCCAGGTCCCGCGCCGCGAGGTAGCGCACGGGATCGGAGGCCTCCGCCATGAGCCAAGCGACGCAGGTCCGGAGCTCGTTCGCGTTCAGGAACATGCTTACCCTCCGTGGCGACGGATCTCCGAGGAGTATAGACCCTTCGGGATCGGCGCGCTGTCCCCGGTGGTTTTTGGAAGGCGGGGCGCGGGGTGGAAACCTTTTTTCCAAAAAGGTTGCTACCCCGCAGGCTTTATGACCGGTTGTCGCTGCCGCCTCAATGCGGTTTTGTTCTCAAGGGCTTGACTTTTCAATAACAAGTGTTATTATATAACATACGTTATGTCAGGGAAAGCACGGATCGCCCTTGAGTCGATCATCGACGCGGCTCTGTCCCTCATCCGGGAATCCGGCTGGGAAGGGGTGAGCGCCCGAAGCCTCGCAAAAGCGTTAAATACTTCCACTATGCCGATTTATTCGACGATCGGGTCGATGGACGCGCTCCGGGGGCAGGCTCGTATGCGCGCGCTTTCCCTGATGGAGGCTTCACAGGGACAGAGCCGGACCGGAGACGCACTCATGGATCGGGCGCTCGGCTATATCCATTTCGCGAAACAGGAGGGGCGCCTCTTCCGCTTCATCTTCGATTCGCGAGAATCCCTGGATTCCCGGGGCGCTCCCGCGGTGACCATGTCCGCGATGAAATCCATGAACGCGGACACGCTCGAAAATAATCCGGACTTCATGGCGGCCTTCGGCGCCATGCCCAGGGAGGGGATGGCCTCCATCGGCTTCCACACCTGGCTCTACGTGCACGGGCTCGCCTGCCTCCTCGCGGACGGGCTCCTCTCTCTCGGCGACGATGAGCTCCTGCGCTGCCTCGAGACGGCGGGCGGAGCCTTCTTCTCGCATATTTCGCAGAACGGAGGATGACCATGGAAAAGCAGGCGGTCAGGACGCCGAGCGCCGCGCGCGGGCATACCGGCGCGACGAGCGGTCGGAACGACGCGCGGACGCGGCAGGGAGGGCGGAGGGGGCTCCTCGCCCGAATCCTCTCGACGGGCGCCGGCGCGGCGGTGGAAGTGGAGGGACTCAGGAAGTCCTACGGGAAGCTCGTGGCGGTGGACGGGCTCTCGTTCCAGGCGGAGCGCGGAAGCATCCTCGCCCTCCTCGGCCCCAACGGAGCAGGGAAGACGAGCGCCCTCGAGTGCATCGAGGGCATCAAGCGGCCGGACGCGGGACGCATCCGCGTCATGGGAGAAGAGCGCGCGGGGCGGGCGCGGGCGCTGGCCCTGGGGATCCAGCTCCAGACGAACGGGCTTCCTCCCGCCATGACGCCGCGCGAGGCCGTGAAATTCTTCGCGGGCTACCGCGGCATGAAGCCGGACTTCGGATCCGCGGAACGCTTCGGGCTCGGACCGAAGATGGACGCTCCCTACGCGAGCCTCTCGGAGGGCCAGAAGAGGCGGCTCTCCCTCGCGCTCGCCACCGCGCACGCTCCGGCCGTCCTCATCCTGGACGAGCCCACCGCGGCCCTCGACGTGGAGTCTCGCGCCGAGCTCCACGCCATCATCGGCGAGCTCAAGGCGGAGGGCGCCGCCGTCATCCTCGCGAGCCACGACATGGCGGAAGTGGAGAAGCTCGCGGACTCAGCCATCGTGATGCTGGGCGGAAGGATTGCGGCGCGCGGTACTCCGCGCGAGCTCAGGGAAGGAGCGGCCGGGGCCTCCCGCCTCCGCTGCTCGAGCGCGAACGGAAGCCTGCTCACGGAGCGCCCCGCCCTGAGCGGCGCGGCCTTCGAGGCCGTGGACGGCGAGAAGGCGGTCTACCGAGCGGAGGATCCCGGCAGGGCCGTCACGGCCCTGGTGTCCTGGCTCGCCGCGCGCGGGGACGCGCTCGACGAACTCTCCGTGGAGCCCCCGAGCCTCGAGGAGCGCTTCATGGAAATCGTGAGGAGGAAATCATGAGGGCCCTCCTGCATCACCTCTCCTACGAGCTCGCCTCCGGATTCCGCGACAAGGCGCGGCTCCTCATGCTCTACCTCTTCCCCCTCGCCTTCGCCTCCCTCATGGGCGGGCTCATGGGGAAGCTCAATCCCGTGTTCATCGAGCGGATGATCCCCTCGCTCTCGGTCTTCTCCATGATGTGCGGGGCTTTCCTCTCTCTCCCCTCCCGGATCGTCGAGGAGCGGAACGCGGGCATCTATCGGAGTTACAAGGCGAACGCCGTACCGCGGAGCGCCATCGTCCTCGTGCCCGTCCTGGCCCTCGCCGTCCACGAGGCGATCGCGACCGCTCTCATCGCCCTCCTCTCGCGCTTCGCCTTCAAGGCCCCCCTCCCCGCGGACTGGGTCCGCTTCGCCGCGACCTGGCTCCTCTCGCTCGGGGCCTTCTCGGGATTGGGCTGGGCCATCGGCACCTTCGCGGGGACGGAAGCCGCGGCCATCCTCTCGTCGCAGGTCTTCTTCATCCCCTCCATCATGCTGGGCGGGCTCATGATGCCCGACTCCGTCCTCTCGGGCGCGCTCAAGAAGGCGTCCTACGCCTTCCCGGCGACCTACGCTATGGAGGGATTCCTTGGCGGACCGGATGCGGCGCGAGCCTTGGCCATATTGGGAAGCCTCTGCGCGGCGGGAATTACCATCGCCATCGCCTGCTTCAGGTGGGAGAGACGCGCGCGGAAGTGAGCGGCGGCGAGAAGCCGGACCGCGGGGGGTGATGGATCAGCCGGGAAAGGGAATGAGGGCGGCCAAGGCCGCGCAGGCGAGACCCCAGATCCCGCCCCCGATCACCTCCGCGAGGCTGTGGGCGCGGAACTGCGGCGGACGCTCGGCAGGTTCGCGCCCGCTCTCCCGGAGGAGCCGCTCCGTCTCGGACCAGGTCACCTCGACGGTCTTCCTGAGCTTGATGATGTCGTAGATGAGGATGGCCGCGGTCACGGCCGCGAGCCCGAAGAGGGGCGAGCGGAAGCCTTGGGATATTCCCGTCCCCGCGGCGCAGGCGACGATGAAGGCGGTATGGCCCGAGGGGAAGCCGCCGTAATCCGAAATCTTACGGAGGTCGGGCGCCTTGCCGCGGAAGATCGGCTTGACGACGGCCTTGAAGAACTGCGCGCTCCCCATGGCCAGCAAGGCCCCCACGAGGGGCATGTTGAATACGGCTTCCCAGACTTTGAAGTCCCTCATGGCCCCATGGTAAAGGGATCGGAGCCGCCTGGCAAGGCCGCGTTCCGAGCGCTTAAGGCCACTCAGATCCGGGAGGCCGGCTCCTGCGGCCCGCCTCTCTGGATACGAACCCGAGTTGCCATATTTCACTCAATGAAGTATGCTCCTCCCTCAAGGAGAAACCATGAAAAAGGCAGTATTAGGACTAGCCCTGACCGCGATCGCCGCCCTCTCCCTCACGACCTGCAACTCCATGGGAGGCGTACCCGAGCCGTCGGGGAAAGCGGTGCTCCTCGCCCATTCGGATTTTCCGCTGAGCAACGCTCAGGAAATCTTCCTCAGGTTCGATTTCTTCGACGAGAACGGCAAAGTCGTGTTCAGCGTGGTCCCGAACACGTCCTACACCCTGTTCAAGAACTGCGAGCCGGGTAAGGTCGTCCTTAAAAGCTACGGCTTGTTCAACCTATCCAATAGCTCGTACGGCTGGAAACAGAACATCGATGTGACCATCGAGCTCCGGTCGAACAATATCACTATCTTCCCGCTCAAGGGCGTCATAAGCATTCTCTCGGACAATTACGTCAAGGCGTACATCGACGCGATGAAGGACGAGGACATGGCCGAGTGCGTGGGATACCTCAAGAAACAAAAGAACATCGGCGGCTGGAAAATCCTTTATAACGGCGAGGAGCTGTAGCGCCCCCATCCCGGCGAACGCGCCGGGCCGTCCCGGCCTCCATCCGGAGGCCCGGCCGCAGGGGCGGTCCCGCCGCGCTCAGCGAAATTCCTTGAGCTGCTCCTTCACGTAGTCGAGGATCTCAGGCTCCATGTGCCGAGCCGCGATGAGGAAGCGGTCGTAGACCATCTGGTCGAGGGGGCCGGGGTCCCCAGCGAGCACTGAGCTCCACGCGCTCCCATGGTATTCGAAGGCCTGGCCGGTATTGAAGTGATGGCTCCGGATGACCCTGCCCTCGTCGGTCTTGTAAGTCAGGACGCGCTCGCGGCCGCGGATGTCGTAGGAGAGTTGGAAGCCGGTCATGGACTTCCCCGCCTCGTCGAACCAGACCATGAGATTGAAATAGCCGTCGACGAAGAGGCGCCTCCGCCCCTCCCCTTCGCGTTGCCTGACGTTCCGGAATTCCTCGAGCATCCTGTCCTCGCGCGCGCGCCGTGCGGAGGCGCCCGGCCTAGAAGGCCAGGCCCATGACCTCCTCCATCGTCTCGACGGGATGGAAGCGGATACCCTTCTTCACGTAATCGGGCATCTCTTCCAGGTCCTTCCTGTTCTGCGCGGGGATGATGATATCACGGATTCCGTTCCTGTGCGCGGCTATCGTCTTCTCCTTGAGGCCCCCGATGGGGAGGACCTTCCCGAGGAGGGAGAGCTCCCCGGTCATGGCGAGCCTGTCCTTGATCCGCTTGCCCGTCACGAGGGAGATGAGGGCGGTGGCCATGGTGATGCCCGCGCTGGGGCCGTCCTTGGGGGTCGCGCCCTCGGGGATGTGGAGGTGGATCTGACGGGCCTCGAACCAATCCGCGCCTATCTTGAACTTCTCCGCGGCGGCCCTCCTCACGAAGGTGTAGGCGATGGAGGCCGACTCCTGCATGACCTCTCCCATGCGGCCGGTGATCTTGAAACCCTCCTTGCCGGGGTTGGCGGTCGCCTCGATGAGGAGGACGTCGCCCCCCATGCTCGTCCACGCGAGGCCCACGGAAACGCCGGGCCTGTCGGCGCGCTTGAGCGTCTCCTCGGGGAAGACGGGCTTCCCGAGGTATTTCTCGACCTCCGCCTTGGAGATCGCGAAGACGGCGTCGGACCCGGCGAAGCCGGCAGAGGGGACGGCCGCCGCCTTGGCGGACTTGGCCGCGGCTCCCCTCGTATTCGTCGCCTTCTTCGCGGTCGGAGCGGAGGGCGCGCCTTCCACGCCGCCGAGGACAATCTCCTTGGCGATCTTCCGGTGGATCTTGTCGAGGGATTTCTCCAGGTTGCGTACCCCCGCCTCGCGGGCGTAGCCGTTGGCGATGAAGAGGAGGGCCTCGCGGTCGTAGCGCGCCTGCTTCTTCCCGAGGCCGGACTTCGCGAGGCTCTTGGGGATGAGGTAGCGCTTGGCGATCTCGAGCTTCTCGCGGTCGATGTACCCGGAAAGGTGGATGATCTCCATGCGGTCGATGAGGGGCGGAGGGATGGTATCCAGCGTGTTGGCCGTGCAGATGAAGAAAATGTCGGAGATGTCGAAGGGGAGGTCCAGGTAGTGGTCGCGGAAGGCGGCGTTCTGCTCGGGATCGAGGACCTCGAGGAGGGCGCTCGAGGGATCGCCCTGGTAGGAGGCGCCCATCTTGTCGATCTCGTCGATCATGAAGACGGGCCCGCGCGACTTGACGATCTTGAGCCCCTGGATGATCTTCCCGGGCATGGCGCCCACGTAGGTGCGCCGGTGGCCCTTGATCTCAGCCTCGTCCCGCATGCCGCCCACGCTGAAGCGGAAGAACTCCTTCCCCAGGGAGCGCGCCACGGAGCGCCCGACGCTCGTCTTGCCCACGCCCGGCGGGCCGACGAGGCAGAGGATGGATCCCTTCGTGTCCCGCTTGAGCTTCCTCACCGCGAGGTATTCGAGGATGCGGTCCTTCACGTCCTCGAGTCCGTAGTGGTCCTCCTCGAGGATCTCCCTGGCCCTGCCCACGTCGAAGTCGGACGGCGCGGGCGCCTTCCAGGGAAGGGAGCAGACCGTGTCCAGCCAGTTGCGCGTCACCACGTACTCGCTCGAGTTGGGGTCCATGAGGGCGAATTTCTCGAGCTCCTGCTCCGTCTGCTCCTTCACCTCGCCTTCGAAGCCGAAGGACGCGATCCGCTCCTTGAACTTCTGGGCGTCCTGGCTCTTGGCGTCCGCGGGGAGGCCGAGCTCCGTCTGGATGGCCTTGAGCTGCTCGCGGAGGAAGTACTCGCGCTGGTTCTTCTCGATCTTGGAGTTGATGTCCCCCTGGATCTTCTTTTGGATCCTGAGGAGCTCCTGCTCGCGCTTTATGAAGAGGAGGACCTTTTGCATCCGCTCCTTCACGTCCGTCATTTCGAGGACCTTCTGCTGCTCGAGCTTATCTATGTTGAGAATGCTCGTGATGAAGTCCGCGATCTTCCCCGGGTGGTCGATGTTGATCATGTTGAGGCGCATCTCCTCGGAGAAGAGGGGATTGTTCTCCGAGACCTGCTTCATCTCCGAGAGAAGGGCCCGCGTCAGGGCCTTCACTTCGTCCGAGCCGTCGTTCTCGTCGTCCAGGTACTCCGCCGCCGCGACGTGCGGCGCGTCCCCCCCGGCGAGGAATTTCTTGATCTTGAAGCGCTTCAGCGTGGAGATGAAAACGTTCACCCCGCCGTCCGGGAGGTTGATCCGCTTTACGATCTTGGCCACCGTGCCCACGCCGAAGAACTCGTCCTGCTTGGGCGACTCCGAGTCCCCCTTCACGAGCACCAGGCCGATCATGCCGTCTCTGGAGAGGCTGTCGTCCACCGCTCTCATGTCCTCCGCCCCGGTGATCATGAGGGGCGTGAAGATGCCCGGGAAGATCGGGCGGCCGGAGAGCGGGATCAGGGGGAGCCTGTTGGGCAGAATCTGTTCGATGGGGATGATCTCGTTGTCTGGCATGGTGGGGTGAAATATAGTGGAGCGATACTCGATGGTCAAGTTTTCACGCGGACGACCGGCGGTACGGCGTGCGGGCGGGCGCGCTACGACGGCGGAGAGGCGGAACGGCGGGGCTCGGCTCGCGACCGCGCAGGGGATTGCGGCGCTCCGGCGGTCCGGATATCCTCGGGAAAGGAGGCTCCGAGCATGGAGGGAATAACGACGCTCCGGACTATGGAAGAGAAGAACGCGATGAAAAGGCGCGTCTATAGGATCGGATTCGTGGTCGGGGTCATAGCCCTCCCGCTGTTCATCGCTGCCATGGTCTGGGTTTTCGCGTTCCCGGCGCCGCCGCTCGGGCCGGATTCAGTGGCGATCATCGAGGGCGTGGCGGAGTCCTCGATCATGCCCGATCCCGCGAACGGCCTCCGGGAATACCGGCTGGCCGTGGCCGGTGAGCCCGTCATCATGCAAATGATCTCCATGTACCAGACTCCCGGGGCCTTAGCGAAGGCCGCCCTCATCGTGCCGGGCACGACGCGGGTCCAGGTCGGCGTCCCCGCCGAGGAGATGGCGAAGCCGAGCCGAAACCGGTCGATGGGCTACGACTTCAGGCTCATTTGCTCCCTGACGATCGACGGCGAAAGCGCGTATACCCTGGACGATTACAATACGGCGGTCCGGAAGAACGAAAACATCGGGAAGGCGATCCTTCCCGCGCTGGCCGCCGTCGCGGCCCTCCTGACCGCGTATACGGCCCTCAAGCTGTTCCGCAAGAAACCGGCCTGAACCCGGCCGGCCTCAGGCCTCGCGGAGCTTGAAGCGTTCCACGAGGGAGGAGAGGCCGGACACGTTGCGAGCGTTCTCCGTGCCCGTCTCCGAGATCTCGCGCATCGAGGCGGAAATCTGCGAGATGCCGGAGGATATCTCGTCCATCGCCCCGCGAATCTCCGCGGAGATACCGGTAAGGGCATCCGTGGAGGCGACGATGGCCGCGACCTTCTCTTGCATGCCGAGCGAGGAGTCCTTGATGCCGGCTGTGTTGGAGATGAGGATGCCGAGGGATGAGGTGATCTGCCTCCCGCCCTCGGAAAGCTCGGCCATCGCCGATCCGATCTCCTCCATCCCTCCCATCACCCCCTTGATCCGGAGGACTATCTCGTCGAAGCGCTCCTTCGCCCTGATCGACGCGGCCTCTGTCGCGTCGATAGTCGAGGACATCTCGTCGAGGGATCGGGTGATGCCTTCCGCGCTGGCCGCGCTGTCCTCGGCGAGCTTCCGGATCTCGTCCGCGACGACCGAGAAGCCCCTGCCCGCCTCCCCCGCGTGCGCGGCCTCTATGGCGGCGTTCATGGCGAGGAGGTTGGTCTGGCTCGTGACGGCCTTGATCATGCTCAGCGCCTCGTTGATCACCTCCGCCGATCCGACGATGCCCCTGATCGCGCTTTCG
>CAZIEI010000016.1:10936-37663 GCA_964538705.1 uncultured Spirochaetales bacterium | reverse complement strand
GGGACCACATCATGGGCTTCCCTATGTTCACGCCCATCTACGTCCCCGGCACTAAGCTCAGGATCCACGGCGCGGTGACCTACGAGGAGGACACCCTCAGCGACATCATCGGGAACCAGCTCTCCTACAAGTACTGGCCCGTGCGCCAATCCGAGCTCTCGGCCAAGATCACCTACGAGCACCTCAAGGAGACGAGCATCGATATGGGCGGGGGCCTCGTTCTGAGGACTAAGTACCTGAACCATCCCATCGTCTGCCTCGGCTACCGCTTCGAATACGAGGGGCGGTCCTTCGTCAGCGTCTACGACCACGAGCCCTTCCAGAACATCTTCCCGACGGACCCCTCGAACCCGGACTACGACGAGATGGCCGCCGAGGAGGGCGAGAAGGTCGCGCGCGAGGAAAACGACCGCATCCTCCAGTTCATGAAGGGCGCCGACTTCCTCATCCACGACGCGCAGTACACGGAGAAGGAATACAAGGCCTCGAAGCTCGGCTGGGGCCACACGAGCCACGAGCGGGCCATCAACGCGGCGCACAAGGCCGGCGTGAAGCGCCTCGCCCTCTTCCACCACGATCCCAACAGGACGGACGCCGAACTCGCGGAGCTCGAGCTCCGCTACAAGGCGATGATCGAGGCGAAGACGTCCCTCCAGGTGGACATGTCCCGCGAGGGCATGACCGTCCAGGTCTAGGCCCCATGGGAAGCGAGCACTACAAGAAGCCCGATCACTGGGCGCTCAAGGCCAAGGAAGACGGCTACCCGGCCCGCTCCGTCTACAAGCTCAAGGAGATCGACGAGAAATTCCGCCTCCTCAAGCGGGGTCTCCGCGTCCTCGACCTCGGCGCCGCGCCCGGCTCGTGGACCGCCTACGCGCTCGAGCGCGTCGCACCCTCCGGCTTCGTCGCCGCCATCGACCTCGCGCCCCTCGCCTCTGAGGCGGCGTCCGCAAGGATGGCCCTCGCTTCGGGCGACGCTTTCTTCTTCATCAAGGGCGATCTCTACGACGCGGCCAACAGGACCGCCCTCCTCGAGCGCGGACCCTACGGCCTCGTCATGTCGGACGCCGCCCCCTCCACCACGGGAAACGCCATCGTGGACTCGGGGCGGTCCGAGGAGCTCGTCAATGCCGCCGCGTCCTACGCGCGCGAGGCCCTCGCTCCGGGAGGAGCGTTCATCGCCAAGCTCTTCCAGGGAAGCGCGGGCGCGGAGATCCTCAAGTCCCTCAAGGGCGAGTACGCGGACGTCCGCGGCTTCAAGCCGAAAGCGTGCAGGAACGAATCCTTCGAGATGTACATCGTGGCGACGGGGAAACGCTGATCGCACGTACACGCTGTCACCTCCTTGCTCCCTCCGCTCGTCCCCGTTAAGATCTGCATCGATCGGCCGAAAGCGGACGTGACGGAGGAAAAGAATAATGCGTAGACCGATATCGTTCGCCGCGCGGGTCGCGGCCACCCTTCTCGCGCTCCTCGCCGCGACCTCATGGGCCCAGGACGCCCCCGCACCGCTCCCGTACGCCTCTCGCCCCGCCGACACCTGGGGAGCGCTCAAAGTCGAGGACGCCAGGATCGTCTCGAGCGCGGGCAAGCCAGTGACTCTCCGCGGCATGAGCCTCTTCTGGAGCCAGTGGGACCCCGGATTCTACCGCGGGGAAACCGTGGAATTCCTCGCGCGCGAGTGGAAATGCACCGTCGTGCGCGCGGCCCTCGGCGTGGAACCGGGCGGCTACCTCGCGAAGCCAGGCGCCGAGGAGGCCAAGGTCCTCGCGGTCGTGGACGCCGCCATAGGCGAGGGAATCTACGCTATCATCGATTGGCACGACCACAAGGCGAGCGAGCGAACAGAGCGCGCCGCCGAGTTCTTCGGACGCATGGCGGAGAAGTACCGAGGCGTCCCCAACGTGATCTTCGAAATCTACAACGAGCCGCTCAAGAACGAATCCTGGGAGAGCGTGAAGGCCTACGCGGAGGAAGTCATCCGGGCGATCCGCGCCAAGGGCAACGGTAATCTCGTCATCGTCGGCTCGCCGTCCTGGTCGCAAAACGTCGACGACGCGGCCTCCGACCCCCTCGATCCCGCGCGCTTCGGAAACGTCGCGTACGCCCTCCACTTCTACGCGGGCACGCACAAGGGCTGGCTCCGTTCGAGGGCGCTCTCCGCCATGGAAGAGGGAATCGCGATCTTCGTGAGCGAGTGGGGCACCTGCGACGCGTCCGGAAACGGCGGGTTCGATTCCTATTCCTCGGACGACTGGCTCGACTTCTGCGACGAAAACGGCCTCTCCTGGTGTAATTGGTCCTTCAACAACAAGGACGAGACCGCCTCGGCGCTCAAGCGGACGGCGCGCCCGGGGAAAGGCTCATGGACCGACTCCGACCTGAGCCCGTCCGGCCTCTACGTGCGGGACAGGCTTATCAAAGCCGCGTTACCGCTGAAATAAAAACGGGCGCCCCTCGGGGCGCCCGCTCCGTTTCGATCCGTCGCGCGGCATTCGATCGCGGCCGCGCCTCGATCCTCACTCGCCTTCTTTGACGATCTCGATCTTGACGCCCTCGGCAGTCTCCGGCTGGATACGCGCGGGGACAGTGACCCTGAGGATGCCGTTCCTGAAGAGCGCCTTGACCTTGGACTGGTCGAACTTGTCCGCGGGAACGAAATACTTCTGCTTCTCCACGTCCTTCATCTTGAGCCTGCGCTTCAGGTAGCGCACCCCCTCGTCCGACTCCTGGCGCTTCTCCATGGTGGCGGAAAAGGTCATGTAGTCGCCCTGGAAGGAGAGTTGGATGTCGTTCTCCTCGAAACCCGCCACGGCGAATTCGAAGATGAGGGTCCTGTCCTTCGTCATGAAGAGGTTCATGGGCGGATAAGAGTAGTTGGGATAGTAGTCGACGTTCTCGTCGCCGAAGGGCGCGAAAGGCCCGTCCTTACCGAACTGCAGGTCCGCAGTCACGCTCTCGGAGAAACTCCGCGCGGCCTCGAAGATGTCGTCGAAGAGCGATCCCAGGTCGAAATAGATCTTGTTTCCCTTCATAGGCGTACCCTCCTTTAAGGGCAGGTCCGGATCGCCCGTCCCCCGCGGGGGCCTGGCGGTCCAAGGTTCTCTCGGCCCTCCGTGCGGAGCGGCCTCCGCCGGTCGCCTCCTGGGCGCACCGGCCGTATCCATCGTCAAAGATATCTTGATTACCGCCAGTCGACAAGGGCGAATCGGCGCGGATATCATGGGCCATGGAGCTCTCCGCGTCCTTCCTGCCCGTCACGCGCGACGATATGGCCGCCCGGGGCTGGGACGCCTGCGATTTCATCCTCGTGACCGGGGACGCGTACGTCGATCATCCGTCCTTCGGAGCGGCCATCGTCTCGCGCCTCCTCGAATCGGAGGGGTACCGCGTCGGGATCATCGCCCAGCCGTCGTGGAAGGACCCCGCGTCCTTCGCGGCCCTCGGGCGCCCGCGGCTCGCCTTCCTCGCCACCGCGGGCAACCTGGATTCCATGGTCGCGAAATACACGGCCAATAAGAAGCCCCGATCCGAGGACGCATACTCCCCCGGCGGCGTGTCCGGTCTCAGGCCGGACCGGGCCCTCGTCGCCTACTGCAACGGCATCCGCGCCGCCTTCCCCGGAGCGGCGATCGTGGTGGGGGGCATCGAGGCCTCGCTCCGCAGGCTTTCCCATTACGACTACTGGTCGGATACGGTGAAGAAATCCGTCCTCCTCGACGCCAAGGCGGACCTCCTCGTCTACGGCATGGGCGAACGCGCCCTGAAATCGATCGCCGCCGGGCTCGCCTCGGGATGCGGAGTCCGGGAGATACGCGACGTGCCGGGTACGGTCTGGCGCACCGGGAAAGAAGCGGAGCTGCCGGCCAACGCCCGAAGGCTTCCCGCCCACGAGGTCCAGGCGAAGGACAAGGCCGCCTTCGCGGAAGCCTTCATGGTCCAGTACCGCGGCGCCGACGACGAGACGGCCCCGCCCCTCGCGGAGCCCTCGGCCGCGGGATGGGCGGTACAGAATCCCCCCTCGCCTCCCCTCTCCCCCGACGAGCTCGACTCGGTATACGCCCTTCCCTTCGCGCGGGACGCGCACCCGTCGTACCGCGGAAGGGGCGGCGTTCCCGCCCTCGAGGAGGTACGCTTCTCCATCGCTTCCTCACGGGGCTGCTTCGGCTCGTGCTCGTTCTGCGCCCTCTCCTTCCACCAGGGGAGGCGGGCGCGCGGCAGGAGCGAGAAGAGCATCGTCGAGGAGGCGCGGCTCCTCTCCTCCATGCCGGGCTTCAAGGGGATCATCTCGGACGTCGGCGGCCCCACGGCGAATTTCCGCGAAGCCCCCTGCGAGCGCCAACGCCGGGGTCCGCCCTGCCCCGAGAGGCGATGCCTCTTCCCCGAGCCCTGTCCCGCCATCCGGGCCGACCATTCGGGGTACCTCTCGATACTCCGCGCGGTCCGCGCCCTCCCCGGCGTGAGGCGCGTCTTCGTGCGGTCGGGCCTCAGGTTCGATTTCATCATGCTCGACGAGGAGAGCCCCTTCCTCGCGGAGCTCTGCGAGCACCACGTCTCCGGGCAGCTCAAGGTCGCGCCCGAGCACGTATCCGACCGCGTCCTGAGAGCGATGGGAAAGCCCGGAAGGGCCGCGTACGATTCGTTCGAGAAAGCGTTCCGGAAGGCGGCGACGAACTCGGGCAAGAAGCTTTACCTCCTCCCCTACTACATCTCCGCCCATCCGGGGTCGGGGCTCGAGGAAGCGATCGAGCTCGCGCTCGCGCTCAAGAAGGCGGGCTTCGTGCCGGACCAGGTCCAGGACTTCTACCCGACGCCGGGGACCCTCTCCACCTGCATGTACCATACGGGAATAGATCCGCTCACGGGCGAGCCCGTCCACGTCGCGAAGGGCGAACGCGAACGGAGGCTCCAGCGGGCCCTCGTCCATTTCCACAAGCCCGAGAACGCGGCGCTCGTCCGCGAGGCCCTAAGAGAGGCCGGTCGGGAGGACCTCATCGGCCCCGGCGCAGGGTGCCTCGTCGATCGATAGCGTCGGAATGGCGCCCCCATCACTGATGGCGGAAAACGGCTTTTACCCTTATACTTGCCCGCATGGAATCAAAAAAGAAGATTCTCTTCCTGTACCTCGACTCCGGCGGCGGCCACAAGGCGCCCGCCATGGCGGTCGCCGACTGGATCAACAAGCACGAAGGACATAGGGCCGAGGCCATCGTGGCCAACGGAGTATCTCCGAAAAATTTCATCACCGCGGCCCTCCTCGAGCAGGGCTACCGCGTCATTACGACCCGCTTCCCCGCGATCTGGAAGACCTTCTACGACATGTCGCTCCCGAGGGTATCCCTCTTCCTCAACTCGATCTCCATCCTCCTCAACTCGCTCACGCATCTCGCCCTCCTCCTGAGACGGGAGCGGCCGGACGTGGTGGTCAACTGCCACTTCCTCCTCAACTCGCCCCTCAAGGTCCTCCACCGGTCGCCGGGATGCCGCTTCAAGCTGCTCACGCTCTGCACGGACCCCTTCACCATCCATCCCTTCTGGTTCTACAAGCAGTACGGCACCGTGCTCCTCTTCTCGCGCATCGCGCGCGAGGAGATCATGGCCTCCTACCGGATCCCCCCCGAGCGCGTGCCCATCTTCCCCTGGGTCCTCCAGGAGCGCTACTCGGCCGCGCTCCCGAAGGAACGGGTGCTCGAGCTCAAGCGGGAGTTCGGGCTCGATCCCGAGGGCCGCGTAGTCCTCATCGCCGGCGGAGGCGAGGGCCTCCCGCACACGGAGAACTATTTCAGCTCACTCCTCGACTCATGGGCGGAATTCGACCTCGTGGTGGCCTGCGGGAAGAACGAGGGGATCAAACGGCGCTGCGAGGATATCCTCCGCCGTAAATCTCCCCGGCGAACGGTGAAAATCCTGGGATTCACGAAGCTCATGTACGAGTACTTGAATTGCGCGGATCTCGTTATATCGAAAGCGGGGACTTCGACCGTCATGGAGACGCTGAGCCAGGGGAAGCCCCTCCTCATCGCCCAGTACCTCTACGGCCAGGAATTCGGAAACGCGGCCTTCGTGGTCAGGAAGGGGCTAGGAGTGTACGCTCCCAAGCCTGCGGAAATGCGCTCGACCGTCGAACGCTTCCTTTCGGATCCGAAGGCGTACCGCCGCGTGAAGGAGCGGATCGCCAAGGCGGACATCAGGAACGGAACACCGGAAGTCGCCTCGTACATCTTGAGGAAAGCGGGAGCCTAGCGAGAATCCGGATCCGCGCCATCACTTGCCGAGGCGCCGGTTCTTGAGGAAATGGAGCGCGATGAATCCCGAGAGCGCGACCGTCCATGACACCGCCACGAGGGCCAGGAACCACCCGCGAGAGAGATACGACGAGAGTATGTTCACTGCGCCGAGGGCCATGGTGGACGCGTAAACCATGCCTAGGATCGCCCTGGTCCCCAGCCCGAGCTTGAGCAGCTTGTGGTGCAAGTGCCAATCGTCTGGAGACATGATCGATTTTCTAGCGCGGAGCCGCCTCCAGATGGCGGCGAAGGTGTCGAAGATTGGAATGACGATTACGGTGATGCCTAAATACGGCTGGATGTCGAGATAGGCCTGGTTCCTCGAAATGAGGGGGAGGAGGGCGACCATGAAGCCCAGGTAGGTCGATCCCGAGTCGCCCATGAAGATCTTTGCAGGGGGGAAGTTATAGAAGAGGAAGCCGGCGAGCGACCCCACGAGGGCGAAGGAGAAGAGGGCCGGCATGGCCTCCCCGCGCGCCACGTAGAGAATGCCGTACGTGCAGGCCGCAATGATGGAGATGCCCCCGCAGAGCCCGTCCATTCCGTCGATGAAGTTAATCGCGTTGATGATGCCCACGATCCAAAGCACGGTGAGCGGCCAGGAGATCCAGACGGGGATGGACAGCGCCCCCAGGCCGGGGAGCCAGATGGAATGGAAGCGGAAATCGAAGAAGCAGAGCGCTAATGACACGAGGACCTGCACGGCGAAGCGGAGCTTCGCGGAGATGTTCCTGAAATCGTCCACGAGCGAAAGGACGTTCACGACGAGCATCCCGGCGAGGAGCGGCAGATAGTCGATCCCCGATCCGCCCGAGGGATTGAAACCGGGGACGAAGGCGAGAAGGGCGATGGGGAGGAAGGATGTCCAGAAGATGCCGATCCCGCCGAGACGCGGAACGTTGCCCCGGTGGATTTTCCGCGGATCCAAGGGATCGAACCACTTGCGCTTGTGGGCGATGTAGATAACGAGCGGAGTGATGGCCAGGTTCAGGATGCACGAGATGAGGGCGGTGAGGAGCGGATACATGCTTTCGATGTTCACGATGGCATCCTACCATCGCCCTCGGGGCGATGCAACGGTATGGTTTCGGAGAGCGCGCGGACCGCGTCCTTCACGCGCTGTCCCGAGCCCCGCTTCGCGATGAGGAGGGCGTCCTCGGTGTCGACCACCATCATATCCTCCGCGTCGATGAGCACCACCGCCTTCTTTCCGTTCCGCTGGATCACGAGGCAGCCCGAGGAATCGAGGAAGAGGGGTTCGCCCTCGGCGTAGGAGGCGTTGCCCGACGCCCCGCCCGCGGACAGAGCGTAGAGGCTCTCGTAGCTCCCGACGTCGCTCCATCCCATGTCGCAGGCGACGACGGCCATTCTGTCGGACTTCTCCATGACCGCGTAATCGAGGGAGATCGAGGGCGCGAGCGCCATGTCCTCCGCCCGGGGCTCCATCCGCGCCCCTCCGCGCGCGGCCGCGTAGGCGGCTCGGCAGGCTTTGAGCGTTTCCGGTGAATGCTTTCCGAGCTCCTCGAGGAATACGGCGGCTTTGAAACAGAAGATTCCGGAATTCCAGAGGTGTTTCCCTCCGGCGCAATATTCCGCGGCCACGGCGGCCGAGGGCTTCTCCGTGAAGCGGACGACCCGATCCCCGTCGCGCTCGATGTAGCCGTATCCGGTCTCGGGATATTCGGCCTTCACCCCGAGGGCGACGATGAATCCCTCGCGGGCGAGGGTGGCCGCCCGTTCTACGCCGTTCCGATACGCTGCTTCATCGCGGATCAGATGGTCCGCGGGGCTGACGAGCACGAGTTCCTCCGGATCGAGGGCGAGGACGGCGAGGGCGGCCGCGGGCGCGGTGTTCCGCGGTAGCGGCTCGAGAACGAGGGGCCGGACTTCGATTCCGGCTTCCGCAAACGCGGGGAGCGCGAGGCCCGCGTGCTCCTTTCCGATGGCGAGCGCGAAGGCTCCGCAGACGCCGGCGTTCCGCGCGATCGTCGCCGCGAGGAGGGTTCCGCCTCGGAACAGTGGCACGAAGGGCTTAGGCAGGGCCGGCACGGAGAGGGGCCAGAGCCGCGTGCCCGAACCGCCGGAAAGGATGAGGCAAGTCATTCCGGATCACTCCGTCTTGAAGACATGGCCGTCTCCTCCCTTCCCCTCGCCGAGGAATTCGAAGCCCACCGTCCGGGATATCCCCTCCTCGAGGGTCGCGGGGGGGCGGAAACCAGACGCCATGGCCTTGTCCGCCGAAAAGCTCGTGGTAGCGCAGAATTTCTTGATCCTGATGGAACTCACGGGGAATCGCTTTCCCGTCACCGCGGAGAGCGCGTCGAAGCAGAGTCCGCCCACGTAGCCCATGGCATAGGGGAAGCGCGGTCCGACGCGGTCTCCCCGGCCGAGGAGCGAGTTGACCTTCCTCACGAGGCGGTTCATGTCGAAGTCGGGCTTGTCCACGTAATTATAGAGATGCTCTCCCGGTCCGAGCCCCATGCAGTGCTCGAGGAAGGCGGCCACGTTCTCCACGTAGGCCATGCTCTTCGTGTTCGCGCCGTTTCCGACCATGACGAAGTGGCGCGATGCGATGAAGCTGAGGAGGTTGTAGACGTTGCCGCGGTTCCGTTCGCCGAAGACCACCGTCGGCCGGACGATGGCGAGGGAACGGTCCGCGCCGCGCGAGAGCCATGAGCGGTACGCGGCCTCCGCGGCGAGCTTGGTCTTCCCGTACTCGTTGAAGGGGGCGCAGGCGCCGTCCTCGGCGGTGCCGGCGGGCGCGAAGCCGTAGACCGCCACCGAGCTCGTGAAGACGATCTTCCCGATGCCGAGGCGTTCCGCGGCCCTGCAGACGTTCTCCGCTCCGCTCACGTTGACGTCCGCGTAGAGGCTGAGCGGACGGACGTCGTCGCGGTGCTGGGCCGCGAGGTTCACGACGAGGTCGCAGCCCCGGAGGCCCGCTTCGAGCGAACCGGGATCGCGCACGTCGGCCGCCTCCCACCGCTCGGGGAAGAAATGGCTCTTGGCGATGTCGAGGATCCTGAAGTCCCGGCCGGACCTCTGGAGCCGCTCCGCGAGCCGCGTTCCGATGAAACCGGAGCCGCCGATGATCGCGATGCGCACGCTACGCTCCCAGGCGGGCGTCGCCCGCGCTCGAGGCGCTCCAAGCGCCCCGCGGCCTGGCGTATCCCGCCGTGGCCGGCCGTTCGCCGGCTCCTGACGGACGGCTCCGAGCCGGTCCGCCGGATTCCCGATGCGCCTGAACGGCGCGAGCGCCAGCGCCCGTCATCGGGAAAAGACCTCCGCCAGGTAGGCGGTATCCGGCTCGGACCCTTGAGGGACCGGCCGCGGCTCGTTCTCCGAGACGAGGTACAGATAGCGGCCCTTCAGGGGCCGGGTCCGCGCCGATCGGATGTCGGCGGACCTCACGAAAAGCAGTTCGTATTTCTGACAGGCGTACTCCACGATGAATTCGAGGTCGCTCGGACCGGCGAGGAGGACGCCCGCGTAGCCCTCGCGCTTCTTGGCGGCGATCAGCGCCTCGACGAGATCCTTGTAGACAGAGACATTGGTGATCGTCCGTTTGAAGTACCGGAAGGTCCGCGCGGCGATCTCCTTCACGCCCTCGGGAGTGACGAGGTATTGGATGTTCCGTGGATTGATCCGCCGAATCGTGACCCAGCCCTTTTCGATGAAACGCTTGAGGAGCATGTTGGTCATGCCCAGGGAGAGGCTCGCCGCGCGGGCGAGCTCACGCTGTTTGACGTCCTCGTCGCGTTTTTGGGAGTGATAGATGGTTTCGAGGATCGATAACTCGGAATCCTGGGTATCCATAGTGTTCAACCATTGAACACTATATCACGAACGTGCTTCCTCCACAAGGAGATCCTGAGCGTACGAACAGAGAATGAGGGGGCCGCGAGAATGGGAGCGCGCTTCCCTAAGGAGAATCGCGTCGATCCCGGCCTCGAGGTACTCCGGAAAGGTGAGGAGGAAGTACACGAGGAGGCCTGAAACGCCGCCGGGGAGCTGGAGGCGTTCACCGAGGAGGAGGGCGAGGCTGTCCGCCTCCCCCGGGGAATCCTCCATACCCGGAATCCTGGCTTCCAAAATGAGGGCCCTGCCCGATTTCACGGCCCGGTCCAACCGCCCCGCGCACTCGGCGTATAGGAGATTCCGGTATTCCCGCTCGGAGAGAAGGCCCGCCCCGCGGGAGGGAAGAAGGGCGTCGAGCAGGCGGAGCGCCCGGTCATGCCCGGCTTCCCGGAGCTCGCAGGCGGCGACGTCCGAAAGGAAAGGGTCCAGATCCTCGACGCCTCGCCCTCCCTCGTCCGCGGAAGGAACGGTACCGGGTCGCGGGGGTTCTTCCGCGAGGAGGTTGCGATACCAGCGTCCGATGACACGCGCCATCTCCATGTCCTTGAAATGGAAAAAGCGCGCCTCGAGCTCGGGGAAGGCGGAAAGCGATTCCTTGAACGCCTTGAAGACGCCCCGCCGGGACGAGAGCGCCTCCTCCATCGCCGCCCGCGCGGCTTCATTCCGCTGGGCCGAGGCGAAGCGTTCCATGAGCTTGAATCCGTCCGCGCTCGACCAGGCGGGGAGGGAGGCCCAGCGCCCCGCGGCCGCGGTCTCGGGGTCCTCATCGTCGGCGCCCTCGGGGAAATCGGGATCGAGGCCGGGGCTCGCTATCTTACCCGTCTCCACGTTGATGAGGGCGTCGTCGTCCTGGTCCTCCATCGCGAAGGCGATCTCTGAGGCGATCCGCTCGTCGAGGGAGAACATGGGGCGATTATAACGCCCCGCTCCGAAGAAAGTCGATACTCGGCCTTCTGCCCGCCCCCGAAGCTTCCGCGGGGACGAGCCTCAGCTGCCGATCTTCCCGTACCGCTGCCGATCCTGGAAATAGAGGATGAAGACCTTGCCTCCGTTCTCTATCGGGTAGAACATCTCGTATTCGCCGTCGCCCGAGAAGAACTTCTTCCCGGTCCGCTCGCCCGCGAACACTTCGTTGAGGTAATCCCGCTGCCTCAGATCCGACTGGAAGATGAAATCGGCCTTCCTCGGCTTCGCTTTCCTGTCATGGTAATTGTTCCCGAAGACCAGCAGCACCGGAATGCCGTCCGCCTCGTCCGCCACGATCACCGAAACGTTCCGGAAATTCTTATCCCAGGCCGAGAGCAGCTCGAGCTTGTCCTCGAGGGTTCCGATCCATTCGCCCGTGAATTCGTAGCCTTTGACCTCGTCCAGGGTCTTCTTGTTCCCGCTCACGATCGATTCCGCGGATTTGATCAGCATGACCTCCTTCTTCCGGGAGGTGAGATAATCTCCGCAAAAGAGCATCCCCCCGATCAAGGGGAACAGCGCGATGAAACCGATGACCCGGAGCTTGCTCCGCCGCGTTCCGCCGGCGGGCTCCCCGGCGTCGGCGTTATGCTTCTCCGCGATCCGCGTGAGGTTGAACATGACGTTCGTGATGAGGGCTCCGAACATCAGGGCCAGGATTCCGAGAATGCTCAGGTAGAATGACTGCGTGATGTTCTCGCGGAACACCTTGAGCCCGAACACCTCCATGACGATGAACGTGAATACCCAGTAACAGAGCAGTAGCACGGCGATGATGCACACGATATTGCTGAATTTGACGATCTTCTTTGCGTTCATTTTTTCTCCTCGTTCACAACCGTTCTTTCCCCGTTCGGGGCTCCTTACCGCTCCCGAGATCGCTCGCCCGGATATTCGACGCCCCAGGACTTCCTGAGATCGTCCATGACGCCCATGATCGCGAGGGAATCTGCCAGGGGCATGACGGGGCTGTCCGTGAGGCCGCGGGAAACGCAGAGGGCGGCGTGGGCGGCCTCGTGCTGGTAGCCCATGCCCGGGCTCGGGTCGCGGTATTCCTCCACGACGCGGTCCTCCTCCGTGATCCGCCAGCCCTTGCTCATCCAGAAACGCTCGAGCCGGGCGCTCCGCTTCTTCCCGTATACGAGCCCGTCCCGGTGGCCCTCGCCCGCGAAGCCGCAGGAAAGGCTCGCGAGGAGGCCGCCCGGGAAGGCGAGCGTCATGGCCGCGGCTTCGTCCACGCCCGTGGGCGCGAGGCGGGCGACTCCGCTCCACGACGAGGGCAGCTTCCCCGCGACCATGACGGCGAAGCCGATGGGGTAGATGCCCACGTCCAGGAGGGAGCCTCCCGCGAGCCCGGGATCGAAGAGCCTGCTCTGAGGATCGTACTCCCGCTTGAAAGAGAGGTCCGCGACGATCATCGAGGGCTCGCCGAGCTCGCCGCCCCGGATACGCTCCATGAGGCTCAGGGAGGCGGGTAGGAACCGCGTCCAGAAAGCCTCCATGGCGAAGAGCCCGCGCTTCCTCGCCTCGGCGGCGATCTCCTCCGCCTGCGCGCGATTGAGCGCGAGAGGCTTCTCCACGAGGACGTGCTTCCCGGCGCGGAGGCAGAGGAGGGCGTCGTCCCGATGGCGATTATGCGGCGTGGCGACGTAGACGATATCCACGTCCTTTGACTCCGCGACCTCCTCGTAGGATCCGAAGGCCGCGGGGCGCTGGACGCAGGCGTCCGCGAAGACCTTCGCCTTGGCGAGGTCCCGCGAGCCCACGGCCGCGAGGGAGCAGCCCTCCGCGTGGACGAGGTCGTCCGCGAATTTACGGGCGATCCAGCCCGCCCCTATGATGCCGAACCGCAGCGTTCCGCCCATGTCGCCCTCCTGTCCGCGTTATCCGCGCGCTCGACCGGCCGCCGTGCCGGCTATCTCCCCGGCCGGCTATCGCCGCGTCAGTCCTCCGCGCCGTACTCGCGGCGATAGGCCGCGGCGCGCTCGAGTATGGAATCGTCCAGGTCCAGGGCCGCGCGGTTCTCCCGCGAGCCGAGGAACTCCATGATGTCGTCGATGGAGACGATGGACGCGGTCTCGATGCCGTAGAGGTCCCGCACCTCGCGGAGCGCGGACTTTCCCGAATCGAGGCGTTCGCGCCGGTCCACCGCTATTACGAGGCCGACGAGGCGGGCCTTGGGGAAACGCTTGAGCGTCTCGAAGGTCTCGCGCACGGACGTGCCCGCCGTGATGACGTCCTCGACGATGAGGACGCGCGTCTCCTCCGCGTAGGAATCGCCCACGAGTATCCCGCCCTCGCCGTGGTCCTTGGCCTCCTTGCGGTTGTAGGTGAAGCTGGGGTCGATGGCGTGGAGGCGGTTGAGGGCGGCCGCGACCGTGGCGCAGAGGGGGATGCCCTTGTAGGCGGGCCCGAAGAGGTTGTCGAAGCGACCGCGGAATTTCTCCTCGATGAGGGCCGCGTAAGCCTCCGAGAGGCGCTGGATGGAGGAACCCGAGCTGAACATGCCCATGTTCACGAAGTAGGGCGTCTTCCTTCCGCTCTTGGTGGTGAAGTCCCCGAAGCGCAAGGCCCCGACCTCAGCGAGGAAGCGCACGAAGGCGCTCTTGTCGATCATCGTCCCTCCCCGCCGGCGATCGCCGGCGGCCCCATGGTAGCGGGCGCGCGGTGCCCTGTCCAGGAGCGCCGGTCCGTCGCGCATGCGGCCAGGAGAGCCGCCGCTCCCGGCGACGGCCTTCCGAACGCCGCGGCGCCTGGCCGCGCCCGCGCCCCCCGTAGTATAAAGGCGCATGGCCGTCCTTCCCCTCCTCGGACTCTTCTTTTCATCTTTCGGCGTGGCCCTCTCGGGCGCGGTGATGCCCGGTCCGGTCCTGAGCGCCGTGGTGAGCGAGAGCGCGCGGCGCGGAATAAGCGCGGGACCCCTCTTCATGATCGGGCACGCCTTCCTGGAGATCGCCCTCGTGGTCCTCGTCTGCCTGGGCCTGGGCCCCTTCCTGGAGAAGCCCGCGGTGTTCATCGCCACCTCCCTCGCGGGCGGGGCCCTCATGCTCGCGATGGCCGTCTCCATGTTCATCTCCCTCCCGCGCCTCACGTTCGACACGGCCATGCGGGGCAAGCGCTACGCGCGGGTCGTGCTCGCCGGAGCGGCCTTGAGCGTCTCCAATCCCTACTGGACGGTCTGGTGGGTCACCCTGGGCCTGGGCTGGATGACCCGCGCCCTCAAGCTGGGCCCGGCGGGCGTGGCGGCCTTCTACGCCGGGCACATCGGCGGCGACGTGGCCTGGTACACCCTGGTGTCCTTCGTGATATCCCGGGGCAAACGCTTCCTGAACGACACGCGCTACCGCGTCCTCATCGGCTCCTGCGCGGCCGTCCTCACGGGCTTCGGGCTCTGGTTCGCGATAGCGGGGGCGATGCGGGCCTTCAGCTAAGGGAGCGGACGAGGCTGGGCGCCGCCCGACGCCCGGCCCCGCGGTCGGCGGGCGGTGCGGCCCTGCCCCGGGGCGTTCCCCACGGCGAGCGCGAAGCGCTATACTCACTCCATGGACCAGGACAAGCTCATACGCGCCCTCGACGCCGCCGTAGCCCGTCTCTCCGAGACGAGCGCCGGGCACCTCGCGTTCAAGGGCTCGACGGGAGACCGCTCGCTTCCCTCCCGCCAGAGGCTCGCGGAGTTCATCGAGGCGGCCAAGGCCGCGTTCTTCCCGGGCTTCTACGGCATCCCGGAGACCCGCCGCGAGACCATGAAGTACGAGATCGGCCACAACCTGGAGGCGATGCACCGCATCCTTCGGGAGCAGGCCCTCTACGGCCTCTGCTTCGAGTGCGACGGCGGCCCCTCCTGCGGCCACTGCGACGCGCGCGCGGACGAGATCGCGCTCGCCTTCCTCGAGCGCGTGCCGGCGATCCGCGACCTCCTCTCCACGGACGTGGACGCGGCCTATGACGGCGATCCCGCCGCGAAGAGCCACGCCGAGATCATCTTCTGTTATCCGAGCATCGCCACGCTGATCCACCACCGCGTCGCGCACGAGCTCTACGCCCTCGGCCTTCCCGTCATCCCCCGCATCATCTCCGAGATGGCGCACGCGGACACGGGCATCGACATCCATCCGGGGGCCGCGATCGGCGAGCGCTTCTTCATCGACCACGGAACGGGCGTGGTGATCGGCGAGACGAGCGTGATCGGGCGGAACGTGAGGCTCTACCAGGGCGTGACCCTGGGCGCCAAGAGCTTCCCCAAGGACGAGAAGGGCAATCCCATCAAGGGCGTGCCCCGCCACCCCATCGTGGAGGACGACGTGATCGTCTACGCGGGGGCGACCATCCTGGGGAGGATCACCATCGGGAAGGGCTCGGTGATCGGGGGGAACACTTGGGTGACGGAGAGCCTGCCGCCGGGCAGCAAGGTGAACCAATAGGCCCCCCGTATCGCTTCCGGGATAGGGGGGCGAACGGCGTTTTCAAGCGGAGAAGAATGAATCGAATTGGGGGGGAAGGGCGGGAGCTCTTCCCCCCTTTTCTATAATCCAGGCCCAGGGTTTTTCACTTGTAAATAATCCAGCTCAATGTGCGGAATTGCATTATAATCCATTATAAGGGGTGGACTATAATGGACGAGAAAACCTATACCGTCCAGGAAATCGCCGATTACCTGAAGATTTCCCGGCAAATGGTTTACAACCTCATTCGAGAGAAGGAATTGGCCTCTTTCAAGATCGGATCGGCGGTTCGAGTGATGGAAACCGACCTCAGGGCCTATATCGACGGAAAACGGTCCGAAGAAGCCCTGAAGCACTCCCTCGCTCCCGCCGGGAAGAAGGGATTCGTCCAAGTCAATCATTTTTCCGTGAAGGTCAACTCGTTCAGGGTTCGGGACATCGATCTGGAATTCCCCGTGGGTTCCTCCCTCGGCGTCATCGGCCCTTCGGGTTCGGGGAAGACCCTCCTCCTCCGCGGGCTCGCCGGGCTCGAACCGTCCGAATGCGGGTATTTCCTCATGGACGGCGAGGCCTTGGACCACGTGGGGTCGGGGATGCGGCGCGTGGGCTTCGTCTTCCAGGATTATTCGCTCTACCCGCACATGGCGCCCAGGCGGAACATCGGCTTCCCCCGGGAGATCGCCCGCGCCAACAAATCGGAAATCGACGCTTCCGTGCGGCGGATCGCCGAGCGCCTCGGGATCGCGGAGGAGTACCTGAACCGGAACGTCGACGCCCTCCCCGAGGGCGTGAAGCAGCTCGTGGCGATCGGGCGCGCGGAGAACCGCGAGGCGATGCTCTACATCATGGACGAGCCCCTCGTGCACCTGGACGCGGGAACGCGCCGCGACATGCGCGCCTTCCTCTCCGCCCTCCGCTCCTCCCTGGGGGTCACGACGATCTACGCCTTCAACGACGTCGAGGACGCCCTGGCCCTGAGCGACTACCTCCTGGTCCTGAAAGAGGGGCGCGCGGCCCGCTTCGGGACGACGGGCGAGGTCTACGGCGATCCGGGAAGCCTGGAGACGATGGAACTCCTCAGCGTCAACGGCGTGAGCAGGCTCCGGGCGGATGATCTGGGAGCGGGATGGATCCGCTGTTTCAGGCCGGAGGAGACCGAGCCCTGCGGAGCCGGCGAGGGCTGGGAGGCCGAAGTGCTGGACGCGTACGTCCACGACGGGAAGTCGGAGATAGCGACCGGCATGGTGGAGAATCAAACGATCCGGTTCATGGTGCCCGCCGGTACGCGCGGACGGTACCGCTTCCGCGCGACGAACGAGCGCCGCTTCGGGCCGTCCGCCCCGGGCTCCAGATGATCCGGTTCCGTTCCGCGCTCTCGCGCGGCGCCGCGGCGAACCTCGTCCTCGCGTTGACGGCGCTCGGCGCCGCCGCGATCCTTCCCGGCGCCCTCGCATCCTGCGCGCGGCGCGATCCCCCGCCGCTCTTCCGCTCGGACCTGGACGGATTCGTCGCGGTCGAGGGCGGCGAATTCAGGATGGGAGACCGCTTCGGGAACAAGGACGAGACTTCGGTCACGCCGGTGACCGTAAGCTCCTTCCTCATCTCCGACCGCGAGGTCACGCGGAAGGAATTCGCCGCATGGCTGGAGGCGGCCGGAAGGGAAGCCCCCTGGCCCGCCTCCGACCTCCCCGCGACCGACCTCGCGTGGCACGAGGCGGCGGCCTATTGCGACTGGCTCTCGGCCAAGACCGGGCTCGCGCCGGCGTATCGGCGAGGCTTCGAGGACCCCGACTGGGGCGCCGCGGGCTACCGCCTCCCCGCTGAGGCGGAGTGGGAATACGCCGCGCGCGGCGGGCGCTTCGCGCGGGACAAGGCCTACGCCGGGGGCAACGACGAAGACGAGGCCGGATGGTTCATCCTGAACGCCGACGGGCCCAAACCGGTGAAGGGCAAGGCTGCCAATGAGCTCGGACTATTCGATATGTCCGGCAACGCCTGGGAATGGTGCTGGGACAGCTACGGCATGTACTCGGGCGTCGCGCAGTCGGATCCCCGGGGAGCTCCCCTCTCCGCGTGGAAGGTCCTCCGCGGCGGCTCGTGGCGCTTCGTGGATTCCGACCTCAGGGTCGCGAACCGGTATTACGCCGACCGGGGCGAGACGATGGACGACGCGGGCTTCCGGCTCGCGCGATCCGTCGCGCGGGAGGCCGACATCGCCCTCATGAAGCGCGCCCAGGCCGCGCGGATCGCCTGGGCGGAGAAGGGGAAGAGGGCTCAGGGTTCCGACGCGGCCCTGGCCGGCGAGGCGCCGCCGCCCGACGCGCCGTACCGCAACTCCGCCCTGACGCCCGAAGCGCGGGCCAAGGATCTCGTTTCCCGCATGACCGTGGAGGAGAAGGCGGGGCAGATATCCCAGGCGGCCCTCGCCGCCCTCGGCGATCCCGAGGAGGTCCGCCATTACCTCCTCGGTACGATTGTCTCGGGCGGGGGAATGGGTCCCCTCCGCAATGCCCCGGACGAGTGGGCAGCCATGACGGACTCCCTCCAGAAGGCCGCCCTCTCGACGCGGCTCGGCATCCCGATGATCTACGGGATCGACGCCGTCCACGGGCACAATAACGTGCGCGGGACCGTCATCTACCCGCACAACGTCGGGATCGGGGCGGCGGGGGACGAGGCGCTCGTCGAGCGGATCGGTACCGCCGTGGCGGAAGACATGCTCGCGACGGGCACGCGCTGGAACTTCGCGCCCTGCGTGGCGGTCTCGCGCGACGAGCGCTGGGGCAGGACCTACGAGAGCTATGGCGAGGATCCCGCGCTCGCCGCGCGGATGGGCGCGGCCTTCGTGCGGGGACTCCAGGGGAAGAGCCTCGGGCCGGACTCCGTGGCGGCGACGGCCAAGCACTTCCTGGGAGACGGGGGGACCCTCAACGGCCAGGACCGTGGAAACGCGGTGGGGAGCGAGGGCTTCATCCGCGCGACCTTCCTCCCTCCTTACCGTGCAGTTCTGGCGGAGGGCGCCGCGACGGTGATGGCGAGCTACTCGAGCTGGAACGGGGTCCAAATGCACGCCAACAAGGACCTCCTCACGGGCCTGCTCAAGAAGGAGCTCGGTTTCACGGGCGTCCTGATCTCCGATTGGAACGCGCACAAGCTCCTCGCGGGGGACGCGCGGCAGCAGGTTGAGACGACGATCAACGCGGGAGTGGACGTGGTCATGGCCCCCGATTATTTCCTGGAGTGCCGGGACGCCGTCGTGGATCTCGCGAAATCTGGGGAGATATCGCGTGCGCGGCTCGACGACGCCGTAACGCGCCTCCTCGTCCTCAAGTTCCGCCTGGGTCTCTTCGAACGGCCCTTCGCGCGGCGCGAGCTCCTCGCCGAGATCGGTTCGCCGGCCAAGCGCGCGCTCGGGAGGGAGGCGGTGAGAAAATCGCTCGTCCTCCTCAAGAACGAGAAGGCCGCGCTTCCCATCGGGAAAGCCGTGAAGCGGATCCTCGTGGCCGGGACGGCGGCGCAGGACATCGGCGCGCAGTGCGGCGGCTGGACCATCACCTGGCAGGGCGCGAACGGCCCCATCACCCCCGGCAGGACCGTCCTCGAGGGGATCGCGGCCGCCGCCGAACGGCGCGGCGTCGCGGTCGAGTACGTCGCGGACGGAAAACGGAAAGCCGGCGCGCCGGCCCCGGACCTCGTCATCCTCGTGCTCGCCGAGGCCCCCTACGCCGAGATGCACGGAGACCGGTCCTCCCTCCTCCTCAACAAAGAGGACAAGGATCTCGTGAAACGGATGGACGCCCTCGGCGCGCCGCTCGCCATCGTCCTCCTCTCCGGGCGGCCCCTCGTCGTGACGGAGGAGATCGAGCGCGCGGAGGCCTTCGTCGCGGCCTGGCTTCCCGGCACGGAGGGCGACGGGATCGCGGACGTCCTCTTCGGCGATCACGCGCCGACGGGGAAGCTCCCCTTCACGTGGCCGCGCGACATGTCCCAGATCCCGATCAACGCGGGAGACGGGAAGGAAGGGCTCTACCCCTTCGGATACGGCCTCGGCTATTGAAGAAGTCCGCGTCTTGCACCGAGGTTCGCGCCCTCTGCCGCGGTTCGCGTCGTTCGCCACCGTTCGCGGCCTTGCCCCGCGTCCTGCATCCTTCCATCTTGCGTCACGCGTCGCCGGCCTGCTAGACTGATCCCGGATGAACAAGGCTACCGCTCGCTAGCGGTCCCGCGGGCTCCCGCCCCGGACCGCGCCCATTCAGCTCCTCCGCCGCGACGCAGAAAGCGATCGCATGGCGGGGGAGGACCGATCGAATGGACGGAGCGAAGCGATGGTATCGAACGACCTTGCGGTGGAGACCGACGGCCTCTCCCGCGCCTATCTGAAATACCGGAAACCCGAAGGATTCCTCGGCAGCGTCAAAGCCCTCTTCTCGCGCGAGAGGATCCGCGTGGACGCTCTCGTCGACTTCTCCTTGAGGATCGAGCGCGGCGAGATCGTCGGTCTCATCGGCCCGAACGGGGCGGGGAAGACCACCCTCGTGAAGATCCTTTCGGGCGTCATCAGGCCGAGCGGGGGACGCGCGCGCGCCCTCGGCCACGACCCCTCCGCGCGGAAGAAAGACTATCTCAGGCGGATCGCCGCGGTGATGGGCCAGCGGAGCCAGCTCTGGCAGGACCTCCCCGCCCGGGATTCCTTCAAGCTCGCGAAGGCCGTGTACGACATCGACGATCGGGCGTATAAGCGCTCGGTGGACCGCCTCGTATCATGCCTCGGCGCGGAGCGCCTCGTGGACCTGCCTGTGCGCGGCCTCTCCCTGGGCGAGCGGATGAAGATGGAATTCGCCTGCGCGATGCTCCACGAACCCGAACTCGCTTTCCTGGACGAGCCCACGATCGGCCTGGACGCCCCCTCCCAGCGCGCGATCCGCGAATTCATCCGCGCCGAGAACGAGGAGCGGGGCATGACCGTCATCCTCACGAGCCACTACATGGAGGACGTCCTCCGGCTCTGCCCGCGCCTCGCCGTGGTCGTGGGCGGGAGGAAGACCTACGACGGCCCCACCGGCGGGCTCTTCACCGTTCCCGAGGGCGTTGAAGAGACGGCCGACATCATCGAGGGCATCTACGCGAGGGGAGCCGCGGAATGAAGGCCTTCATCGTCACCGTCCGCCTCGCCCTCGCGGACCGGATCGCCTACCGGGGCGAAACCGCCGCGGGCATCGTCGCCTCCGCGGCGCGGGTCCTCATGGCCTTCGTGCTCTGGAAAGCCGTGGCGGGAGAGGCGGGGACCGCTTTCGGCTACAGCCTCCCCATGGCCATGACCCACTACCTCTTCGCGGCCCTCCTCCCCGCGATCGACCAGTCGGACGCCTACGTCTGGGAGTTCGCCGCGGAGATCAGATCGGGCGACTTCGGGAAGTACCTCTCGCGGCCGGTGGATCCCCTCGCGCATTTCCTGGCGGTGAGCCTGGGCCGGAGCATCTTCCAGGCCCTCGTCTCCGTCGCGGTCATGGCCACCGCGCTCGGCCTGGACGCGCTGCTCCCGGGCGCGTTCTTCCAGGCCCCCGATCCGGCGGGCGGCGCGCTCGCGATCCCTATAGCCGCGGCGGGGCTCGTCTGCATGTCCCTCGTCAACTACCTCACCGCGCTCGCGGCCTTCCGCTTCCAGGACATCGTCCCCTGGCACATGGTGAAGGGGAATATCGTGGAAGTCCTTTCGGGGGCGGTGATCCCCCTCGCGGTCCTGCCCGGATGGGCGCGCGAGCTCGTCGCCCTCACGCCCTTCCCCGCGCTCGCCGACCTCCCCGCGGCCCTCGCGATGGGCGCGGGGCGCGAACGCCTGGGCCCGGCAGTGGCCGTTCTGGCCGCGTGGACGGGAGGACTCCTCCTCCTTGCGTCCGCCTGCGGGAAGCGCGCGGCGCGCGGATACGCGGGGGCGGGCGGATGAAGAAGCTCCATACCCTCCGCGTCATCGCTGCCATGGCCTCGGCCCGCATCTCCCGCGCGATGGCCGACGCCCCCTCGTTCTGGTCGGCATTCTTCGTCGACTCGAGCCTCTTCGTCCTCCAGGCCCTCGTCTTCCACGCCCTCTTCCTCGGGGCTGGCGCGGGGAACGGCTTGGACCGGTGGAGGGCGGTCTTCTTCGTGGGGACCTTCAGCCTCGTCGACTCCATCTTCATGTTCCTCTATTTCTTCGGGATCATCCGCCTGCCCGAGCTCATCGCCACGGGCGAGCTCGACCGCTTTCTCGCCCGACCCGCGGATCCCCTCCTTTCTCTCTCCTTCGAACGAGTCGATCCGGGCTCGGCCTTCCTGGGGATCCCCGCGCTCTGCATCGTCGTCGTAGCGGCCGTGAAATCGGGAATCAGGGTCGACGCTCTCGGCGTTCTCAAATACGCCGCCGCGATAGGGATCATGCTCGTCCTCGTGTACCAGCTCATGGTCCTCGTACGGATCCCGGCCTTCTGGACGCGGCGGGGCGGCGAAGCCCTGCAGAACGTGGAGAACTCCTTCATGGAATTCGCCTTCCGCGTTCCGGGGTCGGCGCATCGGGGCGCCTTCAAGCTGGTCTTCCGGGTCCTGCTCCCCTACGGCCTCATCGCCGCCTTTCCGACCGAGGCATTCTTCGGCGAGGGGAGACCGTGCGCCTGGATAGGCGCGGTCGCGGTGACTGCGGCCTTCGCGATACTAGCCCGCGCGATGTGGAAGCTCGGGCTCAGGCGGTACTCAGGGGCGGGTTCCTAATCCAACGCGGCGGCCCGCCGCATTCGGGCGGCTGCCGCGCACTCCTTGTTCCGGTGCCGGCCGGGAGCTATCATGGGGTCATAACATGGAGGCTCGGAGCGCGGGATGAAAGCGAAGGACGAGGATAGCCGGGGAAATGGCGGGAAGGTCGCCAGGCTGAGGGAAGAACTCGCCCTGGAACGGGAGGCCCGCGCCCGTTCCGACGCGTTCATAGCGGAAACGCTCGAGGAGCGGAACATCCTCATGGGGGAGATCCACCACCGGGTCAAGAACAATCTCCAGGTGATCGTGAGCATCCTCCGCCTCCAGGCCGGCCGGGCCGCGGCGCCTGACGTGAAGGACGCCCTCCGCAGCGCGCTGGACCGCGTGCAGGCGATCAGCGCCGCTCACGAGCGGCTCTATAAATCGACCGATTTCCGGTCCGCGGACGCCGCCGCGTACTTCCGCGACCTCGTCGCCTTCCTCGGCGATTCGCTGCACGGTTCGGGGCACGAGGAGGTCGATTTCATCCTGGACGTCGATCCCATATCGCTCGATCCGGACCGCTGCATCAATTGCGGGCTCATCATCAACGAGCTCGTGACGAATTCCGTGAAGCACGCATTTACTTCGGGGCAGGAAGGCCGGGACCGACGCGTGACCATCTCCCTCAAGCGCGACGGGGAATACTTCGCCCTCGCCGTCGCGGACAACGGAGCGGGAATGGCGCGGAGCGACCTCGAAGGAGCCAGGAACTCGCTCGGCATGAGGATGGTCCAGTCGCTCGCGAAGCAGCTCCGCGCGTCGTTCGAGTATTCCGACAAGGGCGGATCCCGGTTCAGCTTCCGCTTCAAAGCCGCCAATCCCGAACCCGCCGCGCGCCGATCCTCGACCCTCGCGAGGATCAGGCGCGCCATCGCCGCGCTTCCCGCGGACGATCGGCTCCTCGCGTCCCGCTACAACCTCGACGGCAGGAGCGTGGACGAGATCGCCGCCAGCATGGGAGTCGCGCCGCGGGAGCTTTCCTCGCGGCTCCGTTCCTTGCGGGCGGGGATCCGCGACGCCCTCGTCGCGGAAGGAGGCCCGGCATGAGGTGCCGCGAGATCGAGCGCCTCGTCCGCGATTGGAGCGACGGCGGCGAGATTACAGCGGCCGACTCCGAGGCCATGGAGCGGCACATCCTCGGATGCAAGCGCTGCGGTCCGGCGTACTCCGATATCCTTCCCTTTATACTCCGCGACGCGCGGCGCATCAGCACGGTCGAGGCCGCAGCGGGCGATCAAACCGCTCAACGCCGCGGCCTCGCTGGACTAACCAAACGCCTCGTCTTAATCTCGACAATCGCGGCCGTCATAGCGTTGTCCGCCATCCTCATCGCCGTCCTCTCGTTCCGAGCGAGGAGCCTCGCGGACGTCACGTTCTCCCTCATGGCCCCGGAGGCGTCCAGCGTCCGGCTCGTCGGCGACTTCGAGGGCTGGGAATCCGAAGGTTTCCCGATGAACGACGACGACGGCGACGGTATCTGGACGGTGGTCCTGACCTTGAAGAAAGGGAGGACATATCGCTATAATTATCTCCTCAATGAAGAACGTTTGATCGCCGATCCCGTGTCTACGCTCCGGGTTCCGGATGGTTTCGGCGGTGAATCCTCGGTCCTCCGCATCGAGTGAATTTGGGGGCAACGATGAAACGTTCTTTCATGGCCGCGATCTTCGTTTCCATCGTCTCCGCATCCTTCGCCGACGTCCTCGACGAAGCCGTCCTCCAAGCCTGGCCCGGACGAGACGACATCTGGATGCGGTCCTTCGGAGAAAGCCTCAGGCCTTTCCTCTCGGCCGAGAGAATTCCCGCCTCCACCGCCGCTTACGCCATCCGCTTCATCTGCTCCGGAGATTCCCTCGATTCGCCCGCCGACGCCGCGATCCTCGTAGGCGAGGTCTCGTACCGCTTCGACCGGGATCTTCGCAGGGGCGCATCCGCCCAAACCCTCGTGCCGAGCGAACGCGCCGCTTACCGTTCCGAACTGGACCGAGCGAATGAACGCGGAGGCGTCGCGATGCGGGATCGGAGCGGCCGAGCGTACGGAAAAGCGGAGGCGTCGGACCGTCCGGGGCGCAAGGACAAGGAAAAGGCCGTGAAGAAGGCTAAGAAAGAGAAAAAGGATAAGGAAAAAAAGAAATAAGGCCGCTCGTGATTCTAAAAGAAGCGCAGGAAAAGATACCATCGACTAAAGCGTCCCGCGGGGCGCCGAGGCGTTTCGTCCTCGGCGCCATGGCCGTCCTCCTATTCCAGGCTATGCCGAACCTGAGCGCCGGAACCGCGGACTTCCTCCAGGAGGGTCCCTACGCGATCGTGGCCTCCGCGTACGCGGAAGCCCAATCCCTCCTCGCGAGCGAAGGCATTCCCGAGGAAATCCTCGAGGAGCGGGTGATGGAGGCCGTGGCGAAGCGCGTTCCGCCAGCGCGCCTCCTCGAAATCCTCCCGCTGGATGAGGCGCGCCTCTCATCGATAGCCGCCTCGCTCGCCGCGAGGGAAATGGCCCCGTCCTCCCGCGCCGCCAGCGCGAAGCTCTATAGGAGCCTCTTCCTCGTGACGACGGGGATCATTTCCATGGAGACCCTCGAAGCCTACATGGACGCCCTGCCCCGCGGCCCGGCTTCCGCGGTCCCGCTCGGCGCCTGGGCGGATACCTGCGTCTCGCTCTATAACCTTTCCAGCCTCGACGACGGGGAGATGCGCACGCTCGGCATCGCCATCCTGGGGCGCGGATTCAAGCCGGCATCGTACGCGACCCTCCCGGGCCTCTTCCTGAAGGCGCGCCGCAACGGCCTCTCGGACGGCGAGACCCTGAGGTCGATGATGAGGATCCTCGGCAGGGGAGGAAGCATGCTGCAGATCGAGGACGAGCTCTCGAGAAGGAGAGGACCATGAGGCGAATGCGAAGCGCGCTCGCCGCGTTGATCCTCTCCGTCCTAGCCGGCGCGTCCCCCGCGGCGGAATTCGACGTAGCGCTCGTCAGCGCCTACGAGGATCCGGACGGGGGGCTCGTCGCCGGCCCCGGCGTATTCCTCGACGCCGGCGTCGCGGGAACCTTAGCGGCGACGGAGTCGATCACCCTCTGGGGCCGGGCCCACGCCTCGGGCGGATACGGATCGAACGGCGACTACGAGGATCCGCTGGGCGCGTCGGGCTCCTTCTTCTCAGCTGAAGCCGCGTCCGACGTTTCATATCGATGGGGACTCTCATCCCTGCGGATAGGCGCGAAGGGCGAAGCGGCGTGGAGAGTGGACGCCCTCGCTTGGGAGGCGGCTCCGCGGATCTCGCTCGTGCTCGGCGCCGAGAGCTGGTCCTTCTTCTCGGACCACGAGGCCGCGTTCGACTCCGAGGCGGGAGGGTTCGACGCGTACTCGGCCAAGGCGGGCGCGGTCTTCGCGATCCGGAACGCCTATCTGAAGCCCGCGCTCGTCGGCGAGGTGGACGGCGGGGGCGACGTCAGGGCCGGAGCCGAGGTCCTCCTCTCCCTAGCCGCGTTCGCCTCCCTGACCGCCGATTTTTCCTTAAAAGCGGACTACGGCTTCATGACGGGCGGCATCGGCGCCGAAGCCTCCGCGAAGCTCGCGGGAACGATCATCCGTTCCCTGGATTGGGAAACCGGGGCCTCCGCCTGGTACGACGGCTTCGCCGGCGCCGCTTACGTCTATCCCACCTGCGGGGCGACATGGCGATGGGACCGGAATTGGTCCCTCGGGATCGCCTGCAAGGCCGCGATCGCCCTCCTCCCGGGCGCCGACGGGGCAACCGCCCCGCCTCGATGGACGGTCGCGGCGCGCGTCTCCTGCCTCCTCCCGTTCTAAGTCGGAGGCTAGCATCCGGCGGGATTTCTGATATGATGCCCCGAACGGGCCCTCATCGCGCATCGCGTCGATCTTGAGGCCCTTCCCCCATATCCCTCAGGAGGAAACCATGCGGCCCGGAAGCCTATGCCTCGGCATCGACGTCAGCACGCAGAGCATCACCGCGTCCCTCGTGGACGCCGTTTCGGGAGGGGTCGTGCTCGGCCTCTCGCTCAATTACGCGGAGGACCCGCGCCTCAACAGATTCGGCATCGACCACGCCACCTACATCGTCCCGCCCCGCGCGCCCGGCGAGGCGGACCAGAATCCCTTCATGTTCCTCGCCGGCCTGGACGCCCTCTTCTCGGACCTGAAGTCCAAGACGGACCTCTCCAAGGTCGTCGGCATCGCCTGCTCGGCCCAGCAGCACGGGCACGTCTACCTGAACGCCGCATGGGAAAAGGCCGTATCCGGCCTCAAGTCGGGCGGAACCGGTTCTCTCGCCGAGCGCATGGCGGGAACCTTTTCCCTGGGTACCGCGCCCATCTGGAAGACCTCGGACACCAAGGCGGAAGCCTCCCACATCCTCGAGCGCGCGGGCGGGATCCAGGCTCTGGCGCA
>CAZIEI010000016.1:0-10926 GCA_964538705.1 uncultured Spirochaetales bacterium | reverse complement strand
CATGATCAAGGAATCGGGCTCCGACAGCCCGCTCCGCTTCTCGGGCGCCGTGGTCCGCCGTATCGGGCTCAGGTACCCCGAGACCTACGAATCAACCTCGGCGGTGCGCCTCCTCTCGACCTGGCTCGCGGCCATCCTCGCGGGCGATCCTTCCGCGCCCTCCGACTGGGGGAACGCCGCGGGTATGAGCCTCATGGGCTATTCCGAGAAGGACTGGTCGCCCGTCCTCGTGGAGGGTTGCTCCGACGGCCTCCCCGGCGGAGCCGGAGCCCTCAAGGCCAAGCTCGGGCGGCTCGACTCCCCGCTCGCGAGGGTCGGGACCATCGCCTCCTATTTCCGCGACCGCTACGGCATCCCCGCGGACGCCGTCGTCTTCGCGGGATCGGGTGACAATCCCCAGACCAAGGTCCTCGCCGAGGGAGACCTCCTCAGCCTCGGGACGAGCTTCGTGACGATGGTTTCGACGAACGGAGCCGTGGACCCCGCGGGCGCCTTCAACGCCATGTACGACGGCCTCGGCAGGCCCTTCGTGTTCGGGTGCAGGACGAACGGCGCGCTCGTCTGGGACCGGGTGCGCGCGGAATACGGATTCGCCAAGGGAGAGTACGCGCAAGCGGATGCATCCCTCGCCGCCACCGCTCCGGGCTCCTGCCTCGCGCTCTGGCAGCCGGACACGGAGAGCTATCCCCGCTCCAAGGCCTTCCCCCTGACGCGCCCGGGCGGCGAGAAGGCCTCCCTCGCGTTCGACTTCGCGGGCGTCATCGATTCGAGCCTCGCCCTCGTCTACCTGGGTTCGGGCGCCTTCTCCGCGGAGAGCGCGGCTCCCCTCTGCGTGACGGGCGGGCCCACGGGATCCAAGGCGATCCTCGAACACGTCGCGGCCATCTGGAACCGTCCCGTGAAGCCGATCGGCAAGGCCGGCGCGTCGGTAGGCGCCGCTTGCGCGGCCGCGGTCGGGCTCGGTGCCTCCCGGAGCGTCATCGACGCCTGTCTGGGATCCGCGCCCGTGGTCATGCCTGACGCGGCCCGCGCGCAGGCCCTCAGGACGCCGGGAGGGTACTTCGACAAGCTCAAGGAAGCCTTCAAGCGCCTCGCCTCCGTATGACACGCTGAAACCCTTGGAGTGCAACGTTTCAGCACTCCAAGGGCGCCTCACAAACAAGTTGCATTCATCGATGAACCGTTATACAATGGCGCCGCAGGTCGGCCCCCTCCCGGGCTTGCCGCCGCGCGAATCCAGCCAGGAGGAATCAATGGCCAAGAAAGAACGAAAGTCCGTGGAATTCGAGCACTGGGGCTATTTCTTCGTAGCCCCCTTCGTGATCGTATTCCTCATATTTTCCCTTTATCCGATCGTCTATACGCTGATCCTGGGATTCACGGACGCCGCGGGCCTCGCGCAGGGCTTCAGCTTCACCGGACTCGCGAACTTCAAGAAAGTCCTGTTCCCGGAGAACTACATCGCCTCCTTCTGGAACGGCTTCATGAACACCTGGATTATCTGGATCGTCAACTTCATCCCGCAGATCTTCTTCGCCCTCCTCCTCGCGGTCTGGTTCACCGACATCAGGCTCAAGCTCAAGGGCGTCGGCTTCTTCAAGACGGTCTTCTACCTCCCCAACATCATCCCGACCGCCGCGGTGGCGGTCCTCTTCAACGCGCTCTTCTACTTCCCCACCGGCCCCATAAATCAGATCCTGACGGACCTCAACCTCCTCTCTCCCATCAAGTCTTTCCTCTCATTCCTTGAGGAAAAGATCACAGGCTCCACGCTGGACATGACAGGCTCGGAGGCGATCAACTTCTTCCGTTCCGCAGTCTTCTCCCGCGGCCTCGTATCCTTCATCCAGTGGTGGCTCTGGTACGGCAACACCCTTATCATGGTGGGCGCCGGCATCACGGGAATCTCCACCTCCCTCTTCGAGTCCGCATACGTGGACGGCGCCAACTCAAGGCAGATCTTCTTCAAGATCACGCTGCCCTCGCTCCGTCCGGTGATGTTCTACATCCTGCTCACCTCCGTCATCGGTGGAATGCAGATGTTCGACATCCCCTTCATGGTCGGTCCCGACCGCTTCGGAAATCCCAAGTCGTCGATCCTGACCACGGCCCTGTACATCTACAACCTGGCCTTCAAGACCGGAGGGCTCAGGGGCTCGGATATAGCCGGCGGATCCGCGGCTTCCGTCGTCTTGTTCATCATCACCCTCTCGCTCTGCGTGGTCTTGTTCTACACCATGCGCGACAAGGACGCGACCAAGGCGAAGAAGCTCGCGAAGCTCCAGAAGCTCGCACAGAAGGCGGCCTAACATGGATAAATACGTCATCACCGACATCATCAAGCGGTTCTTCATCTACCTCGTCCTCATCGTCCTGACCGCCATCGCTATAGTCCCCATCTGGATCATGGCGGTCAACTCGACGCGCTCCGTGGAGGAGATCAACCAGGGCATATCCTTCATCCCCTCCAAGAACCTCATGTACAACTGGAACAAGCTGAGCTCCGTGGGCAAGCTGGCCAAGATCTCGGTTGCTAAGGCCTTCGGGAACAGCCTATTCTTGGCGCTCTGCACGACGATCGTAACCGTGTACTTCTCGGCGCTCACGGCCTACGGCCTCAAGGTCTACAACTTCAAGGGGCGGGACTTCCTCTTCGCCTTCATCGTGTTCGTCATCACCATCCCGCCGCAGCTCGGCATGATCGGCTTCTATAAATTCATCGCCCAGATCAAGCTGCTCAACACCTACATCCCGCTCATCGTGCCGGCGATCGCGGCGCCCAACACGGTCTTCTTCATGAAGCAGTACATGGAATCGGTCCTGCAGAAGGAGCTCATCGACGCCGCGCGCATCGACGGCGCCAACGAGATCAGCATCTTCCACAGCATCATCGTTCCCATCATCATGCCGAGCCTCGCGACCATGGCCATCTTCGCCTTCGTGGGGACCTGGAACGCCTTCGTGATGCCCTACATCCTCATCAGCTCGAACCAGCTCATCACCCTGCCGATGTTCGTGAACCTCCTCCGCACGGACATCTACCGGACCGAGTTCGGCTCGATCTACCTCGGCATCGCCATCTCGGTCGTACCGATCGTGACCTTCTACCTCTTCATGTCCAAGTACATCATCTCCGGCCTCACCCTGGGAGGCGTTAAGGAATAGCCTCTTCGGCCCACGGCCGATCAAGCCCGGCGCGCGGAGCGCCGGGCTTTTTTTTATCCTCAGTGAACGCGTTAACAGAATCCGTTCATGGTACAATCCCCGGGCGACCGCTAGATTCTCCCATGAGAGCGCCTTGAAAGCGCTCCGAGGAGGAAGCATGGATACGATCGACGGCATGAAGGGAAGACTGGACCTGGCGCTAGGCGGCGGATGGATATCCCGACACGAGGCGTCCACGCTCGAGGCGGGCCGGATCATCCGGTCCGACAGGCTCGCGGGCACCGGGCAAGAACTCAGGTTCAACGGTGAGCGGTTCGCGTCCTGCGATGTCCTCGTCGTCGGGGAGGGGAAGCGCACAGCCTTCTGCCCCCGCGTCTCATCGCTCGAGGGGGAGCGCTCGCCCGGACCGGAACCCGTTCGGGGCGAGGAGGCCACGGAGCTCCTCCCCTTCTCGATCCGGATGGGCAGCGCCGAAGCGCGGCTCTCGGACCTTTCGGGACTGGGAAAGCGCAGCGTGATAGACATGGGGATCGATGCCGCGCGGCCGGAGAACGGGATACTCCTCATCTCCGGGCACGAGGCCGCGCGCGGCGTCGTCTGCGTCGTCGGAGAGAACATGGGCCTCCGCATCACCGAGGTCCTCGCCCGAACCGCGCCCGGCGCGGAATTTCGCACGACGGGAAACCTCCTGGAAGCGGGTTACGCCGGAGAGAAGATAGCCGACTACGATTTTTCACGACCGGACTTCTTCACGCGGGCGGAGCTCGAGGGCATCGAGGAGGTGCACGCCGACTTCCTCCGATCGCTGACCGCCGCCCTCCCCGGCGCCTTGGGCGGACTCAGGCTCGCCTGCGTGGACCAGCTTAATTTCCGTGAATTCCTGGACGCCCTCCCAGCGGAGGGTGGCTCCCTCCTCGTCGCGCCCACGTCACCCGCGAGGGCCCGCGAGGAGACGCGCCTTCCCACGAAGCCGATCCTCCGCCTTTCGACCGCGCCCTTCCCAGAGGAACGCATCCTCTCCTGGATGAGGAAGGACGCGATGCGCGGCTCGGGAGCGGCCGTGTTCGCGGAAGGGACGGCCTTGGGGACCGGTACCGATGGCGAAGACGGATCTGCCCCGCGGCGCGAGGCGATCTTCGCGGCCCTCCGCGACGCGTGGAAGCGGCGGGGATCTCTCGCCCCCGTGCCGTCGGAGGAGATCCCTGCCGGACCGGGAGCCTTCCCCGCGGCACTCGCGCCCTGGGTGGACGAGTACGAGATGATCGCCCTCGCCTCTTTCAAGATGGGCGATGCCTGGGCGCTCAACATCGCGTATCCGGCCCGCGCCCTCGAACCGGTGATGAAGGCCCTTTCCCGATGAGCGAAGGAGAGGGAAGCGGGCGGGGCCCGCGCTCCCTAGCCGAGGAAGCCCTTTCGCGGGATCTCGCGCCCGGGGCTCTCGCTGCGGTCCTGCGGTACGGAGCGGAGACGCCCTGCCGCGAGGGCCGCGTCCTCGCCTGGCAGGGCGACGCCGCGGAGAAGGCCTTCCTCGTGCTGTCCGGCGCGATAAGGCCCGTGAAACGGAGAGTCGGCGCCTCGGACGTCGTCCTTCCCCCGGCTACCGCCGGCGATTGGGTCTGCCTCGCGGAGATGATCTCGGGCGCCCCCGTCCAGGCGGATTACTCCTGTGCGGGGGATTCCGCCGTCCTGGCCTTCGGCGAGCGGAACCTCGGGCTCCTCAGGTCTTCCCCCGGCGTCGAGCCCTGGATCAGCCTCTGCCTCGCGCGCGAGTGCGCGGGACTGGGCGCATTCCTCGCGACGGGCGGCCCCCTCGAACGGATCGCGTCGTTCCTCCTCTCCATGCGAAGACGGCTCGCGGGACTGGAATCCTCGTCCGTTTCCGTGACCCAGGCGGAGATCGCGAACTCGCTCGGCCTCACCCGGGAGACCGTCAACAAGCGCCTGGGCGAACTCGAACGCAGGGGCATCCTCGAGACCGGCCGCGGACGCGTCGCTATCAAGGACTGGACGGCCCTCGAGGCGATCCGGGAAGACCGCTGACAAGCCGTTGATACAGGCGCGAGCGCCTACGTCGGCGGCCTCCGGGCGGCCCGACGGAGATACGCCTCGAACGACCGATTCCGTGGTATAGTGTGCGTCTCATGCGCGTCTCAACCGCCGAACGGATTCTTCGCGCCGTCGTCGCGGCCATGCTGGCCCTTCTCCTCGCATCGGCGTTCGCCTGCGTTTCGAAGGTTCCGGTTATCGGCGAGAAAGGAGAACACGGACGGCTCCTCTGGGCCGACGAGTTCGATGTCCCGGGCCGACCCGATCCCGCGAAATGGGCCATCGTCCAGGGCGGAAACGGTTGGAACGCCGACGAGCTCCAGTATTACGTCGACGCCCCGGAGACCGCTGAGATTTCGGACGGCTTCCTCCGCCTGCGCGCGCTCCGCGAGCGGACGCGCGGACGGGACTACGCCTCGGCCCGATTGGATACCGCCGGGCTCGGAGCGTGGCGCTATGGCCGCGTAGAGCTGCGCGCCAAACTCCCGGCCGGCGATGGGCTTTCCGCCTACGCACGCCTCCTCCCCGCCGCGGGCGACGGGGATTGGCCGGCCACGGGCGAAATAGACTTCATGGACCATCTCGGGATCGAACCGAATCTCGTGCGCGCCGCCCTCCACGACGAAGGCCGAAACGCGCTCAGAAGGAATGAACGGACCGTCTCCGTCATGGTCGAGGATTGCTCCTCCGCCTTCCACGTGTACGCCGTGGAGCGGCGCCCTGGCGGCGTCGCTTTCTTCGTCGACGGGACGCGGTACTGGAGCGTTGATCGGCCGAAGGCGCCGAAGAAGAAAAAGAAAGCGGATAAAGAGGCGCCGGCGGAGAGGCTCTGGCCCTTCGACGAAGATTTCCGCCTCGTCCTCGGCCTTGCCGTGGGCGGCGCGCTCTCGGGACGCGAGGGGGTCGATCCGGAAGCCTTCCCCGCCGCCGTCGAAATCGATTGGGTCAGGGTCTGGGACCTGGGGATGAAACGATGATCACGGGCAAGCTCCTCGTCATCGTCAATCCTGTCGCCAACAAGGGCAAAGCCCGCGACCGCGTTCCCGCCATCCGCGCTCGGCTCGAGTCCGCGGGCATCCCGAACGAGATTACCCTCACCGACGCCCCGGACCGCGCCTGGCAACTCGCCGCCCGGGCGAGCGCGGAGGGCTTCAGCGCCGTCGTGGCCGCTGGCGGCGACGGAACGGCCAACGAGGTCGTGAACGGCCTCATGGAGGCGAGCGCGGGAGGTCCCTCCCCCACGGTCATGGGCCTCCTCCCCATCGGCCGCGGTAACGACTTCGCGATCGGCGCCGACGTTCCGGGCGGATTCGACGACGCCCTCGACTGCCTCATTGAGGGGAGGACGCGTCCGATGGACGTCGGCCTCATCACGGGCGGCGACTACCCCGAGGGCAGGTACTTCTGCAACGGGATCGGCGTGGGCTTCGACACCATCGTCGGTCTCGAGGCGGCGCGGCTCTCCTGGGCCCGGGGCGCCCTCGGCTACGCGGTCGGCGCGCTTAAAACCCTGATCGCCTATCCGCGACCGCCCGACATGTTCCTCCGCTACGCAGGCAAGGAGATCACCTGCTCGCCCAACATCATCAACTTCATGAACGGCAAGCGGCTCGGGGGCCTCTTCTGGATGGCCCCGCACGGGCTCAACTACGACGGGCTCCTCGATCTCTGCATGCCCTCGCGCTATCTCAAGCGCCGCGAGATCGCCGCCCTCATCATGAAGTACGTGAAGGGCACCCAGTCCTCCGACCCCCTCATCATCACCGATAAAGCGGCGCGATACGAGCTGGAGGCTCCGGCCGGGGGCCTCGTCATCCACGCAGACGGCGAGACGATCTGCGAGGACGGGAAGCGCGTCGAGATAGACTGCCTGCCCTCCAGGATACCCATGATATGCCGGTGCTGAGGCGCGAAGGCGCGTACGTCCTCAGGTACCTCGTCACCTGGACGATCCGTTGGGCGATCCGCGCCCTCTGCCGTGTGGACGCGAAGGCGCTCAGGTCCGTACCGCGCCGTGGTCCCATCATCATCGTGATGAACCACATCAACTTCCTCGAGGTGCCCCTCATCTACGCGTTCCTCTTCCCGCGGCACACCATCGGGCTCGTGAAGCGGGAGACCTGGAAGAACCCCGCGCTCGGGTTCCTCGCCGAGCTCTGGGAGGCCATCCCCCTAGAACGGGGACGGAGCGACATCGAAGCACTCGAGAAGTCGATTGGCGTCCTGAAACGGCGCGGCATTCTCGCCATCGCTCCCGAGGGGACGCGCTCGGGCGACGGCAGGCTGAGGAGGGGGCGCCCGGGGGTCGTCACCATCGCCGCGGCCTCGGGCGCCTCCATCGTTCCGATCGCGCATTGGGGCGGCGAACGCTTTTGGCGGAACCTCCGCTCCTTCCGCAGGACGCGCATTACCTTAAGGGCAGGCGAGCCCTTCAGGATCGAGGGCGATATCGCCTGTATGACGCACGAGCGCCGCGCCGAGCTCACCGACGTCGTCATGAACAGGCTCTCGATCCTCATGCCCGTACGGTACCGCGGAGCCTATCCCGATCCCGAACGGACGATCGCCGGCGCGGCGCCTGAAGGCACGGCAGCCGGAGGCGCGTCGCTCGGCGGCGACGCCGCGCGCCAGGCTCGCCCGTAGACGCCGATCCCGTTTCGCGGTACCGTTCTCCGAGGGCTGACCGCCCGATAATCACGTCAATGATGAGGGGGAAACATGCGGGATGATTCCGCCGGTCCCGTCCCGTCTCGGACGCGCGTCGGGCGCGGCGTACAAGATTGCCGGCGCGTGAAGCCGATCCGCATCCGGCTCGCGGCGTTCGAAGCACCTGACGATGCTCCGCCCGAGCGCTCCTCAATGGAATTCCACGTCAAGAAATCCGTTCGCGACGCCCTCGGGCTCGAGGACACGCTCTTCCAGCTCACGGGCAACCTCATCCTTCCCAACTTCCTCTCGTCACGCGTACTAGCCCAGCGACTCAACGAACGCGCGGACGCGGCGCTGAGGCCGGACCGCACCTTCAAGGCCGGGCAAGTGAACGCGATGGGTCTCATTGACGAGATCCTCCATTACGTCTGCTCCCTCTACCGCCTGAAGCGCGGCGAGGACGTCTTCGCCCGCGCTCTCTCGGCCGTGGAATCGGCGATCGGATCCCGCGCCGCGGAAGTCCTCCTCTCGTCCTTCCTCTCCGAATACCCCCCGATGGCCGTCTATCGCGGAAAGAAGAGGCTGGCCGAATACCTCGCGGGCGCCACGGACGGCAGGAGCAACAAGGAGATCGCGCTCGAGGAACTCCTCATGCTCTGGCTCGCGAACGACGACCCCGCCTTCTCGCCCTTCGCGGAGCTCTTCGACGACTCAGGCCTCAAAAAGACCCCGGAATACCTGAAGGCCGTCGAGGCCCTCCACGCCTTCTTCGCTGCCGAGCCGGGCTTCGGGCCTGACGGCCAAAGCCTCGTCGACCTCCTCAAAAGCCCCGCGATCGCGGTTCCCAATTCCCTCCCGGGCCAGCTCGACTACATCAGGAAGCGCTGGGGCCTCCTCCTCGGCGACTACCTCCTCAGGATCCTCTCCTCCCTCGACCTCCTCAAGGAAGAGGAGAAGGCGTTCTTCCCCGGACCGGGTCCTTCCCGCGTCCTCGCCTACGAGGGCCTCGAGCGCGAGTACGAGCGCTTCTCGATGGACAAGGATTGGATGCCGCGCGTCGTCATGATCGCCAAGTCCGTCCTCGTTTGGCTCTTCCAGCTCTCACAGGCATACGGCAGGCCCATCCGCCGCCTGGACGAGATCCCTGACGAGGAACTCGACTCCCTCGCCTCGCGCGGCTTCACCGCCCTCTGGCTCATCGGCGTGTGGGAACGATCCAAGGCGAGCGAACGCATCAAGAAGGCCTGCGGGAACCCGGAGGCGGCGGCCTCCGCCTATTCGATCTTCGACTACCAGATCGCCGGGGAGCTCGGGGGCTGGGACGCCCTCGCCGACCTCCGCGCGCGCGCGGCTTACCGCGGCATCAGGCTCGCCAGCGATATGGTCCCCAACCACACGGGCATGGAATCGCATTGGATGAAGGAAAGGCCGGACTACTTCATCCAATCCCGCACCTGCCCCTTCCCCGCCTATTCGTTCAGCGGCGCCAACCTCTCGGGCGATCCGGACGTCGGCGTGTTCCTGGAGGACCGATATTACTCGCGCACGGACGCCGCGGTCGTCTTCAAGCGCGTCGATTTCAGGACGGGCGACGTCCGCTACATCTACCACGGCAACGATGGCACCTCAATGCCCTGGAACGACACCGCCCAGATCGACTACCTGAACCGGGAAGCCCGCGAGGCGGTGAAAGCGACCATCCTCAACGTCGCTCGCAACTTCCCCATCATCCGTTTCGACGCGGCGATGGTCCTGGCCAAGCGGAACATCCGTCGCCTCTGGTATCCGGAGCCGGGTTCGGGCGGCGACATCCCCTCGCGCTCCGAGCACGCCATTTCCCGAGCGGACTTCGACGCGGCCATGCCCGAGGAATTCTGGCGCGAAGTAGTGGACCTCTGTGCGGCCGAGGCGTCCGATACCCTCCTCCTCGCGGAGGCCTTCTGGATGCTCGAGGGCTACTTCGTCCGCACGCTCGGCATGCACCGCGTCTACAACAGCGCGTTCATGAACATGCTCAAGCGCGAAGAGAACGCCAAGTACCGCGAGACGGTCAAGAACACGCTGGAGTTCGACCCGGAGATCCTCAAGCGCTTCGTCAATTTCCTCAACAATCCCGACGAGGAGACCGCGGCCGCGCAGTTCGGCCGCGGGGATAAGTACTTCGGCGTCTGCACGATGATGGTCACCATGCCCGGGCTTCCCATGTTCGGCCACGGCCAAGTGGAGGGCTTCGAAGAGAAGTACGGGATGGAGTACCGACGCGCCTACTGGAACGAAACGCCGGATGAGCACTTCGTTCGACGGCATGAACGCGAGATCTTCCCCCTCATGAAGAAACGTCACCTCTTCGCCTCCGTCGAGGGGTTCCTCTTCTACGACCTTCATGGAGAAGACGGCTCCGTCAACGAAAACGTCTTCGCCTACTCGAATGGCCTGGGCGGCGAGAGATCATTAGTGCTCTACAACAACGCCTACGCCAGGGCCTGGGGCAACCTCGCGCGATCGGCGCCCTACCTGGATAAAGGCAAGGGCGGCGCGAAGACTACGCGTTCGATCGTCGAAGGCCTCGGTCTCAGGGGAGGCGAGGATCGTTTCTGCCTCATGCGCGAGCAGCGCACGGACCTCTGGTTCATCCGCGATTCGCAGAAGATGGCCGAGCGCGGGCTCTTCATTTCCTTGGACGGCTATCAATGCCAGGTCTTCCTCGACTTGGGGGAGATAGCGGATAACCCGCTCGGACAGTACCGGAAGCTCCACGACCACCTGGCCGGTTCGGGCGTTCCCGACATATCCATAGCGATGCAGGAGATTTTCCTCAAAGATCTCTACGACGGACTCGCCTCGCTCGTTACTCCGGAATACTTCAGGGCGATGCGATCCCTCCTGGCCCCCGCGGCGGGCCCAGGAGCCGCGCATGCGACGGCCGTTGTAAAGAAAGGCGCCAAGGCGCTGGACGCCTTCCTCGCGAGCATCGAAAAGCCCTTCAAGGCCTTCTTCCGCACGGCCCTTCGCTTCCTCGAGGGCACCACCGAATACGACGCCTTCCGCGCCGAGCGTAAAACGAAG
>CAZIEI010000015.1:16717-38383 GCA_964538705.1 uncultured Spirochaetales bacterium | reverse complement strand
ACTTCGTGATATCGTGGGTCACCGTGAAGGTCCCGAAGGCGCCCGAGCCCTTGGCGTGCATGCGCCGCTCGGGAATGACCTCGCGATCGAAGTGCGCGAGCTTCTCGAGGAACCAGACGTCCTGGAGGAGCATGGGGCCCCGCTTGCCGGCGGTGAGCGAATCCTGATTGTCCGCAACCGGAGCGCCGTTCCTGGTCGTCAGCTTTTTGGAATCAGCCATCGTCTTTCCTCCTTCGATCCATGGTAGTCGTTACAGCCGCGCGGCCCGCGGGCCGGTTGGCTCCCTTCGTATCCGAGCGGCCCTCAAGCTCCGCCCTTCGCGCAGTCCTTGCAGATGCCCCGGACCTCCACCTGGGCGTCCATCGGCTCCCCGAATTCCAGGGCGGCCTTCGGCACCGCGAGGACGTCGAGCTCAGCGCTCGTGAAGTCCCTGACCGCCCCGCAGCGCACGCAGATGAAATGATGATGCTTCATCATGTTCCCGTCGAAGCGTTGGCGCTCCATGCGCGGACCCAGGACGTCGATGAGGCCGAGATCCGCGAGCGTCCACAGAGTCCGATACACCGTATCCAGGGATACCGAGGGCATACGCTTCCTGACCGCCTCGAAGACCGCGTCGGCGTCCGGATGGTCCAGCCGGCTCGATACCTCCTTGAAGATCTCGAGGCGCTGCCGTGTGAGCTTCAGCCCCGATGCCTCCGCGGCCGCCTTAAGCGCCTTGAGCCTTGATTCAGTTTTTCCAGCCTGGCGTTTCAGAGGGTCCTCCCGGGCCTGACTTGGAATTAAGAATAATTCCTAACAAGCCGGAAAGCAAGCGAAATTGGAAGATATTGAGCGCTCCATCGAGTTCATCCGTAATGCGATCGCGGACCGCGTGCTATGATAGGGCCGTGCGCCGCGTTCCTTCAGGAAGGACCATCACCCTCGAACGCCTCCTCGCGCGCCAGAAGGCCACGCTCAGGAAGCGGCCCGAATTCGCCCTCCTCGAGGAGATGCTGCGTGGTTCTCCCGGGCTCAGGGCGGCACGGCTCTCAAGAACCGCCGCTCGCCTCCTCGATGAGCCGCGCTTGAAACCGGAATTCCTCATGAACTTCTACGCCACCTACGGCCTCAGGAAGCACCTCTTCTATCCAATGTTCCTTCAACTGAAATGGAGCGCGGTCGTCCGACGAAAGGAAGCCGCGCGCGATAAGCGGGCGCGCGTCGAAGCCCTCATGTCCTCCTACCCCGAGGACGTCCTCCGCCTCATGGGCTGGCTCGCGGCCGCCGAAGGGAAGCGCCGGCCGGAGGCCCCCGTCGTCCACGAGGTCCTGATCCCGAGGACGCTCAAGCGCGCCCGCGAGCTCGCCTCCTTCACGCGTCCCCGCTGGGTAGCGCTCCTCAGGAGAACGGTGGCCGCCATCGCCGGGGGCTACCGGACCATCGCGCTCCCTCGCGCGGACGCGCTCATCGCCCTATCCATCCTCGACTGCCTTCCGGATCCCCTCACGGGAGAGGCGCCGTCGGCCGCCGTCGTCAAAGGAAAATTCCGCGAGCTCTCGAAGGTCCGGCATCCGGACTCAGGCGGGGACGGCGCGGCCTTCCGGCTCCTCGCCTGGGCGCGCGACGTCGCGCTCGGGAACGACGCCTGATGTCGTTCGCCTGATGTCGTTCGCCTCAGGACGCTCGCCTCAAGTCGATCCCAGACGCTCTCCGGAGACGCAAGCATCGTACGCCTCCGGCCGGATCACGAAGTCCCAGGCGCCCGCTCGTTTCCTCCGCGCTCCTCCGAAGCCCGCCTTGAAGAGGCTCAAGCCCGCGAAGGGATGGGCGCGATCCCCCTCAGGCGCGACGCCCATGAGGTCCATGCGCGATACTCCTGCCGCTGCGCTGTCCATGAGGGCCCGCTTGAGGACGGCCGTCGGGCCGCAGTATTCCCGGAGGCCCGGATCGGAGGCCGCGAAGAGGTACCAGGCCTCGCCGCCGTGACGGGCGATCACCGCCGACGCGGCGTCCCGCCCCCCAACCGACGCTGCGTAGATCGAGAGATCGAGCGAGCTCCCCTCGGCCGAGCGGAACAGGGAAGAGAATGCCGAAAGGCCGTGGACGGCGAGGCCTCGGAGGGCGGACGTCTTCACGTGAAGCCCGTGGAAGGATTCGAGCCCCTCCTCGCGCCGGACGTCGACGGAGATCCCGCGGCGCTCCGCGAGCCGAGCCGCGTACCGCGCGCGGTACTGCATCCGCGCCTCGACGGCCGCGGGCCCGCCGCCCAGGTCCACGACCATGGTATCGAGGGCGCAGTATTCCCGCGGAGCCTTCCTGAAGGGCCGAGAGCCGGTGGAAGCGTTCATCCTGATCTCGGCGAGGCGCGGATCCTCGGATCCCTCCCACGCGAGCGCATGGAGATCCCACCTCAGGAAGACGCAATCATCGGGGAGCGCCCTTCTCGCCGCGAACGAGAGCTCCTCGAGCGCGGCGCCTCGGTTCTCCGCCCCGGGCCGGTAGCCGAACATCGCGAGGAGTCCCGCTGACGGCGACCCCGGCGCGTAGGCCATGGTACCGACGCCCAGGACGGGCCTCGCAAGGAGGGAGAGCCCGCGCCGCGGGGACGCGAGCGATCGAGGGGCCTCGATCCGCGTCCAGCCCGAGGCCTCCTTCCAGGACGCCCACGCGGGGTGGCGGAACAACGACGAGGGCACGTGATCGTCAATGGGGAATCGCGGGCGGAACTCGGCGCGCGTCCCGCCCGCCTCGCTATCCCGAGCCGAGCCCTCGACCGCGACGGTCATCGGCCGTCCTCGGAGGCCGCGGAAACGCCGAGCACCTTGACGGCCATCTCGCCTCCGGGGCTCGCGTAGGAGAAGGTCTCGCCTTTCCTCCTTCCGAGGAGGGCCGCGCCGAGGGGGCTCAGCACGGAGAGGCAGCCCCGCGTCACGTCGGCGTCCCCGGGGAACACGAGGCGGTACGCGTAGATATCGCCGCTCGCGAGGTCCTTGATCCGAGCCTCGGCGCCGAGCGAAACGAATTCGTCGCTCGCCGATTCGCCGTCCATGACGAGCGACTCCCTGAGGCTCCGCTCGAGGTGCGCGGCCCGTTCGGGACGCTGGCTCCGCCGCATCGCGCTGGACAGCGCCGAGAGCTTGCGGTAGTCCTCCTCCCTGACGACCTTCATGACCATGGCATCCCCCTTTCCGGCCGGGCATCGGCCGCGTCTCGGACCGGAGGATAGGGGAGACCGCTCGGGGGAACAACCTTCAGTTGCCTTGTACGGACCTTGTATATCGGCCTACAAGGCGGCGTCTGCGGGGTATCAGCTCATCGAGGAAAGAAAACCGGCCAGGTTCGCGTCGCTGCCGCTCAATTTGAGCTTGCTCCTGATATTGTGCCGATGGCGTTCGACAGTCGCGATGGAGATGCCGAGAAGGGACGCGATCTCCTTGCTCGTGCGCCCGTTCCTCACCTGGGCCGCGACCTCGCGCTCGCGCGGGCTTAAGGAGGGAGGCTCGTTCGGGCGCGGGCCGAAGCCGGATGAGAATCGCCGCGCCTCGGCGACGACGAGGTCGGCGTAGGCATTCCGCTTCTCCGGGCCGATGCCGGGGTCGAGGACGCGCTCGGCCAGTGGCAGAAGCTCCGAATCGATCCAGGCGCGCATGGAGTCGAGGGCGCGCCGCCGCTCATCCTCGATGTGCGAGAGGATCTCCCGCAGGGCGGCGTTCTTGGACGAGAGGTCATCGGCCATGACGCGAAGCTCTCGGAACAGGCTCGCCGTCCTGAGGATGGAAGCGGCGACCACGAGGACCGACTCGAGGAGCGACCTCTCCTGGGGGAGAAACTCGGGACCGCCCGCCGCGTATTCGATGCGTATCGTTCCCGTCCAGCCGTCCGCGGTATCAGGCAGGGGGGACTCGATGCGAGGGACGCCCGCGCGTCCCTCGGGGGCGAGCCTTCCGCGCCTCTCGAGGATCTCCTGTCCGTCGGATTCGTGGAAGAACCTCACTGCGCAGCCAGCGGCCGCGGGATGCATCATCGCCGCGCACAGGGCCCGCGCGATCCCCTTCGCCGCTTCACGCGGCTCGGGCGCGCCGGCCGCGAGGAGGCAGATGGAATAAATGCAGGCGAGCTCCTTCTCCCGCTCTCTGAGGATGCCCCCCGTGTTCGGCCCGTCGTCACGTTCCATAGAAGCGATGATACCACGGATACGAAGGAACGGGCGGGACCGAGGTCGCGCCGAGCGGATATCCGGGCATCGATCGCACCTCCGAAACCCGCCTTGGAGGGGCTCAAGCCCGCGAAGGGATGGGCGCGATCCCCCTCAGGCCGCCCGGACCGGGGCTTACCGGGAATTTTGCTTCCGTCATTGAAATGCCTTATCTTAATCGCCGGAGGAAATCATGATACAAGTAGCGGATAGCAAGGGAGCGCGCATCGCCCTGGCGCTCGTCGTCCTAACGGCCTTCGCCGCGGTTCTCACCGTCAACGCCCTCGCCAACGCCCTCCCCCTCAACGGCGCGAACACGGGCGTCCTTTCCGACGAGATCCCCAACCTCTTCGTCCCGGCGGGACTCACCTTCTCCATCTGGGGGCTCATCTATCTCCTGCTCGCGGCCCTGGCGGCCGCCGTCCTGTACCAAGCCTTCTCGAAGAAAGCCCTTCCGGGCGCCTGGACGGCGAGGGACGGCATCCTCCTCGTCGCGAACTACGCCCTCAACGTCGGCTGGATCTTCGCCTGGCACTGGCGCATGCTCCCTCTCTCCCTCGCCATCATGCTCGGCCTCCTCGTAACGCTCGTCCTCCTCGCCGAGAGCGCCTTCAAGAAACTCTCGGCCGGCGGCGCGCTTCATTCGGGATCGAACCCGAAGGCCCCCGTCCTCCTCCGCCTCGCGCTCACGACCCCCATCCACGTCTACCTGGGCTGGATCTGCGTGGCCACGATAGCCAACGTCACGGCCGTCCTCGTGAAGGCGGGCTGGAACGGTTGGGGGATCGATCCCCGCATCTGGACCGTGATCGTGATCGGCGCCGGTCTCGCGGTCGCCCTCGCGCTCGTCTTCAGGCGACGCGCGATAGCCGCCCCCCTCGTCGTGGTCTGGGCCTACGCCGGCATCGTCATCAAACGCTATCCCCTCGAAGGAACGGCCGATCCCGCGGTCTGGATCGCGGCCCTCGCCGCCGGCGTCGTCATCCTGGCCCTGACGGTTTTCGCGGCGCTGAAAAGAAGGAAATAATGAAAGCCGATACGGCGAACGCGGACATATACGCCTTCAAGGCAACCAAGAACGGCGGGGGCGAGCTCGATTTCGCGTCGCTCAAGGGGAAACCCATCCTCGTCGTGAACACGGCGAGCAAGTGCGGCTTCACGCCGCAGTACGCGGGACTCGAGGCGCTCCATAAGGAGTACGGACCGAAGGGACTCGCGGTGATCGGCTTTCCCTGCGACCAGTTCGCGCACCAGGAGCCGGGATCGGACGCGGACATCGCCTCCTTCTGCTCGCTCAACTACGGGGTCAGCTTCCCGATCATGTCCAAGATCAAGGTGAACGGGCCGGAAACGCATCCCTTGTACGCGTGGCTCAAGGAGAAGGCTCCCGGCTCGCCGGGTAAGTCGGTGAAATGGAATTTCACGAAGTTCCTCGTCTATCCGGACGGACGGACCGTGAAGCGTTTCGCGTCCGCAGACACGCCCGAATCCCTGCGCGGGGAGATCGAGAAGGCCCTGGCGGGTTAAGCAAGGAACGGAGCGGCGAGCGGGGGGAGGATCATTCCCTCCGCTCCCAGCGCTCCGCGCCTCCCGGGACCGTCCTGAAGAGCGGGTGAGGCAAAACGCGCGCCGTGCCGGACAAGGCCTTTTTCCGCGCGGGGTCGCGGATCGCGAGCTTCCCGAGGAGATGCCCGAATTCGTACGCGAGCTGCCCCCGGGTCACCGGGATCCGTTCCGCCGAGGCGCCCCGGTTTATTTTACTTTTATCAAACGAATAGCCCCTCGCTTCGGCCTCGGCCAGCACGGCGGAGAGGTAGGCTTGGATAGCGGCTACGGGATCGGGCGCGGCCTTGAAGCGCTCGAGCTGGGGATGGTTCCGGTAGCCCTCGGTCTTCCCCTCCAGCACGGCCTTGGCGAGGAGCCCCTCGCGCCAGAGGGCCACGAGGCCCTTGGCGTCGAGGTATCGGGGATGGAGGGACCAGAGCCTCACGCCGCTCCGGTCCGGGCTCCCGCGGCCTTCCTCCGGATCCACGACAGGAGGGCGGCGAGGGACGCGATGAATCCGAAGCGCTCGCCCCCGAGGAATCCGCGCGATGCCGTGATTCTATCCATAGTTCACCCCCCGCCGGCCTCAGTACCCGAGCTTGATGCCGATGACGGCGGAAAGCCCGCGGGCCGCGAAGCTGTCCAGGAAATCGGGCGACTGGAGCGAAATCTTCCCGTTGAGCTCGAAGTACCTGAGATTGACGATGAAGCCGAGGCGGTGCTTCCAAACGAGGTCCTCGAAGGCGATCTCGTAGGAGCCCGACAGGGCGTTCGCGAGCGTGGCCATCGCGCCGGCCCCGACGTCGGCGTAGACCCCGCGATAGATCGCGAGGTCGAGGTTCCCGAACACCGTGAGGAATCCGACCGCCTCCGGCGTCCAGACGGCGGAGACCCCGCCCTTGAAGGGGCGGAAGACCTTCGCGCTTCCCTCAGCGGTCTCCACCTCGTGCGACTCATCCATCGCGATGCTTTCCTCTCCACCGATCAAGTCCTCGGCCGTGGCCTCGAAGGTCGCGGTGACGGTGTTGAGATATCCAGGCCGCGCGGGAACGATGGGCACGCGCTTCAGGGACGCGCCCAGCACCAGGTCCGGAAGGAGCCGGTACGTGGCGCCGAGGCTCAGGTCCAATCCGCCCGACGCGAGAACCGCGCCCAGGATCTCGCCGCCTCCTATTTCCCCGAAGGCGTCGAAGGGCACCGCGCTGTACACGGGGATGACGGCCGTGCCGACGGCGGTCATGGTCCCGGCGACGGGATCAGTGGACACGGAGTACGAGGCCGTGGGTTCGGCGATGTGCAGGGCCGATCCAAAAAAGGCCGGCGCGAGGCTGAACTCCCACTTCTCCCACCCGAGCGAGGCCCGCGCGCCGATCTCCACGAAGACGTCCCCCTTGAAATCGAGGTCGCCGGAGATGGTCTCGCCCTCGCCGTTTCCATTGGCGAGCAGGTCGAAGAGGCTGTCAGGCAGGCAGCCGAGGGCGTAGGCGCTCACGCCCGTGAAAAGCCCGACCTTAAGGGACTTGGGGAGCTTCACGTCAAGAGAAATCCCGATGGGCGCATCCCCCGCCAGACGAAATCCGCTCGGGCCGATGGCCTCGGCCATGTCGTCGAGGTCGATGAGGAGGACGCCGTCCTCGGGGAAGAGGTCCGCGAGGGAGAAGTAGTTGTTGGAGAGCCCGGCGCCCGCGGTGAAGCTGAGCTCCACCGTGCGCTCGGGGATCTCCGCGGCAAGGGGCGAGGCGAGGAGAAGGACGGCCAGCGCGATGGCGGCGGCGAGCGCGATGTGGTGCCTCATATCAGTCCTCCCCGCCAAGCTCGATGGTCTCGTCGATGTCGGTCACGGCCGTGACCGAGAGCGTCGCGGTCAAAGCCGCGTTCCTCCTGAAAGCCCAGCTTCCGTACGGGACGACGACCTCCAGCGCCGGGTTGAAGGGTATCGTGCTCCTGATATGCGCGATGTCGTTCGCGTCCAGCGCGAGGTCATGCCTTCCCGTGCTCGTGGTGAGGGTTTTGCTGAAGCCCGCGCCGTCGTCCAGGGTGGCCGCGAGCTCGATCCCCGTGCCGTTGTCCAGGACGGCCGTGAGGGTCATCGAGCTCAGCATCCCGAGGAGGTCGTCGATGTCGTCGCCGGGGCCGGTCCGCCCGAAGAGGTCGCTCCCGTGCCCGAGCCCGTCCTCGAGGCCCTCGAGCGCGATGGGAGCGCCTCCGAGAGCCGTGACCTCCAGCTTGAAGGGGATGATGAAGGCCGCGTCGATCTTGAGGCTCTGGCCTTCTTGAATAGCGGCCCGGTTGATCGTGATCAAACCGCTCGAGACGAGGTAGTCAAGGCGGAGATCGAAGGGGCGCGCGTTGACGACGCCGGTGAAATCGATGGGGGGCATGCTCGGCGGGGGAAGAATCCCCTCGTAGACGCCCTCGGGCGTCCCGAGCGGATCGGGGAGCCCCGCCGCGAGCGCGGTGATCCCGTCGCTGGGGTCGATGAGGCTCACGGGCCCGCCCGGGGGCAGGCTGTAGACCGCCGAGAGCGTCACGTCGAGGGCGTCCGCGAAGGATTGATCGATCCCGCTCGCGTAAACGTAGAAGGAAGCCTCCGTGAAGCGGATGGACGGATCCAGGAGGTCAAAGGCCTCGGAGAAATCGATCGGCGCGGCGGGGAACTGACCGGCGCCGTGCGAACCGCCGTTGAGCGTGACGCTGGTCCAGTCCGCGACGACCTCCACGGAACCCCCGATGAGGAAGTCGGAGCCGGGCGCGACGTCCGTGAAGGTCAAGCGGTTATTGACCGCATCATAGCCTGAGAGAGTCATGTCCATCTGGAGGTCGATGGCGCCGTCGATCGTCATATCGTAATCCGTGCTGAGGTAGGAACGGGTCGTCGTCGCGCCCGAGGGGAAATCCTGGGACGCCGGGAGGATGCCGAAGTCCGGGGCGTTCAGGGATATCCCAATGGCATTCCCCGGAAGCTGGTTGTTCACGGTGACGTTTAGGCCCACCTCGTCGAAATGGACGCTCTGCACCCACTCGACGACGTCCGCGCTCAGGGCCTCGCTCACCGTCTCATGCAGGTCGATGGGCTCAGGGGGAATGACGGTGAGGCTCGAGAGCGAAGTCACGTCCACGGCCACGCCGCAGTCCAGGCTGATCACGCCGCTCGTCGGGACCGTGATGGAGGCGTTCGTCGCGGTGATAGTCGCGTTCCCGGAGAACGAGGCGTCCGCCGCGGAGACATGCTGGCTCGCGAGGCTGATGGGAGTGCCAATGACGGTCACGGGAACATTGAGCCCACCCGCCTGGACGAGGTCCGCGTCCACGGTCACGCCGAAGCCCGTTCCCGGCATCGCCTCGAGGCTCAGGGCGAGCGTGCCCGCGCCGATGTCCGCGCCGTAGAACGTCGCGGGATCGATGCCGAGGGCGAGGACGCCGCTGTCCAGCGCGACAGTCTCCGTGAAGTTGAGGCCGGTGGCGGAGGCGATCCCCGTGTCCGGGGTAATGGAGGCGGAGGCGGTGAGCGTATGGCTCAGGCCCCCGGTGCCGTTTGACGTGCTCACGGTAAAAATCACGTCGTACTCCCCTGGGAGGGTCAGGCCTGCGAGGGGAAGATTCGCGGTCGCACCGCCGGGAGCGAGGAGGTCCACCGCGAAGTCCGCCTGAGCGATGACCGTGGCGCCGTCCCGGAGCTCGATGCGCGTGAGGGTCAGGGTGAGCCCGGGGCCGGTCCCGGTCACCTCGGAGAACGAAAGCCTATACGTGCCGCCCGAGAAGGTCACCGTCTCGTAGTTCGTCGTGCTCGCGGTCCCCGAATAGGTGGCAGTGACGAGCGTCGGAGAACCCGTTTCCAACACGCCCGGTATCTCGATGGGCTCCATACCCGCGTTAGCGGTGTCCACCACCATCTGATTGACGTCGATGTCCAGCGTCGATTGGCGGTTCGCGGCAAGCGGGGGCACGGCGAAGCTCTGCTCCGGGATCTGGACGTCGAAGCTCGTGCCGAGGTCGAGGTCGTCCATGTACGCGGAGAAGTCCAGGGGGACCTCCGCGAGGGGGAAGTGGACCAGGACCTTCTGGATTTGGCGCTCGGCCGGGCTCGAGGCGTCGATGAAGTCGTAGGCCCTGCCCTGGCCGCCCATCGCCTCGTTGAGCGAGTCCGTGAGGCCGCGGACGGCGAAGTAATCCGCCATCTGGAAGGTCCTCGACCCGAGGGGGGCGTATATAGAAGGGCTGCCCGTTATCCGTACTGAGGAGAAAGGCGGGTTGCAGGAAACGGCGAAGGCCAGGAAAAGCGCGAGCATCATGACCGCGGCGAGCGCCGCTCCCGTCAAGCGTCTTCGTCTCATCGAACGCTCCTTTCCGCCCGATCAAACCGGCGCGGACGCGGCAGGTTCAAGCCGCATCCAGTAATGTATATCGTATAAAGCCCGAGTACAACACCGGACGGTCATTTCGCCGGGATCGGCCGTCGTTCACGCGGGATTCCTCCCCTTGGAATCGCCCTCCCGACGAGATACCCTCAAGCCCATGAAGACATACCAGCGTATTTCGCGCTTTTTCCTCTCTTTATTATCCGCGACACTCATCGTCGCCGCCTGTGCTATCCGCCCTGATAGCACGGGCCCTCAACCGACGCCGACTCCGGTCATCGGCGCACCCGTCACCCTGGCGGTGGACGCCTCGGCCACCCCCCTGCCCATCTCCCCGTATATCTACGGTGGTAACAACCTCGTCTCCGTCGGCAACGCATCGCGAATCATCGCGTCGGGCCTCCGCTTCGCGCGGGAGAACGGCGGCAACAACGCCACCAAGTACAACTGGGAGAAAAAATCTCCAGTCATCCGGATTGGTACAACAACGTCTACGACAACGACTGGGACGTGAAGGCCCAGTACGCCGCTGCGAATTTCCCGGACCTGAACGTGATGTTCGCCTTCCAGCTCCTCGGCCAGGTCGCTGAGAATAAAACGAATAATTTCAACGACTGGGCCTACAACGGCTCGAACTGGTGGGACGGCGTATCGCAGAACCTGGCGGGCGGCGGCGTAGTGAACCCCGCCGGCGGTTCCAATGCCCTTCAAGATGGCGATCCCACCCTTTACCTCGAGGATTGGACCGCGGCGCAGACAGTCGGCATCCTGAACCACTGGTTCGGCGGAGGCGGCCTGGGCCTGGACCAGGGCACCTTCCTCTACTGGAGCATGGACAACGAGCCCGAGATCTGGTCCGGCACCCACGACGACGTGATGCCGACGCAGTGCTCGGGCGACGAATTCATGGACAAGTACGAAGCCGTCGGCGTGGCGGCTCGGAACGCGAATCCGAATGTAAAGCTCACCGGCCCCGTCACCTGCAACGAGTGGCAATGGTACTATTACGACGGAGATGCGAACGGCCGCCCTGACAACCTTCCCTGGATCCAGTACTTCATCAAGGAAGTCGCGGCCCGTGAAACCTCAACGGGAAGAAAGCTCCTCGACATGGTGGACATCCATTTTTATCCCGGCGAATCCGATCCCGATGAGATCCTCCAACTCCACCGCGTCTTCTTCGACGAGACCTACGACTACCCCGGCGCGAACGGCCTCTATACGCTCAACGGGGGCTGGGACACTTCCCTCACCAAGGAATACATCCTGAAACGCGCCCGCGGCTGGCTCACGCAGTACGGACTCACGGACGTGGGCGTGGGCGTCACGGAGATGGACGTGAGTTCCAGCGATCCCAACATCGTCTCCATCTGGTACGCATCCACGATCGGCGAGTTCATGGCCAACAGCGGCGAGGTCTTCTCGCCCTGGTCCTGGAAGACGGGGATGTGGGAGACCCTCCACCTCTTCGCGCGCTACGCGAGGGACTCGTACTTCCCCATCGAGGTCACGAGCGCGGACGACCATCTCGTCTCCGCCTACGGCACCGTCGATTCGACGAGCGGGGACGTCACGATCTTCCTCGTGAACCGCTCGCGGAACCAGGCCCGTCCGACCTCCCTCGCGCTCGCGCCGGGCGCCTTCCCCGACGGCTCCTACCAGGCCCTCCGCCTCTCCAATCTGCCGAGCGCGGAGACCTTCGTCTCGCACACGCAGAACGCCCTCGCTTTATCGACGGTCGCGCTCGCGGCCGACTCCTTCTCCATCGACCTCCCGCCCCTCTCCGTAACGGCAATCATCCTCGAATAGGGGAAAGAAACGAAAGGGGAACCTTTTCAAAAAGGTTCCCCTTTCGCGCTATCCCTTCCAAAACCTAAAAGCGATCAACTTCCCGCTTCGATCCACACGGAGAGCCCGCGAGCGGGGCAAGTGAAGCGCGCCCAGCCGTCGCCATTCACCTCGATGCCCGGGCGCGTCGCGTCGAGCAGGTCTCGCATACGCTTCCCCGCCCAGGACTTCCCCATCTCCATCCACTTCCAGCCCTCGCCGCCCGAGCTCATGAGAACCGCGAGGCCGGAACCCGGCGCCGCCCCGTCTCCTTCCCGCGTCCAGCCGATCACCCGCTCGTGATCGAACCAATCGCGCTGCCTTCCGTACGCGCGGTCGCGCCTCGCGATGAGCATCTCGGGCAATCCCTTCACCGCTTCGATGCGGATGTCGTATTCGTTCCCGTCATGCCCCTTGTCCCGGTACGAGGCCCCGAACCAATCGGGATGGAAAACGCAGGGATAGCCCGCCTCCCTGAGGAGGATGAGGGCGTAGGCGAGCGGCTTGAACCAGGGCTCCACCGGCGACTCGAGAGACTGCAGTGGCTGGGTGTCGTGATTCTCGACCAGGGTCACCGCTCCGCAGGGATTCTCCGAGACGAGGCTGCCCGAGAAAAGAGTCCGCAGATCGTAGCCCGCCTCGCGCGAAGCCTTATGGAAAGCGAGGTGGAGGGGCGCGTCGAAGAGGTCCATGCATCCGTCGGACTTCTCCATGTACAGCTCGAGCAGCCTCTTCTCGTAATTCCAGAATTCCCCGACGGCGAAGAGATCCTTCCCGCTTCCGTCCCGCATGGCGTGGAGCCATTCGTGGAAGAAGGAAAAACTCACGTGCTTCACCGCGTCCAGCCTGAAGCCGTCCACACCCGTTTCGCGGATGAACCAGAGCCCCCAGCGCGTGAGCTCCTCCACCGCCTCGCGCTCGGTGTAGTCGATATCCGCGAACATGAGGTAGTCGTAGTTCCCCATTTCGTCGCCGACCAGGGGCTCCCAGGAAGAATCCCGCTTCACGAACTTGAATATCGCCTTCTCGCCGCGGCGCTGGTCCCAGTCCACGCCGTCGAAGTGGCGCGCGCTCCACGCGAAGGACGAATAGGCGCCCTTCCGCCCCGGGAAGGTGAAGGAGGTCCAAGCGTCGATCTCCTCCTCGGGTCCGTATTCTATCCTGCGATCCTGCGGCAGCACGCGGCGCACGCGCACCGGTTCGGTCGCGTCCGCTCCCGCCTTATGGTTGAGAACGACGTCGGCGTACGCGAGCAATCCCCGCGCGTGGAGTTCTTTGACGAGCGCGACATACTCGTCCTTGGTGCCGTACTTGGTGGGGACGGAACCTTTCTGATCGAACTCCCCGAGGTCGTAGAGGTCGTAAGGGCCGTAGCCGACGTCGTTCGCGCCGGACGCGCACTTGCACGCAGGCGGGAGCCAGAGCGTGGTGAAACCCGCATCCGCGAGCCGCCCCGCCTCGCCGCGCAGCGTCCGCCAGAGCGATGAATCAGCCGGCAGGTACCAGTGGAAAGCCTGGAGCATCGCGCCGTTCGCCATGAAGCCACCTCCCGGGACGCGCCCAGGGGAAGTCTAGGCCCCGGGCAGCCTTCGCTCAAGCGCTCCCAGCGGAAAAACGCCGCGCTCCCGGCGTAAAAACGCCGCGCTTCTATCCCGGCCGCTCGCGATTCCGTCGTTTCCCGCCGCGCCGGGGGGCTTGACTCGAGCCCTATATCCTAACTAATGTTCGTTAGGTACATGAAAACCGCCGAGACCGATAAAAAGAAGATTCCGCAGCCAGCGGGCACCCGCAACCTCATCCTCGAGTCCGCCCTCGAGCTCTTCGCCGACCGCGGCTACGAGGGCGTCTCGGTCCAGGACATCGCCGCAGCAGTCGGCATCAAGGCGGCCTCGCTCTACGCGCACTTCCCCGGCAAGGAAGGGATCTTCCGGGACGTCTTCGCCCTCGCCCTCGGGCGATGGAGGGAGACGGCGGAGAAGTGCATGGCGCTCGCGTCTGGGCCGGGCCAGGCGTCGATCAACATCGCGCGCGCGCTCCACGCCTTCGTGACCGCGGTAGCAGATTCCTCGGCCTACCGGTTCTGGACGCGCGTCTACGTCTTCCCGCCCCCCTTCCTCCGGGAAGGCGACCTCTCGTCCTGCGCGGTGCTCGACCGGGAATTCGAAGCCGGGCTCAAGGCGGCCTGCGCGGCTCGGCTCGGGCTCAAGGCCTCCTCGGCCGTCGCGGCGACGCTCGCCGAGGCGCTCATGAACTACTCGGCCGGGCTCATGATGAACTCGACCGCCTCGGCACCATCGATGAAGCGGATAGAAGCGGTCGTCGCGCTCATGATGAGCGGCGCCATCGCGCGATCGGAAGGGAGAAAGAAATGACCTGCAGGGCGTATTACTTCACGAGCACGGGGAACACGGAGCGAGCCGTCGGGATACTGAAGAAGGAGCTCGACGCCGCGGGAATCGAGACGAGATTGACGAGAATCGAGCCGGGACTCCGCGTCGAGCGCGACGGGAGCCCGCTCGTCGTCGCCTTCCCCGTGTACGCCTTCGCGCCGCCCGTCATGGTCGCCTCCTTCCTGAAAAGCCTTCCCTCCGGACTCGGCGCCGACGGATCGCGGACGAGAGCCTCCGTGCTCGCCGTGGACGGCGGCGGTCCTATGGGCGCGCCCTGGAGGGCCGCCGCCGTCCTCGAGCGCCGCGGCTACGACATCGCGCTCGTCGCCTCCGCGAGTTATCCCGCCAATTGGACCCAGTTCGCCGAGCCCCCCGCCCCCCGGGACGCCGCCGTCATGATGGCGAGAGGGGACGCGATGGCGGGCGCCTTCGCCGCGGCGATCGCGTCGGACGATCCGTCGCTCTGCACGCGGGCCCTGAAGCCGCCCTTCGGATCGAGAATCCTGTCCTTCCTCTTCGGCTCGATCGGACGCCGTTTCCTCGCCAAATTATTCATCGCCGACGCCGACTGCGACGGCTGCGGCCTCTGCGCCCGCGCCTGCCCCGCGAACGCCATCCTCATGCGCGGCTCGGGCAAGGGCAGGCCGTACTGGAAGACCGAATGCGAATCCTGCAACCGCTGCATCAACGTCTGCCCCAAGAAGGCGATCGTCACGTCGATCGGGCGCATCGCCTCGCTTTCCGCGCTCGCCGTAGGCGTCTGCTGGGCGGGCATCGCCGCGTACGCGGCATTCATCGCCCCGGCGATCGTCGCCCGGCTTCCCGCATGGGCGGCAATGATCGCGAACGGACTCGCCGTCGCCGCCATCGTCGTGATCGCCCACGTCGCCGCCATCGTCCTGGATCGCCTCATCGTGAGCCGCATCCAACGCTTGCCCGGGTTCAGGCGGTTCTTCTTCTGGTCCTTCAACAAGGGCACGCGGCGCTACCGGGCGGAGGGCTGGAAGCCGGATCTCCGCCCGGAAGCGCGATAGACCGAGCGCCGCTCCCTACGCCCTCGCCGCCGCGTAGACGACATCCTCCCCCGCGTTCGTCAAGCACGGTGAGGTTGCCGCGGCGGAATACGCGAGCCCTTGCGCGCTGATCGCGCATGCCGTATTATATGCGAGCCCGTTTTTCCATAAAAAATCATCGCTAGAATAAGGAGATCGAGGATGATCAAGGCCTCTCGTTGGATGCGCGCGTCCGCCGCGATACTATCACTGCTCACGGCATTCGCCCTGCTCGGCTGTCCCCCGCCCCAAGCGGATGAAGATCCGTCGGAAAGCGTAAGCCCGAGTTCTCCCGTCGCAAGTCCGAGCATCGCTCCCGTCGCGTACGCTCAAGGCTTCGAGGCGTCGGACGATCTCTCAGGCCTCATGACCATCAACGCTGACGGCGGCACGAACGCCACCCTCGGCGGCTCCACGGTATGGACCGTCCTGCAAGGAACGGCCAGGACGGGAAGCCGATCCATATCCTCGTGGAACAACACCGAGGGAACCTCCAAGAACGATTACCTCATATTGCCGCGCTTCAGGGTCGGAACCGGCGCTGTCATCGATTTCTGGGCCCTGGCCGCGAATCTTTCCAAACCGTACGAGGAACTCAGCCTCCGTGTTTCGACCACAGGCATGTCAGCTGCGAATTTCTCATCGATCATCCTCTACAAGTCCTTCTCCGGGTACGAAGCCGGCGCTTGGCAGCGCATCACCGCGGACTTGAACGCCTACTCCGGCCAGGACGTCTATATCGCTATTCGGAGCACCGCGAGCAACGGCGGAATCCTCTGCGTCGACGACATCGGAATCACGAACGTGACACTGGCACCCCCGCCGAGCCCGTCGCCTTCGCCGAGCCCGTCGCCATCTCAGCGTCCTTCGCCATCACCGAGTCCTTCTCCGTCTCCGTCCCCTTCCCCATCGCCGAGTCCGATCCCATCGCCCTCACTGAGCCCTTCGCCGAGCCCGTCGCCATCACCGAGTCCTTCACCGTCTCCGTCCCCTTCCCCATTACCAAGTCCGATCCCATCGCCCTCGCCGAGTCCTTCGCCGAGCCCGTCGCCTTCGCTGATTCCATCGCCCGCCCCGAGTCCGACCCCCGTGACGGGCGTCATCATCATCCCGCAGCCGGCTAACCCGATATCGATCTCCTTCTCAGGACAAAAGGATATCCTCAACCCGGGACAATCGATGACGGTCACGGCGACCGTCGGCGCGGGCGCGACTTCGTACTCATGGTACCTCGACGGTTCGCCCATTCCCGGCGCGACGGCCGCTTCGACGACCATCACCTACTCCGCCTCTATGAGCGGCTTGCACACATTGACGGTCTTCGTTTCGGGACAGGGAAGCCTCAGTTCCAAATCCATCAACTTCGAAATGCGGAATACCTTGGGCACCGGATGGACCTTCGATGACGGACTGGTGCCTGGTTCCATCGCCATGACCGGAAACGCGTCGTGGGTCATCTACACCCCCGGGGATAACAGCCCCTACTGCATGAAATCCGGCACAATATCCCATAGCCAAACCACGGGCTTCACGTATGCCCATCAGACGTCCCCCTCGCAAACGATTTCCTTCAGGTACAAGGTGAGTTCCGAGAGCAACTGCGACTACCTGAGATTCCTCGTCGACGGCGTCCAGATAGCGTCCTGGTCAGGGACATCCCAGGCGAATTGGGCGTCATACTCGTACTCCATCGCCTCCGGGGGAAACCACGTCTTCGAATGGCGCTATTCGAAGGACGGCAGCGTGAATAGCGGAAGCGATTCCGCCTGGATCGACACGATCGCCATTAATTGAGGGACTGAATGAAAACCGATAACACGAGCGTCGAGCGACTTCATGCCCTGGTCCGGTCAGCCGCGGGCCTGGCTATCGTCCTAGCCTTAGCCTCGTGCCCAGTCCACCCGAGAGGCGGGATAGGAAGCCTCACCCTCGCCCTCGATGATCCGGAGTCGGGGGCGAAGACAATCGCCCCTCCCGTGGACATGGTCTCCGCATCCTTCGACATCGCGCTGACCGGCCCGGGCGACCCGGTATCGGTTACGGGGCATACGGGAACGAGTATCCAATTCCCCTCCCTGGAGGCGGGACTCTGGACCATTGAAGTCCTCGCGCGCAACGCCACGGGTTCCGCGATCCTGGAGGGCTCCGCGGAGGTCTCGGTCGATCCGTCATCGAACGCGTCGGCGACCGTCACGCTCGCGCCCGTCGACGGCCAAGGCGCACTCGCGATCGGCATTTCCTGGCCTGCCGGCATCGTATCATCCCCCTCCGTTTCGGGAAGCATCGGAAGGATGGGGGAAACGCCGACTCCCGTAACGCCGGACCTCTCGGGGGACGGGCGCTCCGCGACTCTCGCCATCGCCTCGATCGATTCCGGCTACCACGTCCTGAGCCTCGAACTCAGGGACGGCGCTACCGCGCTCTGCAGGATCATGGAGAGCGTCAGGATCGTCGCTGGAGCGACGACGACCGCGTCATTCGCCCTTCAGGCGTCGGACATCAACGGAGTCCCGTCCGCGGCCTCTTCGTTGACCGTGACGATGGTTTCGACCTCCTCGCTCAGCGTCACATGGCAGGATAATTCGTACAACGAAGCGGGCTTCCGTCTCCAGCGAAGCACGGACGGCTCCGCCTGGTCGGATATCGCCGCCCTCCCGTATGACACTCGCAGCGCCGCGGATTCCGGCCTCCAGCCGAACACCCGGTATTATTATCGAGTCATCGCCTTCAACGCATACGGCGAATCGGCCTCGACGGCGGCTTCCGGCACCACCGACATGCTCATAGCGCCCGTTCCCTCGATCGCCCCGAACCCGGGAACCTACGCCTCGCCCCAGAGCGTCACGTTGACCTGCGACCTGCCCGGGGCCGTCATCCGGTACACCGTGAACGGATCCGTCCCGAGCTCCACGAACGGCCACGCCTACTCGGCTCCGTTCACCGTGAATTCCAGCGTCACGCTCCGCGCCGCCGCCACCCTCGACGGGTACCACGATTCACCCGTCGCGACCGCCGCGATCGTGATCTCGAACAGCGTCTCCACCCCGGTATTCAGCCCCGCCCCCGGCGTCTACCACGCTCCGAGGTCGGTAACGCTGAGTTCTGCCACAGTCGGAGCCGCGATCAACTACACGACGGACGGCTCCGACCCCGGGGAATTCTCGGGAACGATCTATTCCGGTGCATTATCCCTACCCGAGGACAAGGAAACCACGATAAAGGCCATCGCGAAGCTCTCGGGATCGACGATATCCGACATCAGCTCGGCCACGTACCGCAAGATCGCCCAGCCCGTTTTAAGCCCGTCTCCCGGCACGTTCACTCCCTCCACGGGGACGCAGGACATCTCGATCACCGTACCGACCTCGCGAACCCATACGATAAAGTACACCGTAGACGGGACCGATCCTTCGTCAACAAACGGATTGACGTATTCAGGGCCGTTCTCGATCGATCGTAATAGGCAGGTCAAGGCCATCGCACTGTACGATGGAAGCTGGGGGAATTCCCTCGTCGTATCCGGTAACTATACCATCCAATGCGTCGCGCCCGTCTTCGCTCTACCCGCGGGACCTTTCGGCTCGGATCTCTCCGTCCTAATTACATCGCAGACCCCTGGTTCGATCGTGGTCTATACTACTAACGGATCCACTCCGTCAACGACAAACGGCACATACTACACCGGACCGTTCACGTTGAATTCCTCTACGACCGTATACGCGGTGGCTACGAAACCCAATTGCATGACCTCCTCTTCCGTCAGCAGATATTATTCACTCGGATACGGCACGCAGACTCCATCGAATGGCAGTGAAACGAGCGTCTTGCCATGCTTCGATTGGCCCGATATCGTCCGAGCCCAAGGGTATAGGATCCAAGTCAATACCGCGCTTGATTTCACGGGGGAGATGAGAATCGATTCGAGCGACCTGACGTCCTCGACCTTCCAAACCTCGACTCCCTTGACGCTCGGAACGACCTACTACTGGCGGATCAGCGCATCCTATGGCGCTTCCTGGACCGCATGGTCGACGCCTTTTTCATTCACTGTAGCGGATATCTTCGCCAAGGCATACGGCGGTACATCCTTCGATCACGGCTATGCAATTAGCCGGACTTCGGACGGCGGCTCGATTCTGGCCGGATCCGAGCAGTCCTTCGGCTCGAGCAATCCCGACATCTGGGTGATTAAAAAGAATCAGGACGACTCGATCGCTTGGCAGAAGACCTACGGCGGCCCTGATATCGATTTCGCGTATTCGGTACAGGAGACGCTCGATAACGGATTCATCATCGCCGGCCGGACATCCTCGTTCGGAACGATGGGCGATAACGCCTGGATCGTCAAATTGAATTCCGCCGGCCTCGTTCAATGGGAGAGGGAATATGGCGGAACGATCTCCGATACGTCGGCTGCTTCGATCGCACAATGCCCTGACGGCGGCTTCGTCATCGCGGGATCGACCTACTCCTTCGGGTCCGGAAGGGAAGACGCTTGGGCGTATAAAATCGATTCGTCGGGAGCTCTGGTCTGGCAGAGGGCGTACGGCGGCCCGAACGATGACTCCTTCAATTCGATAATATCGACCCCCGGGGGAGGCTACCTCGCGGTCGGTACGACGAATTCCGCCGGAGCCGGCGATGACGACGCCTGGGCGGTCAAGCTGGATGAGTCGGGCTTCGTAGAATGGCAGAAGACGTATGGTTGCGCCTTCGTCGATACCGCTACCGCGGTCCGCCGGACCACCGGGGACGGATACATCATCGCAGGTTCAACGGCGACCCATTCAGGGAGTTTTACCGATTTTCTAGTCATCAAGATCGACGGAAACGGCGGGATGGAATGGCAAAAAGCATATGAAATTGACCACTATGAATATTCATGCGATATCCAGCAGACTTCCGATGGAGGGTACGTCGTCACGGGGAATGCTCCGGGCCGGGAGGGATTAGATGATATTTTAGTCCTGAAGACGGACGATTCGGGTGCTGTTTCATGGGCTTATCTGTTCGGAGGAGTGATGTTCGAATACGGGTACGGGATCATCCAATATCCCGATGGCGGCTATTCGGTCATCGGAAGCACATCCAGTTTCGGCACCGGCAATACTGATCTATGGAATTTGAAAATCAAAGCGAACGGAACATGCGGTTCTCTCGGCATCACATCGTCGGCGAGAACGAGGACTCCCACCTGCGCTGTCGGAATTCCGGACCTCGCATCGCAGGCCACCACGGCGATCGAAACGCCAACCTCCTGCACGGTCACGACGACGGACTGCGCCGTGACGACTCAGATTTGAATGGTATGAAGCCAGGGCGATTGACTCGCACCGGCTTCATGCCTTCTTCGTTTTTCCCGCTCTCCCCAAGCCGTCGCGATCGTGAAGACCGCCTTCTTGCCGCCCCAATCGGGTATAGGAAAGAAGCCGCCGCGAGAGTCGTCCGGCCTTGCGCCCTGGCGTTTTCCTCCGTATAATACAATCCTCGGTTTTCATACAAAACCATGAAGAGAACAAGGAGAGCGAGGATGATCAAGGCCCCTCGTTGGATGCGCGCGCGCGCCGCGATGCTATCACTGCTCACGGCGTTCGCCCTGCTCGGCTGTCCCCCGCCCCAAGCGGATGAAGACCCATCGGAAAGCGTAAGCCCGAGTTCTCCCGTCGCGAGTCCGAGCATCGCCCCCGTCGCGTACGCGCAAGGCTTCGAGGCTACGGACGACCTGACCGGCCTCATGACCATCAACGCGGATAGCGGCACGAACGCCACCCTCGGCGGCTTCACGGTATGGACCGTCCTGCAAGGAACGGCCAGGACCGGCAGCCGTTCCATCTCATCATGGAATAACGCAGAAGGGACGGCTAAGAACGATTATCTCATACTGCCGCGCTTCAGGGTCGGATCCGGCGCAGTCATCGATTTTTGGGCTTTAGCGGCGAATTCCTCGCGCCCGTATGAGGAAATCAGCGTCCGCGTTTCGACCACGGGCATGGCCGCGGCGGATTTCACGTCGATCCTCTTCTATAAATCGTTCACTTATACTGAATCCGGCACCTGGCAGCATATCACCGTGAACGCGAGCGCGTACGCCGGACAGGACGTCTACATCGCCATCCGGAGCACCGCGAGCAACGGAGGAATCCTCTGCGTCGACGACATCGGAATCACGAACGTGATCCTGGCGCCCCCGCCGAGTCCCTCGCCATCCCCGAGTCCTTCGCCGTCTCCGACCCCATCTCCGACTCCTTCGCCGAGTCCGTCGCCTTCGCCGAGTCCGTCGCCTTCGCCGAGTCCGTCGCCTTCGCCGAGTCCGTCGC
>CAZIEI010000015.1:10381-16617 GCA_964538705.1 uncultured Spirochaetales bacterium | reverse complement strand
CCGTCCCGAGTCCGTCGCCTTCGCCGAGTCCGTCGCCCGTCCCGAGTCCGACCCCCGTGACGGGCGTCATCATCGTCCCGCAACCGGCCAATCCCATTTCGATCGCCTTCTCAGGGCAACAGGCCATCCTTTATCCGGGACAGTCGATGACGGTCACGGCGACCGTCGGCGCGGGCGCGACCTCATACGCATGGTACCTCGACGGTTCGCCCATTCCCGGCGCGACAGCCGCTTCGACGACGATCACCTTCTCCGCCTCGATGATCGGCGTGCATACGCTGACGCTCTTCGTATCCGGCCAAGGAAGCCTCAGCTCGAAATCCATAAACTTCGAGGGGCGGAATATCTCCACTCTTGATTGCTCCTTTGAAGAGGGCACTATCCCGGCGTATTTCACCTCCACCGGGAATGCCCAATGGACGATCTCATCACCGGGAGACGCAAGCGTTTTCTGCGCTAAGTCCGGAGTCATCGCCGACAACCAGACCACCGGAATGGCGCTGACGTGCCAGGCGTCATCCAATATGACCCTGACCTTCAGATGGTTAGTCAGTAGCGATTCAAGCGGAGATTATCTGCGGTTCTACGCAAAAGGCTCCTATATCACCAGCTTTTCTGGTACGTCGACATCGACTTGGACATCATACAGCTACCAGATCACATCCCCGGGGACGTATACGTTCGAATGGCGGTATACGAAAAATTCCTCGGGAAGCGCCGGAAGCGACGCCGTATGGATCGACAACATCGTTATCCAGTGAAAGGGCAGCAACATGTCGAGATCTGTTCTCAATAAATACCTTAATCTCAGAATCGCCGGGACCCTCGCCATCGCGGTCTCCTTGGTGTCGTGCCCGGTACATCCGAACAACGGGATCGGAAGCCTCTCGCTCGTCGTCGAGGACGCTGAAGCGGGAGCCAAGACCATCGCCCCCCCCGTGGACATGGTCTCGTCATCCTATGATATCTACCTGACCGGTCCCGGCGACCCGGTATCGGTCACGGGGCACACGGGAACGAGCATACAATTTCCCGCCCTAGAGGCGGGGCTCTGGACCATCGAAGTCCTGGCGCGCAACGGCGCGGGAACCGCCATCCTGGAGGGTTCCGCGGACGTAACGGTCGATCCGTCGTCGAACGCCTCGGCGACCGTTACGCTCGCGCCCGTCGCCGGTCCAGGCTCTCTCGAAATAAGCGTATCCTGGCCCGCCGGCATGGTTTCCTCCCCCGCCGTAACGGGAACGATCGGCAGGATGGGCGGAACTATGACGCCCATCTCACTAGCCGTCTCGGGAGACGGGCACTCCGCGACCAATGCCATCTCCTCCATCGATTCCGGCTACCACGTCTTGAATCTCGAAATCAGGGGCGGAGCAACGGCGCTCTGCAGGATCATGGAGAGCGTGAGGATCGTCTCAGGAGCGGCGACGACCGCGTCATTCGCCCTCAAGGCGTCGGATATCAACGGCATTCCTCCCGCCCCTTCATCGCTGACCGTCTCCATGGTCTCGACCGCTTCCTTGAACGTCGGTTGGCAGGATAATTCGTATAACGAAACGGGATTCCGCGTTCAGCGGAGCCTAGACGGCTCGATGTGGTCGGATATCGCCACCCTGCCTTTTGATACGCGCAGTTTCGCCGACGCTAGCCTCGAACCGAACACACGGTATTATTACCGCGTCATCGCGTTTAACGGATTCGGCGAATCGGCTTCGACGGCGGCCTACGAGAGCACCGACATGCTCACCGCGCCTACTCCCTCGATCTCCCCGTCTCCCGGGACCTACTCGTCGGCCCAAAGCGTCTCGATGGCCTGCAGCGTCGCCGACGCGGTGATCAGGTACACAACGAACGGCTCGATGCCGAGCGCGACGAACGGCATCGTCTACTCTACTCCGTTCACGGTGAATTCCAGCGTGACGCTGCGTGCCGTCGCCATCCGCTACGGTTACCACGATTCACCCGTCGCGACTGCGGCGATCGTCATCTCGAACAGCGTTTCGACTCCGGTATTCAGCCCCGCCCCCGGCGTCTACCACGCGTCCACGTCTGTGACGCTGAGCTCGGCTACGGCCGGAGCAGCCATCAATTATACGATGGACGGCTCAGACCCCGGCGAATACGTCGGCACGATTTATTCCGGAGCCTTTGCGCTCCCCGACGACAAGGAAACGACGATAAAGGCGATCGCGAAACTCTCGGGCTCCACCATATCGGATATCAGCTCAGCCACGTACCGGAAGATCGCTCAGCCCGTCTTCAGCCCTTCCCCGGGCACTTACACGCCGACGACGGGCGCGATTGACGTTACGATCACAGTGCCGACCTCCCGATCGCATGTGATCAGGTACACCGTGGATGGGACGGATCCTTCAGTCACGAACGGATTCACATATTCCGGTCCGTTCTCGATCGATCGCAACAGGCAGGTCAAAGCCATCGCCCTATACGAAGCGAGCTGGGGGGTTTCTCTCGTCGCCTCGGGCTATTACTATGTCCAATGCGTCGCGCCCACCTTCGCATTGCCTTCCGGGTATTTCGGATCCGGCCTTACCGTCCAGATTTCGTCGCAGACTCCTGATTCTATCGTTATTTACACGACGAACGGTACGACGCCGACGCCAACCAATGGCACGTACTATACCGGCCCCTTCATCCTGAATTCGTCGGCGACCGTATATGCCGTCGCCACGAAACCTAATTGCCTAACCTCATCGTCCACTTCACGCACGTACACCGCCGGATATGGGACGCAGTCGCCGGCGAACGGATCGGAAACGAGCCGCCTTCCCTACTTCAATTGGTCGGACCTCATCCAGGTCCAATCCTACAGGATACAAGCCAATACGGCCGCTGATTTCTCCGGCACGATGTCGATCGACGCGACCGGCCTCGCTTCTTCCTCCTTCCAGGCATCGACTCCCTTGACGCTCGGCGCGACTTATTACTGGCGGGTCGCCGCACTCGATGGGACCGGCTGGACTGCCTGGTCGACGCCGATATCATTCACCGTCGCCGATATTTTCGCCCGGACATACGGCGGAACGTCATCCGATTACGGCCGCAGCGGGCGCTTAACATCGGACGGCGGCGCCATCAGAGCCGGATACACGAGCTCTTTCGGCGCCGGCAGCAGCGATTTTTGGTTGATTAAAACGAATCCGGACGATATCGTTTCCTGGCAGAAAGCCTTCGGCGGATCCGGAAGCGATTACGCTTACTCGATTCTGGAAACGCCCGATGGCGGATACATCGTCGCGGGGTCAACAACATCGTTCAGCGCTCCGTCAACGGACGCATGGATCGTAAAGTTGTCATCCACGGGCCAGATTCAATGGGAACGAAGGTACGGAGGTCCTGGCACCGATGTCCCCAACGCGATAATCCAAACGACCGACGGAGGTTATGCCGTCGCCGGATATACGACGCCATCAGGCTCCTCGGGGAAGAATGCTTGGATTTTTAAAATCGATTCCAGTGGCTCAATCCTTTGGCAAAACGCGCTCGCCGGCGTCAGCGACGACGTCTTCAATTCGATCACGTCGACCGCGGACGGAGGCATTCTCGCGGCTGGTTCCACGAAATCGGCCGGTGCCGGCAACGACGACATACTGATCGTCAAACTGGAAGGATCGGGCGCCGTATCGTGGCAAAAAACCTACGGAGGGAGCGATGCCGATACCGCGGCCTCCGTTCGGCCCACGATTGATGGCGGATATATCGTTTCAGGATCATCGAAATCGTTCAGTTCTTACTATTCCTACAGTTTCCTCATGAAAATAAGCGGAGAAGGCGCGATCGAATTCCAGAAATCCTACAGCATCGCATACACCGGATCTATTCTCGATGTCGAACAGACAACGGACGGAGGATACATTCTCGGAGGAAGTGACGATGATGACGCACTCATCATCAAGACTGATAGTACCGGAAACGTCTCATGGCAAAAAGTATTCCGGGTTTCAAATTATTCTTATATATATTCGATTCTTCAAAACCCCGCCGGAGGTTATTCGGCCCTCGGCTTTACGACCGCCTACGGAGCCGGCGGGTACGATTTCTGGAGCCTGAAGATCAAAGAAAACGGCGCTTGCGGCTCCCTTGGAACCACTTATGCTATGACAATAACGAATACGAGTTGCACGGTCGGGAATTCGACGCTAACGTCCCAAGCCACATCCGCTACCGAAACCGCCACATCCTGCACCGTCACCACGACGAACTGCACGGTGACCACTCAGATCTGATCGGATACGAAGCCGGAGCGACTCGCTCGCTCCGGCTTCGGCCCTTTCATCAGTATCTCCCTACGCCCTCGCCGCCGCGAAGACGACATCCTCCCCGCCCCAGTTGGGCCTCGGGAGGAATCCTCGGTGGAGCTCGCATGAAGCGAAGCCCGCATCGGACGCGAGCTTCAGAATGGCTTCGTCAGAAAAGTACCAATCGCGGATCATGTAGCGCTCCACGCGGCCGGTTTCCTCCGCGACGAGGGTGGCGCGCTGGACCATCTTCAGTTCCGGGAAATGCCTGCGCTCTTCCAGGACGAGGTGCGGCTTGTCGGACCAGAATCCGGATTCCGCGAAGGACCAGTCCTTGCCCGGCGCGAACGATGAAGCGAGGCTTTCGCCGATGAGGTCGAAGACGAAGACGCCTCCTGGCTTGAGCGCGGCGCGGGCCTTCCTGAGAACTCCAGCGCGGTCATCGGGCGAAAGGGCGCCCAGGTCGCAGTAGATCATCATGACGAGGTCGTAGCCGCTCCCGTACTCGGCCTCCACGTAATTACCGACGCGGTACTCGATATCGAGCCCGGCCTTCGCCGCCGACGCCCGCGCGTGCTCGATGCTGCCTGAGGAGAAATCCATGCCCGTGACGCGGTGACCGCGATGGGCGATCCGCTCGGCGTAAAGCCCGGGACCGCAGCCGAGGTCGAGGACGCGGGAAGGGCCGCGGAGGATCGTCCGCTCGAGCCACGATACGGTCGCCTCGATGGCCTCGGGACGGCGCGAGGCCGCGTCCGTATCGGGATTGAGGTGCTTCTTGAGGAGAATGGGGGCGATGTGCGGATCGGTCCAGAACATGGACGTGCTTTTCGCGGAGGGCCCGAGGTCGCGCGAGAGCTCGAAGAGGCGCTTGTAATCGAACATAGGGGTATCCCTTCAGTGCTGAGGAAATCGATTCGCCGATGGCCTGACGCGCGACGCGCTCCGGCCGGATCGGTCATGAAGGGTTCTAGCGGCGCATGATATCGGCATCATACCGGCCGCTCGGTCCGGGGTCAAGCTCCGCCCATATCCCCGCTCCCCGACTCGCCCGCGCGCCTCGCGCCCGCCTCACCGTTCCGCCTCCGGTGCTCGAACCAGAGCGCGATCACTGAGGGGATCATGGCTACCTGGACCCAGAGATACGCCTGCACGACGCCGATCCGATCCGCGAACCATCCGAGCAGAGGCGCCGCGATAGCGAATAGCGTATTCTCCAGCATGGAGCCGATGGAACCCATCGTCGCCCGCTGCCCGTCCGAGTACTCGCGCTGCATGAGGGTCTCGCTCGCGACGACGCCCGTGCCGAAGAACAGCGACGAGGTCGACGTGATGACGGGGGACCAGGGGCCGGGGAACAGGGACGCGGCGATGCCCACGACGCGGCCGTAGGCGCGGGATGCAACGAGGACGGGAAAGGCGCCGAAGCGGTCGATAGCCCTTCCCGAGGCGCGGAAGCTGACGGCAGCGCCGACGCTTGAAATGGTCTTGGAGAAGCCGATCGCCCAGACCGGCCAGAGCGCGGAGAAGAAGGCGGCGGAGAATTGGTAGCAGGATTCCCCGAGGGCGCCCGAGACCGCGTTCGCCGCGGACACGGCGACGATGCGCCTGTTCCCGAAGAAGGCTTTCATGGCCGCCAGAAAGTGGCGCACGGAGGCGAAGACTCCCGCTCCCGCGTCTTCCCCGCCATTTGCGGCTTCCTCGCCCTTCCCCGCCACCCGCGGCTCGACGACGAGGAAGGCCATAGCGAGCGCCGCCGCCTGGGGTATGACGGATACCCAGAGGACGAGAGTGAAGGAAGCCTGAGCGATGGAGCTCCCCGCGAGGGCGCAGAGCGCGGCCGCGATCTGGAAGTACGACGCGAGCTTCCCGAGGACGCGGTGGAACTCGTCTTCGCGACCTGAGGCCTTGAGGCTGTCGTGGAGGAGGGCGTTGTTGTTCCCGGAGAAGAAGGCCCGCGCGAGCCCCTCGAGCCCG
>CAZIEI010000015.1:0-10371 GCA_964538705.1 uncultured Spirochaetales bacterium | reverse complement strand
GGCTCCGGCGAAGAGGAGAACGGCGCCGCCGCCCGCCCCGACGCTCGCGGCGAGCGCGTAGGAGAGCACCGAGAGGAAGCCCGCAGCCTGTCCGAGGATGAGGGTGAGCCGCCGCCCGATGCGGTCGGAGAGGATGCCCGTGGGGAGTTCGAAGATCGCGGAGGAGATCATCGCGGCGCCGAACACGGCCATGGCCAGGGCGTAGGACCCGGCGATCCTTTGGAAGACGAGGACGGCGACAGGTCCGTAGAACCGGAAGTCCATGAGAAGGTTGAACCAGGAGAGGGCCTTGATGTTCCGTTCGGCCGCTTCGGAATCCGTCACGACGCGAGCTCCAGGCGCCGCTGTCCGTCCTCGTCGGGCGCGAGTCCGAGGGGATTTATGGCGGGATCGTCGATGGGGCTCTTCACCCCGAGGAGGTCCAGGCGCTGAAGATGGAGGTAGCGGATCGTCGTCATGACGGAAGTATGACCGAGAAGGCGCATGATGTAGAAGAGATTGGCCCCGCCCTCGAGGAGGTGCGTGGCGAAGGAATGCCTCAGGGTATGGACGTGGAGCTCGAGCCTGAGGCTCGCCCGCGCAGCCGCCGCCTTGAACGCGCTCTGCGCCGCCCGCTTGGAAAGCGGTTCCTCCCTCCCCCCGACGCCGAAGAAGAGCCAGGACAGGGGCCGCGCCGCGGCCAGGTACCGCTTGAGGAGGAGGGCGGCCTTGTCTCCCAGGATCGCGTAGCGGTCCCGCCCGCCCTTCCCCGAGCGGACGAAGACCTGCTTCCGCTCGAAATCCACGTCTCCCGGCCTGAGCGCGAGCGCCTCGGAGATCCTGAGTCCGGTGGAGTACAGAAGGGCGAAGAGCGTTCGGTAGCGGAGCGTCGGGCAGGCGGAGAGGAGAGCGTGGACCTCGTCCTTCGACATGACGGCGGGGAGGGTCTTCCGCTCGCGCGGCATCCCGATGTTCGCCATGGCGTCCTCGCGTCCGAGGACGCGGTAGAGGAATCTCAGGGAGGAATAAGCCATCCTGAGCCGCGCCGGGCTCGCTCCGTCGAGCGCGAGGCTCCTGAAGTACGACGCGCACTCATCCGCTCCCAGCTCCGCGGGGGACTTCCCGAACGTCTCCGCGTACCGCCTCGCCTCGTGCAGATATGCGCGAATCGTCCCCTCGGCGAAATTGCGGAGCCGCATCTCCGCGTCCATGAGTTCCCTGATCATTCCCATCGTCCCCTCCCCTTCCGCGCTCGGGCGCGGATTGAAACGATATGGGAAAACGGCTAAATTGTACTCTCGGATTCCCAAGAAAGGATCATCATGGCCCGCATCCTCATCACCATCGGGTTGCTCTGCTGCAGCAACGTGTTCATGACCATCGCCTGGTACGGACACCTCAAGAACCTCGCGTCCAAGCCCTGGATCGTCGCCGCCCTCGTGAGCTGGGGCATCGCCCTCTGCGAGTACCTCCTCCAGGTGCCCGCCAACAGGATCGGGCACGAGATCCTCTCCGTGGGCCAGCTCAAGATCCTCCAGGAAGTGATCTCCCTCACGATCTTCTTCCCCTTCGCGGTCTTCTACCTCAAGGAGAAGCCCACCTGGGACTACCTCTGGGCGGGGCTTTGCATCCTCGGCGCCGTGTTCTTCATTTTCCGGAGCAAATTGGCCTAGGAGGCTTGTCGGGCCGAAGGCATTATCCCCGTCACTCCCCCATGCAAAAACGAACGATCTCGGACTCGACTTCCCGGGGATTCACACTATTGAGGGCATGTCCCGCTCCAGGAAAGCGCTTCTGATTCATCCGGAAATCCCGCAGCGCCCGTACGGCCCCCGGGAAATTCACGATCGCGTCCTCCTCCCCGATGAGGAAGAGGCCCTTGCCGCGGAAACCCTCGATTTCCTCCGGGGAGAAGGTCTTCCTCTTATGGCAGAATTGGGCCTGCGTGCGGTAATGCTTGTTGATCAAGGCGAAGTGGTCGGCGAGCGCCGGTTCGGATTCCAGGAATCCCGGAGGCAAGCCCATCATCTTCCCGCCCGCGCGGATGATGTTCTTCCGCGTCGGCATGATGATCACGGGAATGGTGTGGATCATGACCCGGAGGATCGCCGCGTACTTCGAGCCGCCATAGCCTGTCGCCGAGAGGTAACCCGCGATCCCGACGAATTTCTTTATACGCTCGGGATAGCTGTGCGCGATGAGCTGGCAATGGTAGGCGCCGTACGAGACCCCGACCGCGCAAGCCTCCTCGACGCCGAGGCCGTCCAGAATCTCTCCGTACCAGGTCGGGAGCTCAAAGCCCCTCCCGTATCTTCCGCCGGGTAGGCTCTTCCCGGATCCCCCCATCGTGTCGATGGCGAGGAGGCGGAAGCGTTTCGACAGTTCCCGTGCGTTCTTCACCCACATGAACGCGGAATCGTCGCCGACGCCGTGGAACATCAGGAGGGGCGGATTCGACGGCTTCCCAGCGAGGATAACGTGGGTCCTGCCATACGAACCTTCCACGTACGTTTCCTCGATCTCCACGCCCCACATCCCCAGGAGCCTATCGTAAGACGCGCGAAGCGCCCGTTCTCCCGATTCGGTCTTGTACACCTTCATCCCAGAGCCTCCTCCGCGTAGCCGATCCATTCCTCGTCCGCGATGCCGAGCATCCTGAAACAAAAAGAAAGAAGCTCCCGCGTCCGCACAGCCATAGTGTTTTTCGTCCCGTCGCCCACGCCCTTCTCCGCGGTGCGCTTCGCTCCCGCCAGCCTGACCATGTCCAGGCTGTTGGCCATGAACACCGCCCAGACCGACATCGCAGCTCGGTCCGGATCCACGGACGGCATTCGGCCCGCGGCGGCGATATCCCGTATCATCGCGGCGATACCTGAGACGTGCCGCTTCGACTTCGTGAACCCCTCGCTCCATCCGCTCGGGCCGAACACCGCGTATGCGTCGAAGGGGAGGCGCATGGAGAAGCGGAGCAGGCGGAGATCCTCCATCCCCAGTCCGAGCGCGGCGAGGAGATACCGTGCGAGCCGTTCCACGGGATCACCCTCGGGATTGGCGCCGAGGAGCCGCTCGTTGAGGGCCATGAGCGATCCGGCGGCCCATTCGAACATCGCCTTGAACAGCTCTTGCTTGTTCCGGAAGTAATAATAGGCGAGTCCCTTGGCGAGACCGGCCTTTTCCGCCACCTCGCCCATGTCCGCGCCGTTGTAGCCGCAATCGATATAGACGGAGAGTGCGGCATCGAGGATTTGTCCGCGCCGTTTTTCTCGAAGCTCATCATTCTGTTCTTTCTTCCTGGGCGACATGCATACCCCGTTTTATGTTGACTTTATATTCAGTCAATAATATAAGCCTGGGATTCCTGCCTGTCAACCCAGAACCCACTTTCATCCATGGAAAAACCGATCCTGAAGAGGTCGGAATCCCATACCTCCCTCCAGCCCTCGGCACCGCGCTCCGGATACCGCCCCGTACTACGGCCGCATTCCCGGAAGCTCCATATCCGGCTCGACGGACTTGATTTATACTCCGGGCATGGAACGCCCCGCCCGGTTCGCCCCCTGCCTCCTCCTCGTATCGGGCGCCCTCCTCGCGGCGGCCCTCCTCGCCTCCTGCGTCGGTACCGCGCCCGCTCAGTTGATCGCGCCCATCGATCCATATCTGGACGGGACCACCCTCTTCCTCTGCGATTTCGAGTCCTTCGAGGACGGCCGCGTTTTCGGCATCTCGGATTGGAGATCGGCGGGCTTCGACGTTTCATACGTAGACGGCTTCGACCAGGACAGGGCGCATGTCAGCGCTTCCTTCGCGGGGACGGGGGCCAGATCGCTCCGCATAACCTATCCCGCGAATACCTACGGCACCGCCGATAACGGCGCGCAGGCCCCGCTCGGCTTCCCTCCCGCGCGAGAGATCTATGTATCGTATCGACTCATGTTCGGCGAGGACTTCGACTGGGGAGGGAGCCACGAGGGAGGGAAGCTTCCCGGTATCTCGGGAGGCGACGATTGCAGCGGGGGCGAGGACTGCACCGGGGAGAACGGCTTCTCGGCCCGGCTCATGTGGAGGACCGGGGGGAAAGCCGTCCTCTACCTCTACCACATGGACAAGCCGGGAACCTACGGCGAGGACTTCGAGCTCCGGACCTCCGCCGGACTCGTACGCTTCGAGCGCGGCCGCTGGTACGCCGTCACGGAACAGGTGACCGTCAACGCCCCCGGCGCCTCCGACGGCGCGGTCCGGATCTGGATCGACGGCGAGCCCGCCCTCGACCTCCGCGGCCTGCGCTTCGTGACCAACGGGGACCTCGCGGACAAGCTCTACTTCTCCACCTTCCACGGCGGGAGCGACGCGACCTGGGCCCCCTCGGCGGACTGCCACGCCTATTTCGACGACATCAGGATCTTCTCCCTCTGACCCTCCTGAGCCGCGTTTCTTCATATTGACATCCGTCGATGCGATGAGTATCCTTCACGAATCGATAACCTTCGATATGAGATGCGGAACATCATGGAAGACCGATACGCCGAGGGCGCCAGGATCTTCAAGGCGCTTTGCGATGAGAACAGGCTCGCGATCCTCGATCTCCTCGGCGGCGGCGAGCGGTGCGCCTGCGCCCTCCTCGAGGAGCTCGAGATTTCCCAGCCCACGCTCTCCCACCACATGAAGGTGCTCTGCGAGAGCGGCATCGTCCGGGCGCGCGAGGACGGGAAGTGGACGCGCTACTCGCTGTCCCGCGAGGGCTGCGCGGAGGCCTCGCGTAAGCTTGCGGAATTCACCGGGGGCCGCAAGGCCGCTCGGAGGAAGGGTGCGGACCGATGCGCCTGATCCTCGATTTCATCCAGCGTCAGGTCTTCGGTATGGGGTGGCTGGACGTCCTCGTGGGGAAGGGCCTATCCGCGCTCGGCCTCGATACCGGAAGCAGGATCGGCGCGAGCGTTCGGTTCTTCCTCTACGACTCGATAAAGATCCTCTTCATGCTCTCCGCGCTCATCTTCGCCATCTCCTACGTCCAGAGCCATTTCCCGCCTGAGCGGACGAAGCGCATCCTCGGACGCTTCAAGGGCGTCGGCGCCAACGCCATGAGCGCCCTTCTCGGTACGCTCACGCCCTTCTGCAGCTGTTCCTCCATCCCGCTCTTCATCGGCTTCACGAACGCCGGGTTGCCCGTCGGCGTCACCTTCTCCTTCCTGATCTCCTCGCCCCTCGTGGACCTCGGCGCCCTCGTCGTCCTCATCGGGACCTTCGGCCTCCCCATCGCGCTCGCGTACGTGGCCATGGGCCTCGTCCTCGCGGTGGCGGGCGGCACTCTCATCGATAAGCTCGGCATGGAACCCTACGTGATACGGTTCGCGCCGCCGTCCGGAGCGCGGGTCAACGTCCAGGCGCCCGAGATGACGATGAAGGACAGGCTCGCCTTCGCGAAGGACGCGATGTTCGAGACGCTCAAGAAGGTCTGGCCGTACGTGCTCGGCGGCGTGGCCTTGGGCGCGATCATCCATAATTGGATCCCGACAGAGTGGATCATGGCGGTGCTGGGGAAGAAAAACCCCTTCTCGGTCCTCATCGCCACGGCCGTCGGCATACCCATGTACGCGGACATCTTCGGGACCATCCCCGTCGCGGAGGCGCTTTGGGCCAAGGGTGTGGACGTCGGCACGATCCTCTCCCTCATGATGGCCGTTACGGCCCTCTCGCTCCCGTCGATCATCATGCTCAAGAAGGTCGTGAAGGCGCGGCTCCTCGCCCTCTTCGTCGGCATCGTGGCCGCGGGCATCGTCCTCATCGGCTACGCTTTCAACGCGCTCGGTTTTCTCTTTACATAGGATGGAGGAGGAACGCTTTGTCAAAGACATGGTATCCGGTGATCGATTATACGGCCTGCTCGGAATGCGGCGCGTGCGTGGATATGTGCAAGCACGGCGTCTACGACAAGAAGAGGGCGCCGACTCCCGTCGTCGTTTCTCCCGAGGGCTGCGTGCAGGGCTGCCACGGCTGCGGAAACAATTGCCCGAGCGGCGCGATCCAGTACGTCGGCGACGCCGAGCGGAAATCTGATTGCGGATGCGGCAGCGGATGCTGCGGATAACGGGAGGAAAAGCCGTATGACTATCAAGGTTCTAGGAGCATGTTGCAAGAAGAGCCTCGCGACCTTCGATAACGTGAAGAAGGCCGTCGATGGCATGGGCCTCAAAGCCGAGGTGGAGAACGTCGGAGACCTCGGGGAAATCGCCTCGTACGGCGTCATGAGCACGCCCGCCCTCGTCGTGGAGGATAGGGTCGTATCTTTTGGGAAATTCCTCAGCGTCGAGGACGCTCGAGAAATTCTCGAGAAAACCGCTCGATGAAGAGGCGATGATGAATGGAACGAAGCGCATAGGCTTCTTCGCGAAATACCTCTCCTTCTGGGTCGCGCTCTGCATCGGAGCGGGCGTAGCCATCGGTTATTTTCTGCCCGCGGTTCCGGCCTTCCTGGAGAAGTTCGAATACGCTAAAGTATCTATCCCGGTGGCCATCCTCATCTGGCTCATGATCTATCCGATGATGCTGAAGGTGGACTTCACGAGCATCAAGAATGCCGGGAAAAAGCCCAAGGGTCTTATCGTAACCCTGGCGGTAAACTGGCTCATAAAGCCCTTCACCATGTACGCCATCGCCTGGATCTTCCTGAAGGTGGTTTTCAAATACATGATCCCGAGCGATCTCTCAACGGAATACCTCGCGGGCGCCGTCCTCCTCGGCGCCGCGCCCTGCACGGCCATGGTCTTCGTCTGGTCCTATCTATCGGACGGGGACGCGGGCTACACCGTGGTGCAGGTCGCCGTGAACGATCTCGTCATCCTCTTCGCCTTCACCCCCATCGTGGCCTTTCTCCTCGGGGTGAGTGATGTCCGAGTGCCTTGGGACACCCTCCTCCTTTCGGTCGGCCTGTTCGTGGTGATTCCACTCGGATTCGGGGCTCTGACGCGGGCACTCCTCATTCCCCGAAAAGGCAAGAAATGGTTCGACGGCGTATTCCTGAAGCGTTTCGACGGCACCACGGAGGCGGGCCTCCTACTCACCCTCGTGATCCTCTTCGCCTTCCAGGGCCGCACCATTCTCGGGAACCCTCTCGCAATACTTCTCATCGCCGTTCCCCTCGTCATTCAAACGTACTTCATATTCGCCATCGGCTACGCCTGGGCCAAGCTCTGGAAGATCCCCTACGAGGTGGCCGCCCCCGCGGGTATGATCGGCGCCTCGAACTTCTTCGAGCTCTCGGTCGCGGTCGCCATCAGCCTCTTCGGGCTCTCTTCCGGCGCAGCGCTGGCCACGGTGGTCGGCGTCCTCGTGGAGGTGCCGGTCATGCTGAGCCTCGTGGGCATAGCCAAGCGGACGAGAAAATTCTTCCCCGCTCGGAAACCGGCGGTTTGAGATATCGTGAAAGAATCGGAAGGAAAGCCGCGATTGCGATAAAGGTCCTCTTCCTCTGTGTGCACAATTCCGCTCGTAGCCAGATGGGCGCCGCCTTCCTAAAATCGATCGCGGGGAACCGCTTCGAGGTCGACAGCGCGGGCCTCGAACCGGGGAAGCTCAATCCTTTCGTCGTGCGCGTGATGGGCGAGGCCGGGATCGACATATCGAAGAATGAAACGAAGAGCGTCTTCGATCTAGCGGCCGCGGGCGAACGCTTCGATTACGTGATCACGGTCTGCTCCAAGGAAGCCGCGGAACGATGCCCGGTCTTCCCCGGGAAAGCGGAAAAAATCCACTGGCCCTTCGACGATCCCGCGTCCTTCACCGGAACCGACGAGGAGATCATGAAGAAGGTCCGCGGCGTGCGCGACGCGATCAGGGCTGCGGTTGAGGGCTTCGCGGGAAATCGGGCGGCGCCGTGACAGGTGCCGCCCGCTTCCTCATTCGTTCCCCTTCATGACGTTCAGCTTCCGCCTCGCGGCGGCTTCCAAGGGCAGGGAGACGATAAGGCTCAGGACGATCGAATAAAATAAGGAGAGGAGGGCCACGGCGAAATTGGGACCAAGCTTCGCTTTATCCTGAAGATTCTTGAGAATGGCGATTAACCCGAGGAAGAACGCCATGAAGCCCGATCCCAAGAGGCACTGCCGAGCCGTTTTGAAAAAAAGGGCCGCGTCCTCGCATACCGCGCGATCGCCCTTTTCAGACAGAACCGCCTTGAACGCGGCCCCCATGTCCTTGAATTTCCAGGTAGCCCTGAGTATGACGACCGTGAAGACCGCCGTGATGATGATCGAGGGGATATCAAAGTAGAGCCAGGGCATCCCGCCCGAAAATATCACCGCCGCGCAAATGAGCGACAAAGCGCAAACCGCCATTATGATGTACGACGCCTTCTTCATTATTCCTCCTCGGACCTATGGTCCATCATGCGTGATCGGTCTTCGCCGTTCGCCTATTCGGCGCGCATCGATTCCCAGACCCTCGCGACTCCGCCCCTGACGTACTCTTTGGCTTCCGCGAGGCTCCCGTCTTCCCTCGCGGCCTCGATGGATCGGGCGAGCCCGTTTTCAGGCGCCAGGAGCATGCCCGTCCACGAGCAAACGAGGAGAGCCGCGGCGAACGCGAGGACCGGGACGAGATCGCCTCTCCTGATGCCCGATCGCATCGATTCGAGCCCGTCTTTTCCCGCTTCGATCGCGAGCTCTGGCGGTTCGGGCGTAGAGAACCCCGCTTCCGCGATCGTTCTCGAAAAATGATCCCTCAGCCTTTCATCGAGTTTTTCGCTAGCCATGGACCGCCTCCATCATCCTCCGTAGCTTCTCCCGCAGAGAATGCATCCGCCACTTAACCGTGCCCAGGCTCGTTTCCGTGACGCGAGCTACGTCCGCGAGCTTCATGTCCTCGGCATAAACGAGGAAGGTGAGCTCGCGTTCTTTTTCGGGAAGCCCTTCCAGAAAGCGCTTGATGAAAGCCCCTTCCTCCTTCGCTATGAGCTCCTCCGCGGGTCCCTTGAGGCGCGCGTCGGCCTCGCGATCGAAACCGCGGGGATCCACGCTGCCCTCTCGGCTCACGATCGGCGAACGCATCCTGTCGAACGCGAGGCGCCGCGCGATCGCGTAGAGCCAGGGCCCGAAGTCCCGTTCAGGGCGATACCCCTTCGCGCGATCGAAGGCCCGCTCCAGGGCGTCCCCCGCGAGCTCCTCTCCGTCCTCCTCGCGGAGGGATCCGAATGATCGATAGAAGACGCGGAGGCGCGGATGCCATTCCCGCCAGAATTCCTCGAAGAGGGCTTGCCGATCCGCTCGTTCTAGATCCTTGTTCTTCGAGAAGCTCAGGCGGCGGCTGTAATCCATTCTGCCTACTATACGGGACGAGAAGGAAAAAGGTTGGAAAAAATCTTTTTTTGGGGGGGGAGCCGGAGACGAGAAGTCCGCCCGCGAAGCCCACCGGGCGCTTCGCCTCCGAGCGGCCGGCGGCTTGATCGCCTCAGCCCAATTCCGTCTCTACGAGCTCCACGCTCTCCTTGACGAGGCCGGGGCAGACGCTCTTGAAGACGCCCGCTTCACGCGCCTTGAGGAGTTCATCGTGTAGGCTGATGTTGAACTTTAAAAGGTCGGTGCAATCGATCGACCCGTGTCTCGCCTTGAAGGCGTCGACGTAGCGCTTGACCGCGGCGTAAGTCCTATCCTTCGACTCGGTGTCTTCCTTTTTGTATTTCCCGTACTTGAGGCCGATGAGCATGAGGGCTCCCGTCACGGCTCCGCAGGCCCCGTCCACGTGCCCCATCCCGCCGCCGAAGGCGCCCGCCATCTTGTACGCGAGCTCCTTGTCCACGCCGAAGCGCTCGCAGCAGGAAGACAGCACCGCCTGCGAGCAGCTAAAACCGTCATTGAAGCATTGCACCGCTTTTTCGGACGCTTCGCTCATGGTTCCCTCCCTACGCGCTCATCATACGTCGGGAGCGATGGATGGATATAGCCCTGAAAGCGGGCCCGGATCCTTCCGGAAATCCAGGGCCCGCCTCCCGCGAGGATCGCTTCCTTATCGTTTCCCCATCGCTTCGGCCACGGCCACGGCCACCGAGACCGATGCTCCCACCATGGGATTGTTGCCCATGCCGATGAGGCCCATCATCTCGACGTGCGCCGGCACCGACGAGGAGCCGGCGAACTGTGCGTCAGAGTGCATGCGCCCCATCGTATCGGTCATGCCGTAGGAGGCGGGGCCGGCCGCCATGTTGTCGGGATGCAGGGTGCGGCCGGTGCCGCCGCCCGAGGCCACCGAGAAATACTTCTTGCCTCGGTCAACGGTTTCCTTCTTGTAGGTGCCGGCGACGGGGTGCTGGAAGCGGGTGGGGTTGGTGGAGTTGCCGGTGATGGACACGTCCACGCCCTCGTGGTGCATGATGGCGACGCCCTCGCGCACGTCATCCGCCCC
>CAZIEI010000014.1:13388-38413 GCA_964538705.1 uncultured Spirochaetales bacterium | reverse complement strand
CGCGGTCGGGCTCTGGACGGAACGATCCCGCTTTGAACAAAAAGCGTAAAGATGCTATGATATCCTTGGAGCGCCCGGAAACCCCGTTCCGGGGCCAATCGGGCCTCCACAAGCGGCCTTGAACCGCGAATTCCGCCAAAAAACGTCTTGAGGTGTCATCAATGGGCTTTTTCAGCGCGTTTTTCGGAAAAAAAGCGGCCGAAGCGGCCTTCCTCTCGACCCTTTCGGGGAGAGAGCGGCAGAGCGTGGCCAACCTAAGCCCCATGGCCTACCGCGCCATCCTCATGGAAAAGGAAGGCCGGAACGTGGAACTCCAGGGTATAGACCGGACGATCCTGGATTTTCTCCGCAAGCTCAGCGCGGAGGAGCTCGAGAGCCTCGAATGCTCCGTGAAGGCGCTGAAAAAGGCAGACGAGCTCTCGGAGTCCGACCAGATGAACGAGGCCGCCGCGGCCTATAAGGAAGCCTTCGAGCACAACCCCTACAACGACCTCGCCCTCATGAGCTACGGCTGCGCCCTCGCCAACACCGGGGACGTCCACGAGGGCATCCGATGGGTGGAGAAGGCCCTCCAGGTGAATCCCGACAACGACCGCGCGAGGCGGAACCTCGAGGGCATGCGCAATCTCATCCAGGATACCCCCTAACCGAACCGGACCGTCGGGCCCGATCAGCGGGCCGGCGCGTCGTTTTCCGTGACGAAGGCCGCTTCTCCCTCAGGCATCGCCCGTGTATCATCGAGCCATGCGCCCATCGGGAACGATCCAGTTCGATGTGTCGAAGTGCACTCGCTGCGGACTCTGCGTTTCGGTCTGCATCGGCCGCGTCATCCATCCTGAAACGGCGAGCGTCGACCATACCGGATGCATCCGCTGCGGACATTGCCTCGCCGTCTGCCCCGAGGGCGCGCTCAGCCTCGGCGGCTCCTCGGGCCTGCCCCTCGATGGGGCCGGAGCCACCGTCGAAGCCTTCGAGACACTTGTCCGCACGCGGCGAAGTTATAGGATCTTCCGGGACGCGGACGTCCCGCGGGAGAAGCTCGACCGGCTCCTCGCCCTCCTCGCGTATTCCCCGACCGGCACGAACTCCCTCGCCGTCCGCGTCGCGGTCATCCCGGACCGCGACGGCGTGAAACGCTTCGTGGACGGGATGATGGGCTTCTTCATGCGCATCGCGGGAATTTTCGCCAATCCACTCCTCCGCCCCATCGTATCGCTCGTCATCGGGCCGGCCATCGCGCGGAAGGCCCTCGGCTTCGCGAATCGCTACTTCGGCCGTTACCGCGCGGGGGAGGACGTCCTCGCGCACGGAGCCTCGGCCATCCTCGTCTTCCACGCGTCCCGCTCGGCTTCGACGCCGGACCAGGACTGCGTTATCGCCGCCACCGTCGCCGCGCTCCACGCGGAGACCCTGGCCCTGGGCGCCTGCTTCAACGGCTTCATCGTCCAGGGGCTCAAGTACGGCGCCGCCCTCCGCAAGGCGATTGGCATCCCGAAGGGGGACCGGGCCTACGCGGCCCTCCTCCTCGGCACCCCCGGCGTCTCCTACCGGAGAATTCCTCCCCGTCCTCCGGTAGAAGCGCGCTTCATCTAGAAATCGTTCCCCTCTCCTTGACTTCCGTATACATACATGTTAGTATGTATACGGATCGTCATGAAACGGACAAAGGAAGAAGCCGATACCACCAAGGCCTCCATAATCGACGCGGCGCTCAAGGTATTCTGTAGGCGGGGCTACGCAGCCACGAGCCTCGAGGAGATCGCCGCTGAAGCGGGCGTCACCCGCGGCGCCGTCTACCACCACTTCGACGGCAAGGTAGGACTCTACGACGCCGTCATCGAGGCCAAGACGATGGGCGCCCGCGCCCTCATGGACGGGATCGATCCGGCCGCGTCCGTTCCTCATTCCCTCAAGGCCCTCTTGGCCCGGGCCCTCGCTCTCCTCGAGGAGGACGCTGAGTACCGCATGGTTCAAGACCTCGTCCTTTTCAAGACCGCGTACGCCGAAGAGCTCGAGCGCGGAATGGAACGGAAGCGCGAAGCGATGGCCGGGCTCGAGAAGGCGATCGCGGACATGCTCAAGCGGGGCATCGATCGCGGGGAGATCCGCGCGGACCTCAAGCCGCGGGCCGCGGCCATCGCCCTTGTCGGGCTCCTGAACGGCGTCGCGGTCTCCTGGCTCCTCGACCCCGCGCGCTTCTCGATCAAGGCGATGGCGGCTTCCATCGCGGATTCCGTGATCAAGGGAATGACGGCATGAGTTTTTTTAGAATTTATACATACAACCTTGGTTGTTTGATAATCACTCATCAATCCAAAAGGAGGAACCATGATGAGGAATGAAATCGGAACGGATAGTTCAAAGAGGAAAAAGATTCTCGCTATCATCGGGAGCCCCAACCTCGGAACGTCGAACACGGCGACCCTGGCCGGGGATTTCATCGAGTCGATGAAGGAGCTCGATCCATCCATCGAGTCGGAGATCGTGAGCCTCGGCAAGGCGAACGTCGGCCACTGCCGGGGGTGCTGGGCCTGCACGGAACAGGGCGAATGCCCCGTGCCCGACGGCCTTCCTGAGCTCAGGCGGAAGATGCTCGAGTGCGACCTCATCATCCTCGGGAGCCCCGTATACGTGGAAGGGCCCACGTCGCTCGCCAAGGCCTTCATCGACAGGATCTACGTCTGGCTCCACACCCTCAGGCTCATCGGAAAGCCCTCGATCACCGCGGTGACCACGGCCGGCTCTGGCGCCTCCAAGGTCGAGCGCTACCTGGACATGGTCCTCGCCCTCCTCGGTACCGTGAAGCTGGGCAGCCTCAGGGGAATCGGGTACCGACCAGGGGAAATGCCCCTGCGCGACGCGTACCGGAAGCGCTCCGCCGCCCTCGCGCGGAAAGCCGTCGGCGTCCTGAATGGAACCCGGCTCGCCCGTCCGGGCCTCGCGAATCGTATCGCCTATCTCAACATGAAGATGAAAGCCTGGTTCGGCGCCAAATGGCTTCCGTATGAACACGGGTACTGGAAGTCCAAGGGCTGGTTCACACTCTCATTCGATAAGGCCGCGCGAGCAGAAGCCGCGGCCCGAGCGGAAGCCGCCTCCCGGAAAACGTCGGCCGCATAAGGCCTGAAGCCCGCTCCGGCTGGCGTATCCGAACGGCCGGGGCGGGGCAGACACGATCGGCATAACCATGTATACTCCCATCCAAGAAATAGCATTCCCTCTTCGCATCGGGTTCGTTTGATCGTCAAGAGGGAGCGGTTCGCGGCGCCGAAGGTTCGGCCCGCTATGAACCGTCCGTGGCGCTCAACATCATCGCGCGGTCCCTGAAAACTGGTCCGCCTCCCGTCGAGTTCCCGTTTACTATTCACCATTTTTCTCAGAAAAGGATTCTCATGAGAGATTATCCCGCCAAGCGCTCCTCATCGGGCAGCGCCTCCTTCCGTCCTTCCGGCGCCCAGGGCCGGCCGCGCACGCCGGGCTCGGATGCCCAGCGCGGACCTTCCAAGCCCCGCTCGTTCAACGACGGCGAGCGTGCTCCGCGCTCCGATCAGCGCCCGTCCCGCCCCGGCCCCGGCGGCTACCGCCAGGCTTCCGGCGGTTACCGTTCCGGCCTCGGCGGAGACCGCCGTCCCCGCCAGCAGGCGGCCCGCCGCGGCGTCGTGAAGCAATTCATCCACCCCTCCCGCTTCATCAAGGAATCGACGCCCGCGACCATTGAGGTCTACGAGCCCGAGCACCGCTTCTCCGACTTCGCGCTCGATCCGCGCATCATGCGGAACCTCGTCGCGAAGGGTTATTCAGCGCCCACGCCCATTCAGGACAAATCGATCCAGATCATCCTCGAGGGCCGCGACCTCATCGGCATCGCCAATACGGGCACGGGAAAGACGGCCGCCTTCGCGCTCCCCGTCATCCACCGCCTCGTGCACGACATGGACGCCCGCGTTCTCATCATGGCGCCCACGCGCGAACTCGCCCAGCAGATCCGCGACGAGTTCATCGCCTTCTCCCGCGGTTGCGGCATCAGGACCGCCCTCCTCATCGGAGGCGCCTCCATGAACGTCCAGAAGCGTGAGCTCCGGGACAGGCCGCGCATCGTCATCGGAACCCCGGGACGGATCAAGGACCACCTTGGCCAGGGCACCCTCAGGCTCGACGCCTTCAATATCGCGATCCTGGACGAAGTCGACAGGATGCTCGACATGGGCTTCATCGTCCCCATCCGCGACATCCTCTCCAGGCTCCCCGCCGAGCGCCAGGCGCTCTTCTTCAGCGCCACCATGGAACCCAAGGTCGAGGCGCTGATCGGCGGGTTTTCCCGTTCTCCGGCCATGATCTCCGTGAAAACGGGCATCACGGCGGACAGCGTGAACCAGGACGTCGTGTACTACGGCGCCCCCGAGGAGCGGATCGACAAGCTCCATGACATCCTCGTCGCCAATCCCGGCTCCCGGGTCATCATCTTCGAGGACACCAAGCACGGCGTCGAGCGCCTCGGGCGCGAGCTCCGCGACCGCGGGTTCAAGGCCGACTCCCTTCACGGGAACAAGAGCCAGGCTCAGCGCTCACGGGCCCTCAAGGCGCTCAAGGACGGCAGCGTCTCCATCCTCGTGGCCACGGACGTCGCAGCCCGCGGTATCGATGTGGACGGGGTAAGCCATGTGATCAACTTCTCCGTTCCCTCCACCTACGAGGACTACGTGCATCGCATCGGCCGCGCGGGCAGGGCGGGAAAGTCGGGCACGGCGCTCACCTTCGTCGCCCGCTGAGTCGTTTCATCGGTTTGCGCTCCCCGGCGCCGGTCCGTATACTGGACCGGCGTCATCCAGGAGGCAACCGATGCGAATCACCGTTCGGAGGGCGACCCTCGCCGCCCTCGCGGCCGCGACCGCGGCCATAGCGCTCTCAGCGTGCCAGAGTAAGGGCGCGCCCGCTCCCGCCCCGGTAGTGGAGGCCAGCCCCATGGTCAAGCGTTCTCTCATGAGCCTCGGCAACACGGCCCGGATCAAGGCCGTGATGAAGAAGGCCAAGGCCGGTCAGGAAGTCATCGTCGCCGCCATCGGAGGCTCCATCACCGAGGGCGCGGGCGCGAGCGAGCCAGAGAAATGCTGGGCCTACCTCAGTTACCTGGCCTTCAAGTCCGCTTACGGCAAGGGCGATGGCTCCAACGTGAAATTCGTGAACGCGGGCATGGGCGGAACGCCCTCGACCCTCGGGATGATCCGCCTTAAGCGCGACGTCATCGACCGCGCCGGCCGCATGCCCGATCTCGTCTTCGTGGAATTCTCCGTGAACGACGGCGACGATCCCACCGCGGGCGCGGCCTACGAGAGCCTCGTCCGGACGATCCTCAAGGCGCCCAACGCGCCCGCCGTAGTCAACGTCTTCTCGGTATTCAAGTCGCGCTGGAATCTCCAGGACAGGCTCGCACCAATCGGCGAGGCCTACGCCCTCCCCATGGTGAGCGCGAAGGACGCCGTGCTGCCGGAGCTGGACTCGGGCGCGCTCACGAACGAGGACTATTTCGCGGACATCTACCATCCCACGGACAAGGGCCACGCCATCATGGCCGACTGCGTTAAGTATTATTTCTCAATGGCCGCCGCCGCGAAGGCGGATCCCGCCCCGTCGCTTCCGGCCAATCCCGCCATCGGATTCCAGTTCGACGGCGTGAGAATGGCGACGCCGGAAAACCCGCCCAAAGGCGGCTCGGTAAAGGCCGGCGCTTTCAACGAGCCGGACGAGTACCTCGGCACGTTCATCTACGACCGCGAGCGCAAGACCTTCCCCTCCAATTGGTACAAGCCCATGGGTTCGGCCAACGATCCCTTCGTCATGGCGCTCACCTGCAAGAACATCCTCCTCGTCTACAAGAAGAGCGCGCTCTCGAGCTTCGGAAACGCGGAGGTTCTCGTGGACGGGGAGCTCGTCGGAACCTACGACGGCAGCCCCTCGGGCGCGTGGAACAATCCCTGGACCGTCGTGATCCTCGACGCCGCCGAAACCAAGAAGCATACCATCGAGATCAGGATGGCCGCGGGCGACGAGGATAAGGAATTTTCGATCCTCGCCATCGGCTACACCGAGTGAAGCGAAGGCCCTGAATAAATGAGAAGCGGCGTCCGGGAGGGCGCCGCTTTTTTATCGCTTGCGTCCGGCCGAGAGCGGGTCCATACTCGGCCCATGGACACACGGCTCAGCGCCGCGCTCGACGCGGCCGACAGGGAATTCGACGGAGAGAGCCTCAACGGCCCCTCGCTCATGGCCACTCTCGATTCGCTCGACGCGTCGAGGGCCGCCTCGACCGCCACCTTCGAGGGCTATTCCGCCTGGGAAGTCGCCATCCACTGCGCGTACTACAAGTACCTCATCGCCGAGGGGCTCGGTGCCGGAGCGGAACTCGAGCCATACCCTTTCGAGAAAGCAAATTTCCCTCCCCTTCCCGCGCCCGCGGACGAGGCCGCGTGGAAGGCGACGCGCGACTACCTCCGGCTCGCGCATCGCGTCTCTATGGACGAGATCCGCGCTTCGGATGCGGCGAAGATGGATTCGACCTTCGCCCCGTGGAAGATGAGCTTCCTGGACGCCGTCGCCTGGCTCTGCGGGCACGACCTCTACCACAACGCGCAGATCCGGAGCATGGGCGTAAGCGGGCTCCGGGAACCGCGGAAAGGCTGATTCTCCCCAGCCCTTGCGGAAGCGCGCGGGGCGGGGTACATTCGATCTCGCCCCAAGGAGGTACCCCTATGGCCAGATACGTAGTGAAGAGGAAATCGAGCGCCGTCAGCGTAATCATCATAGCCGCGGTCGTCGTCGCGCTCATGGCGCTCACGAACCCGTCGCTCACGGATCTCGAGAACCACGTGAGGAGCAGCGCCGAAGCGGAAGCCCGGAAACAAGCAGGCGAGGGGGCCTTCGGAAACCTCATCTCCGGCATCGCGAAAGGCGGAGCGGGATTCGTCGCCAAGAATTTCTACGTGAGGCGCAATTTCGTGATATTCAGCACGTTCGAGCCCAAGAGCGGCCATAATCCGCGCTACATCGGGCTCTTCAAGTTCCTCTTCATCAAGGCCTAGGCCTGATCATAAAAAAAGGCCCGGGCGCGCGCCCGGGCCTTTTTCATGCCCTCCCCCTGCTTTATCCCTTCGAAATCAGTTTTTTCAGGTATCCATAGGTCACGCGGGCGATGAGGCCCTTAGGCACGAGAGCGACCATCGCCGCGGCGATGGAGTTCATGACGCCCGTCACCACGTTCGCCCTTCCGGACCGGATCTGGCGCACGGCGATCCGCGCGACCTTCTCGGGCGCCATGCCCATCTTGGCCGACATGGCCTTGTAGGCCTCGCTGTCGGCGTGGGACGCGGCGTCGAAATTGGTCCGCACGTAGCCGGGATAGAGGCAGCAAGCCCTCACGCCGCGCGGACGGAGCTCGGCCCTGAGCGCGGCGCTGAAGTTCTTCACGTAGGCCTTCGATCCCGCGTAGGCGGCCTCGAAGGGCACGGGCATGGAAGCGACCATCGACGCCACGTTCAGGATCGTCCCCGATCCCCGCGCGGCCATGTCGTTCCCGAACAGCGCGCAGAGCTCCGTCAGGGAGGTCGCGTTGAGAGCGATCATGGCTCTGAGTTCCGCCGCCTTCTCGGGCTTCGAGAATTCGATCGTTTCGCCGAAGATGCCCGAACCCGCGTTGTTGACGAGGATGCTCGGCTCGATCCCGAGCCGGGAGCATTCCGCGTGGAGGGCCGCCGGGCCGTCAGCCCGGGAGAGATCCGCCCTCAACGCCCAGGCCGCCGGGCCGCCTTCCTTGGCTATCTCCGCCGCGAGCGCCTGGAGCTTCTCCGCGCTTCGCGCCGCGAGGGCCACGCGGTAGCCGCGCCTCCCGAGCTCTCGCGCTATGGCCGCGCCGATCCCGGAGGAGGCGCCCGTGACGAGGGCGATCGATCCGGGCTTCACCGATTCATGCATCGCGTTTCCTTTCCTGAACGTGAGGAATTTATTACCGAGGAATCCGACCACGGTATAGGGCACCATGGCGAGGAACTCCGCGAACTCCTTCTGGAGATGCCATGAGTTGAAGAGCCTAAAGAAGGGAAGCTGGACGCCGTAGGCCGCCAAGGCGACGAGGGCGAAGAGCGCGAACTCCGAGACGCGGAATTTCCGGCTCTTGAATGTCCAGAGCTTGTTCCACAGGAAGCTGTTGACGAAACCGACGGCGTATCCCGCCGCGTTGGCCCAGTACTCGCCGATGCCGAGCGCCCGCGTGAGCAGGCTGAAGGTCGCCATAGTGAGGGCGGTGTTGAGGACGCCCACCGCGCCGAACTTCACGGCCTGGATGAAGAGACGGGCGAAGCCCCTTTGGCCGCTCATCTCGGGTCCTGCGCGATCTTCTCCCTCACGACGTAGAGCGGTCTCCCTTTCGCCTCGTCGAAGAGCCTGCCGATATACGCGCCGAATATGCCGAGGATGATGAGGGTATAGCCGTTGAGGAAGAGGATGGCGCTCATGAGGGAAGCCCATCCCGTCTCAGTGCCGTTCGGGGAAAATTTCTGGATGATGACGTAGACGAGGTACCCGAAGCCGGCGAGGGCGAGGATGACGCCCGGGATGGTGGCGAGGCGGAGCGGCTTGGAGGAGAACGAGACGATTCCATCCGCTGCGAAGGAGAGCATCCGCTTGAGTGGGTATTTAGTGACTCCCGCCGCTCGCGGCGCCCGCGCGAATTCGACCGCGGTCTGCTTGAAGCCCAGCCACGCCACGAGGCCGCGCACGTAGCGGTGTTTCTCCTTGAGTCCGTTGAGGGCGTCGCATACCTTCCGATCGATAAGCCTAAAATCGCCGACGTCCACGGGGATCGAGACGTCCGTGAGCCGTGAGAGCGTGCGGTAGAAGATCTTGGCAGTGACTTTCTTGAAGAAGGATTCGCCCTGCCTCGAGGCGCGCTTGCCGTAGACGACGTCGTATCCTTCCTTCCACTTAGCCACCATCTGGGGGATGACCTCGGGTGGATCCTGGAGGTCTGCGTCTATGGCGACGATAGCCTTGCCCCGCGCGGCCTCGAAGCCAGCGGAGATGGCGGGCTGGTGTCCGAAGTTCCTCGAGAAGCCCACGAGCTGGACGTGCCTATCCCCCGCGGCGAGTTCCTTAGCGATCGCCCAAGTCCTATCCTTGCTCCCGTCGTCCACGTAGATGATCTCGTAGCGCGTCTTCATCGCCTTGAGGACCTCAGTGAGCCGATGGTGACAGGACTCGAGCACCTCTTCCTCGTTATACGCCGGAACGACCACCGATAATTCGATTTCCTTCATTTTCCCTCTCCCGCTCCGTTTTCCCGCCGTATCCGATAACTCGAGACGCTTACCTGGAACCAGGAATTCCCGATGGCGAAGAGCCGCTCCGGATACGAAGGCTCGAGGACGGTGTCTTCGAGACCCGCCTGAAAAGGCCCCGCGGGGTAATCCCCAAGACGATTGACGTACCAAACCGTTGAACCGCCCGATGAAATGAACGTGGCTTGATCCGATCCGCTTGTACCCATCGGCTCGAACACCGCGTGATTCGAATAGATCGGCGCTCCCTTCGGATAATAGAGATAATGCCGGTATTCGGGAAGGTAATAGCAGAAAACGCCCAGGGTGTGCTCGCTCCCATGAATGAAGACGTCTCCGGGTTTCGCGCGGAACGCGACCTCCCGCCGAACCTCGAACATGGGTCCGTTGAGGCGTTGCATCCGGGTCAACCGCATGATCGGGAAATTCAAAACGGCGTAGAGAGCGATAGCCGGAAGCACCTGAGCGGCGGGGAAGGGCGAGCCGAGCCCGTAACTCAGCGCGAGCGCGAAGAACCCCAGGCAGGAGACCATGTACCGCTCGACGAGGATCGGGCGCACGATCGTTGACAGGACCACCGCCCCGATCAAGGTGAGCGCGAAGGACCCGAGGGCCATAGCCGAGTCGTGAGCGTTTTTATCCTTCTTGACTGATCCGAACACGATGCCGTAGAGCATGATCGCCACCGATCCCCAGAAAAAGATCCGGGCCGTCGGTGGAGTCCAGAATTTGAATCCGAAGGGGTATGCCGCGGAATTGAGGACCGTATTGCCCGTCAGGGGACCGATCCAATAATGCTTCGCGACCCTCGCGGCCTGCCCGGCCAGGACGACCAGCCAGGGCGCGTACGCCGCTACGGAGATCGCGGCGGCGATGAGGAATTCAGGGAGCCGTTTCCTGTCGCGAACGATGATCTCCACGAGGATGATGGCCCAGACGAACGCCGCGGCCATGAGGCCATAATAATGGCTGTAGGCGGAGGCAAGGGCGAGAAGGCCGGACGCGACGAGCCAGCCCCGCTTTCCGTATCGTCTCCATGCCCTCAGACAGAGGAAGCCTGCCGTCACGAAGAAGGCCGTCCACGAGTACATCCTCGCCTCTTGCCCCATCGCCAGCGAGATGGGCGTGAGGAATACGAGGGCGGAGAAAAGGAGTCCGCGCCACTCCCCCCAGAGCTTCCTCAGGGGAAAAAGGCCGAGACCCGCGAGGGCCAGGATGCCGAGGGCCGAAAGAGAACGGGCGGCGGCCTCGCTCCTGCCGAAGACGAGGGTGAAGCCACGGAGCATGAGGAAATAGAGCGGGGGGTGGAAATCCTCCGCGATCAACGGGACGATTTCCCGGACGGGGTGCGAGACGGCGGCGAGAGAATAGGACTCGTCGAACCAGAGGCTTTCGTGGCCGATGCCGACGAAGAGGTTCGCCATTCCGAGGACGAATACGGCGATCCAGGCCGCGAGGACGATCGCAGTTCTCGCCTTCGGGGGCAATGGCGGTATTCGCATGACGGGGGACCTCCTATATTCTCGGCGTCCGACGAGGATAGCCCTCCCCGCTCCCTTTGTCAAACCGACGGTTCGCCCGACGTCCGGTATCGTTGACAAGCGGCGCCACGCGTTTATACTGGTATGAGAAACGCCATGGCTAAAGTCGAACAACGCGTCAAGATATACTCAGCACTCGAAGTCGCGAACATGTGCGGAGTCGTGAACCAGACCGCGATCAACTGGATCCGTTCCGGGCACCTCAAAGCCTTCACGACTCCGGGCGGCCAATACCGCGTGTACGCCGAGGACCTCGTTCGCTTCTTGGAATCCCGCGGCATGCGCGCTCCGGACGAGTTGACTCAGCGCGATCCGCGCGGAGCCGATTGGAACTCGGCCCTCATCATTGACGACGACCGCGACTTCAACCAGGCGCTCAAGGACTTCTTCTCGCTCCGTTTCCCCGCGTTCAGTGTGCTTCAGGCCTGGGATGGCTTCGACGCGGGACGGCTCTTTCTCGAGAAGCGGCCGGGCTTCATCATCCTGGACGTGAACCTCCCCGGCAACGACGGCTACGCGCTCTGCCGCAAGATCAAGGCCGAGGCCTCCTCGGGAGCGCCGTTCATACTGGCCATCTCGGGGGAGAATGAGGAATCCGTTCGGGACCGCATCATCGCGGAAGGAGCGGACGGTTTCTTCGCCAAGCCGATCGATTTCAAAGCCTTCGGCGGAATCATCGCGGACTTATACGGAAGGATACGGCCATGAGCGAGAAAGCCTCCAAGGGACTCGTCCTCGTCGTAGACGACGAGGACACCATTCGCCTTACGCTTCGCGATTACCTCAAGAAGAAAGGCTACGAGGTCCTCGTAGCCTCGGACGGCGTGGGCGCGCTCAAGCAGATGCTGGACAACGAGGTGGACCTCATCCTGACGGATTACCGGATGGATTTCCTCGGCGGCGACTACTGGGTCAAGTTCCTCAAGAAGTACTGCCAGGACAAGCGCATCATCATCATGTCGGGCTTCCTCCGCCCGGATTTCTACATCCCCTTCGAGGTGATCTACAAGCCCTTCGATTACGCCGAGATGGAGGCCATCGTCGAGCGCACCCTGGCAAAGCCCGCGAACGGCGGCGAGGGGGCCTGAGGGCCATGGCCGCGGACGGATCCGGTCCCGCGGGCAAGGCCGTCCGCATGCTCGCGTCCGGCCGCGTCCAGGGAGTCGGGTTCCGCTACTCCGCGAGCCAGAAGGCGCGCTCGATGAAGCTCTCCGGATGGGTCCGCAATCTCGACGACGGCAGGGTGGAGATCTTCGCCGAGGGGCCCGAGGAGACGCTCTCGCGCTTCGCGCTCTGGATACGGGACATGGGTCCGCCCGCCCGCGTCGACGACCTCGACATCGAGAAGGTTCCGCCGCGCGGCCGCTCGGACTTCCACATCGCGTGAGCCCCCGATCGGCGGCCGGAACGCCTCGAATTGACAAGGGAAGCCCTTTCCGCTACTATTTTTCGCGAGGCCAGCGCCCCCTGAGCGACCGTCGTATACCGGTATTACCCGAGCTTCCCAAGCTCGTGAAGCGGGTTCGACTCCCGTCGGTCGCTCAGGGGGCGCTTCTTTTTTTATGAACGCCCCCTTCCACCCGCTCGTGGCCCAATGGTTCGCCGAGCGCTTCGGCGATCCCACTCCCGTGCAGGAAAAATGCTGGCCCGCCATCTCGTCGGGCGGGAACGTCCTCGCCACGGCGCCTACGGGATCGGGCAAGACCCTCGCCGCCTTCCTCTGGTTCATCGACGGATTCATCTCTGGTCGTCTTCCCCGCGAGGGGCTTTCCCTCCTCTACGTATCGCCGCTCAAGGCCCTCAACACCGACGTGCGGGAGAACCTCCTCGCGCCGCTCGCGGAACTCAAAGAGCGCTTCCTCTCCAGCGGTACGCCCTTCCCCGAGATCCGCGTCATGGTCCGCTCGGGAGACTCGACCCCGGCGGAGCGCCGCCTCATGCTGAAGCGGCCGCCGTCCATCCTCATCACGACGCCGGAGAGCCTCGCCATCCTCGTGAACTCTCGCTCGGGCGAAAAGATGCTCTCGGGCACCAAGGCCGTCATCCTGGACGAGATCCACGCCGTCGCCGGCACGAAGCGCGGCGCCTTCCTCATGTGCGCGATCGAACGCCTCGTCGATTCGGCGGGCGAGTTCCAGCGGATCGCGCTCTCGGCCACGGTCAGGCCGCTTTCGCTCGCCGCCGAGTTCGCGGGCGGCTTCAGGCTCGTCGGCGAGGCTGGCCCGGAAGCCCGCTTCGAGCCGCGACCGGTGTCGGTCATCGACGCGGGCGGCAAACGCTCGATCTCGCTCAGGGTGGAGTCCCCCGGCCGCGCGTCTCCCCTCGCAGGGGGATCCGACCAGGGAAGGGACACGACGCATTGGGACGACATCGCCTCTCGGCTCGCGGGCATCATCTCCTCCAACCGCTCGACCATCGTGTTCACGAATTCCCGGAGAGTCGCGGAGCAGTGCTGCTTCCTCGTGAACCGCGCCGCGGGGCAGGAGCTCGCCTACGTCCACCACGGTTCGCTCTCCAAGGAGCTCCGCAAATCCGTAGAGACCCGGATGAAGGCGGGGGCGCTCAAAGGCATCGTCGCGACGAGCTCGCTCGAACTCGGCATCGACATCGGCGAAGTGGACGAGGTCGTCCTTCTCGGCGCGCCGGCGCAGACTGCCCAGGCGCTCCAGCGGATCGGACGGTCCGGCCACGGCCCGGGGCGAACGGTACGGGGCCGCCTCATCCCCCTCCACGACATGGACCTCCTCCGCTCGGCCATCCTCGCGGAGGCGATCCTCGAAGGCGACATCGATCCGCTCTCCATCCCGGAGAATCCGCTGGACGTCCTCTCCCAGGTCCTCCTCGGGCTCTGCTCGAAGGCGCCGCGCGGCGCCGACGAGCTCTACGCCCTCGTGCGGAGGGCCTACAATTTCCGCGACCTTCCCCGGCTCCTCTTCGACCACGTGATCGAGGCCCTCGAGGGCGTGCGGGGCGAGTACCGCGTGCGCGGCATCAAGCGGCGCCTCTTCAGGACGACGGAAGGCGATCTGACCTCCGCTCCCGGCGCGGCCGCCATCCTCGCCGTGTCAGGCGGCACCATCCCGGACCGCGGCTACTACGGAATGAAGCTCGCGGCGGGAGGCCCCCCCATCGGCCAGCTCGACGAGGAATTCGTCTGGGAACGGCGGGTCGGCGAGGGCTTCTCCCTCGGCAACCAGCGCTGGCGTATCGTCTCCATCGGCGACAAGGACATCACGGTCGTTCCCTGGAAAGGCGACGTCAACATGCTCCCCTTCTGGAAGGCGGAGCGGCAGTGGAGATCGCCCCTCCTCTCGGCCCGCGCCCTCGCCTTCCTCGACGAGGCCTCGGGCATGGACGCAGCCGCGCTCGAGGCCCGGATCTCCGCACGATTCCCCATCGAACCCGACGCGGCCGCGCGGCTCGCCTCCTTCATCGCCTCCCAATCCCGATCCACCGGGCTTCCCGGCGCGTCGCGCGTCCCCATAGAGCGCTTCATCGACCCGAGCAAGCCCTCGAGCGGCATAGAGATCGTCCTCCACACGCTGAGGGGCAACGGCGTCAACTATCCGCTCATGCTCATCCTCAAGGACGCCTTCAAGGCCGTAATGGGCTTCGAGCCCGACGCCTTCGCGGACAACGATTCCGTCGTCCTCTCCCTCCCCCCCGACGCGGATTCGAACGACGCGGCCCTTCTCCGCGCCGTCTCGGCGATCGGCGACTCGGGGAGCCTCATGGACCGGCTCAGGCCGGGGCTCCAGTCATCGGGCGTCTTCGGCGCGGCCTTCCGGGAGAACGCGATCCGCGCCCTCATGGTCGCGCGATCCACCTTCGACAAGCGCGTGCCGCTCTGGCTCATGCGCGCGCGCGCCAAGGCCCTCCTCGAAGAGGTCTCCCGATTAAGCGACTTCCCCATCGTCACCGAAACCTGGCGGGAATGCCTCAACGACGTCTTCGACCTTGGCAACCTCCGTTCCCTCCTCGACGGCATCTCGGACGGCGAGATATCCGCGACGGTCCGCGGCACCCGCGTCCCCAGCCCCTTCTCGCGCGGCATCCTCTGGCAGGAGACCAACGACGTCCTATACCGAGGCGACGGCGCCGCGAGGCGCCTTGGCTCGAGCCTCTCCGAGGAAGCGGTGAAGGCCGCCGTCGCGGAAGCCGATCGGGACGGATCTGGCCCGTCCATCGGGCCCGAAGCGATCGCGGCCCTCGAGCGCAGGCTGAGGCGCCTCGAGCCTGGATGGGCCCCGCGCACGCTCATTGAAGCCGAATCGCAGCTCCGCGATCGCGTGGCCGTCGAGCGCTCGGAGCTCGTCGGGCTCTTCGGGGAGGCAGCGCGGGAAACGAAGAACGGCTATGAGGTCTCCTTCCCTGAGGAAGGCTCGCTCGCACTCGCGCGCGTCGGCGACGGCGCCGAAAACGCCGGGAGCTTCGCGCTCCCCTCCCGCGCGGACGAGCTCGCTTCGGGATCCGCCCTCCAGCGGCTCCTCACGGAATGGTCCCGCTTCTCAGGCCCTTTCCGACCAGACCAAGCCGCGGCCGCGCTCGGCGCCGACACCGTCGCGGTCGCCTCCGCCATCGAAGCTCTCAGGGAATCGGGTCTCATGACGCGCGCCCCGGACTCAAGCGGCGGCCTCCGCTACTGCGACGCGCAGAATCTCGAGGGCCTCTACCGCCTCCAGCGCAGGATGCGGAAGCCCGAGATCGAGGCGCGGCCCGCTGACGACCTCGCGCTCTTCCTCGCCTCCGCGTCCGGAATCGAGCGCCCCGCCTCGGGCGCGGATGGCCTCCGCGCCGCCATCGACTCCCTCATGGCCTGGCCCGCGAGGCCCGAGGATTGGGAGGGGTTCCTCCTCCCCTCGCGAGTCAGGGACTATTCGTCGGCGCTCCTGGACGGCGCCATCCAATCCACGGACTTCTTCCTCTACGGGATCCCCCGCGCGGAACGCCCCGAGGAGACCGACGAGGAACGAGCCGCCGAGGCGGCCCGCGGAAAAGTCGCTTTCGCATTCCCTTGGGAGTACGGCCTCGTGAACGGCACGGCGGGAGACGACGCCGCAGCGGTCGCCGTATCCGCTTCGGACGATGGAGCGGCATCTGGGGGCATCGGCGCAGCGCCGGAGACGAGTACGCGGTCCGCGCTCGGTTCGCGGCTCGCGCTTAGCGCACGGCTCGCGCTTAGCGCACGGGCCCGAAGGTTCTGGGACCTGAAGGACGAATGCGGCCTCGGGATCGATGAGACGGAGACCGCGCTCTGGAACGCCTTCTTCGAGGGTCACGCCGCAACAAACTCCTTCCAGGCCCTCCGCGCGGGCATCCGCGGGGACTTCGGCCGCGGCGAGCGAGCGCGCGAACAAGCGCGTTCGCGCGAATCGATCCGGGGTTCGCGTGCGGGCGCTGACCGATGGAAGACCGGCGCTCCCATCCCGGGAGAGTGGTTCGATCCCCGCGCCCTCGCCTCGGACGATTTCCGAGAATCGGGCGACGCCATCGACGAGGCAGAGGCCATGCGCGAACGCGTCAGGATCCTTTTAAGGCGGCACGGTGTGCTGTTCCGCGCCCTCCTCGAGCGCGAGTGCCCCACGCTCCGCTTCGGCGCCGTCTTCCCCGCGCTCCGGAGGATGGAGCTCTCGGGTGAGCTCGTATCAGGGCTCTTCTTCCACGGGATCCAGGGTCCCCAGTTCATGGGCGTTGAGGGTTTCAGACTCTACAAGTCGCTCTTCCGCGATGCGGAAGCCGATCGAGGCGGCGGCCTTCCCAACGGCGCGGAAGCGCCCGATTCCCGGCCGTACGTCCTTTCCGCCGCCGATCCCGCCTCTCTCGCGGGCCTCGGGATAGAGGGGCTCTCCGCTGAGCTCCCGCCCCGCTCGCCCCAGAACGCGCTCGTCTACGTCGGAGGAAGGTTGGCGCTAATCGCGAGGAAGAACTGCGCGGAGATCGAACTCATGGCGGACGTCGATGCCGAAGCCGCGTTCAAGGCCCTCGCGTCCTGGCTGGACGCGAGGGCAAGATCGTCGGGATTAAGCCGCATCGCCCTGCTTTCGATTGATGGGAAGCCCGCGCTTTCCCACGAGCGCATCGACGCGGCGAAAACGGCCGGCTTCACCGCGGGCTATCGGGGACTCGAGTACTATCCCCGCGCCTGAGCCGGCCCTCCCTCACTTCTCCGGGTAGAGCGTCACCCGGTTCCTGGATCCGAGCTCGAAGAGCGACGCGAGGGCTGCGAGATCCGCGGCCGAGATCGCGTCGATCCCTTCCTTGTAGCTGACAACGACGTCCAAGGGCTGCTTCCGGATAAGGATCAGCTGGTTCAGTGTCGACGCCCACACCTCGTTGCGCTCGAAGTCGGACTCCATCGCGTTCTTGAGCATCTCCTTGGCCTTCGCCAGGTCCGACGGGGCGATGTCCCCCTTCCTGATTTTCTCGATCTCGCCCCAGGCCGCGGCGCTGAGCTCTTCGACTCGGGCGGGATCGCACCCGAATTCGACGGTGAGCACTGCCTCAGTCGAGGGGATGCTATTGTAATACGCGGCCGAGCCGATGGAGTACGCGCCCCCGAGCCGTTCGCGGACCTCCTCGTTGAGCTTCATGTCCAGGAGCTCGGTGAGGACCCGGGTGCGGAGGAACTTTCCGTAGGTATAGGAATCAGGGGCGAACCAGGTCATCGTCACGAGGCTCTTTGGATCGCTCCCCTTCCTGACCGCGACGTCCACGCCCGAGGGCCGCTCGACGCCGAGGTCCTTCCACGCGAGCCCCTTCTTCGGCTGGGGTATGGAGGCGATGTAGGTCTCCACGAGCTTCCTGAAGGCCGCGAGTTCGACGTTGCCCGAGAAACTGAAGAGGAAATCGCCCGCGTTGTAAGAATCGCCGATGAAGGCGAGGGCCTTCGCCTTATCCACCGCCATAAGGTTCACGGGTCTCAGCCGCATGTAACGCGGATGGCGCCCGCTCATGGTCTCGGTCATCGTGAGAGAATAGACCGTGTCGGGATCCTTCTCCTGGTCGAGGAGGTTCGCTTTGATGGCCTCCAAAGCCGCGTCCGCGGCGACGGAATCCACCCTGTTGCCCGTGAAGTGGAGGTTGATGAGCTGGAAAAGCGTCTCCACGTCCTTCACACCGGAGGAGCCCGAGAGCCCGTGGGTATAGACGCTTATGGAGCGCGACGCACCAGCCGCACGCCCCTTGAGCGAACGCTCGAGCTCGGTCGCCGTGAGCTCCCCAATGCCCGAGTAGGACGCGAGGTTGTTCGACAACAGAGCCGAGTAGAAATCCGCGTCGGACGAGCGCGAAGTCCCGCCGAGCGCGAGGGCGTTGAAGGCGATCTCGTCGTTCTTGAAATCAGTCGGCTTGAGAAGGACCTTGGCGCCGTTCGAGAGCGTCCAGATCGTCACGCCCACCGCTTCGACCTTCTCCTCGGAGACGATCTTGCCGAGTACGGGGGCCTTCTCCATGAGCGGCTTGGGCGGCGCCGCGTCGACTGCCTTGGCGACCTCGGTTCCGGCCGCCTTTTTCATGGCGGCGAGGAAAACATCCTTCCCGGGAAGCTCCGCCGCCCTCGAATCCGGAGCGGAGAAGAGGGCGGTGAGGTCCTCCGCCGCGAACATCGCCCTGACGGCCGCGTTCACTTCCTCGTCGGAAAGCTCCGCGAAGTACGCCTTTACGTGCTCGTGCTCCCAGACGATTCCCGGCACGGCCTCCGCCTCGATCGCGTGCCTCACGAGCTCGCGCGCGAGGTCGCCCGAATCGTTCTTCTGCGAGTCGTTGGCCAGCTGCTCGAAGAAGGAGAGGAACTCCGCCTTCTGCGCTTTGATCTCCTCGCCCGAGAAGCCGCCGCGGACCATCTTCTCCTTGGCGAGGAGGACGGCGTCGAGGCACTCGGCCGTCTTGCCGGGCTTGGGGACGGCCGAGAACATGAAGGCGTTCCGCTCGGGCGAGAGATAACGTAACGACGCCGTCGCGTAGGCGTAGGGGCTCTTCGGATCGCGCGCGCCTTCACCCAGTCGGGTCGCTGCCATCCCGGAAATGAGACCGGACAGGATCGACGAGCGGTACTCCTCGACAGTGCCCGCGGTGGGCGCATCCGGGAGGCGGTACATGAGCTGGAACTGCGCGTAGGAAAGCTCGGGATCGGTGTCGGCCGAGAAGACGACGCGTCCAGCGACGGGCCCGGGCACGGACCGCGAGGGCTTCTCGCGCGCGGGGCGCTCCGGGAACGGATCCTTGAACGTCTCCTCGAGCTTCTTCAGCATCTCTGCCGGATCGAAATCCCCGACCGCGATGACGGTCATGTTCTCGGGACGGTACCAGTCCTCGTAGAAGCGCTTGAGCTCGGAGACCGGCGCCTTGAGGATGATCTCAGGATCACCGATAGGGAGGCGCTTCGCTTGGCGCGCGCCCTCCCACATAAGGGGCGCCTGCTTCCTGAAGAGCCGCTCCTGCGGACCGCCGGAGAGCCGCCATTCCTCGTGGATCACCGAGCGCTCCCCGTCCACCTGAGCGGAGTCGAGCGTGATAGCAGTGGCCCAGTCCTCGAGGACGGTGAGCGCCGTGTCCACGGAAGCGGGATTATCCGTGAGGGCCTCGAGGGTGTAGACGGTCCGATCGAATGACGTGCTCGCGTTGACCTCGGGTCCGAATCGCATGCCCAGGGACTGCAGGTAGCCCACGAGTTCGTTCTCGGGGAAGTGCTCCGTCCCGTTAAAGGCCATGTGTTCGAGGAAGTGCGCGAGTCCCTGCTGAGAATCGTCCTCGTCTACGGAACCCGCCGCTACGGCGAGGTAGAGGTAGGCCCTTCCCTCGGGATAGCCATTCGGCCTGATGAAATAAGTCATGCCGTTCGGCAGCTTCCCGGTGAGGATATCCGGAGCGAGCGGAATGGCCGTTCCCTTCGCAGGGGCGGCGCCTCCTCCGCTCGAGAGGCATGACGCGACGAGGATGACGGCCAGGAAGGCCGCGAGAATGCCCGCCGCGCGGGCGATGGCCGTATTTCTCTTCTTCGTAATCACTTTATGCTCCTTCCGTGCCGCGGTTTTCCGCGTGTGGATCGCTTTCCTATCAACATCGATGCGATGGGCCGTGTCAGTCAAGCGCCTCCGTTCCCCATCGCTCCGGCCTCTTCCAAAACCGTCTTGTCGTGAAAGCATATCTCGATGCGGCAAAGAAAAGCCCGGCAAAAGACCGATTCCATGAAAAACGGCCGAATCGGCTTGTAATTCCCAGAAAAGGGCTATATACTTTGTTTATCAGAGTACTTTGTTTTTCATAACGGAGGATGCATGAACCTGGAACCATCGACCGAACAAGCGCGTAAGGACATAGAGTTCATCAAATCGATGATCCAGGAGGGCCGGTCCCTCCTCATCGAAAACGGATCCGCCTATATCATCTGGGGAATCGCTATCCCCGTCGGAACCGCCTGCTCTTACCTCCTCCCCCGCGTCACCCGCTCGCCCCTCGCCTTCGCAGCCCTCTGGGCCGGGATACTCTTGATCGGATTCGCGGCTTTCTTCCTCGTCATGCGCGGAACGCCCCGGAGCATGCTGAACGCCTCCTACGCCGGCAAAATCCACGGCATGACCTGGCTCGGCGCGACCGCTGCCATGACCGTCACGGGAATAGGGTACTTCTTCGGCAAAATGGGACTGAGCGCCTTCATCGGCGCGATCGCCGGCGTCATCGGATGCGCCTACCTCGTGTCGGGCGCGATCACGCGGTACCGCTGGCTCATGGCGCTTTCCGTAGCCTGGTGGATCGGAGGAATCGTCTGCTTCTTCATGCCCGGCTACACCGCCCCGGCGGTCCTGGCGGGAATGGTCGTCCTCCTCGAGCTCGTGCCGGGGATCGTGGCCTTCTCCAGGCTGAAAAAGGCCAGCCGTGCCGACTGACTTCGATTACCGCTCGCTCGACGAGATCTTCCATTCGAGGATCAGGCTCGCCATCGCATCGGTCCTCGTGGGAGCGGGCGAGGCGGACTTCACCAGCGTCCGCGACGCGATCGGCGCGACGGACGGCAATCTCACCACGCACATGCGGAAGCTGGAGGACGCCGGCTACGTGGAGGCGCGGAAAGGCTACGTGGGCCGCAAGCCGCTCACGTCGTACCGGCTCACCGAACGGGGAAGGAAGGCCTTCTCGTCCTACGTGGAGAACCTCGCCAGGTTCCTCGAACCGAAGTAGCCGGGCGGAACGCGGGCCACGCGGCGAACGGAACGGCGCTCGCGGATCCGATACTTTGTTTTTCAAAGTCGATTCGATCGACAAGGAGGCTATCATGCGCAGTATCAAGACGACCCTCATCGCGATCCTGGCGGCGCTCGCCGCCGGGCGCGCCGTCGCGGAATCCGGGGACCTGGGGGCCTACGACGACGCGTCGTTCTCATTCGCCCTCTCGGAGAGCGCGGGGGATTTCGGCATCGGGGCGAGGATCATGAGCCCCTTCCTCATCGACGTCGTCGCCCTGAGCGCCGGCGCGGACTGCGTCTGGCGCGCGGGCGCGCTCGATTCAGATCCCGCTACCGACGCGTGGACGCCGTACTGGGCCTTCAGGCTCGGCGTCGTCGCGGGAACGCTCTCGCTCGAACGCTACATCAGGCTCTACGGCTACGGCGGCGCCGTCCTCGCGCTCACGAGCGACGAGGTCGACGACGATCCCTGGGGCATCGGCGGCTACGGCGGCTTCGGTTTCGAATTCCTCTTCGGGAACACGGGAAAGCGCTTCGGGGCGGGATACTTCATCGAATTAGGAAGCAACGGGATCGGCCTCAGGGCGGAACGCATGCCCAGCGATCCGATCTATCTCAACGGCTTCTCTGTAGCCACGGGGTTCAGGATGTACCTCTAGCGCTCCCGGATCCTTCACGATTTCTTTACATCTTCTTTGCCGCCCGTTGACCGGCCGAATCCGTCCGCGCGCGATACTCCTAAGCGGAGGATACAGCCATGAATAGAACCATGACAGCCATCATCGCCCTCGCGGCGGCTTCGGCGCTTTCGGTCCAGGCGCTCTCCGCCCAGCCCGCCCAACGGCCCCGGGTGGAAGTCGCCTTCGTGCTGGACTCGACCGGATCAATGGGCGGGCTCATCGAGGGGGCCAAGAAGAAAATCTGGTCCATAGCCAACGCCATAGCCGATTCGCGGCCCCGGCCCGACCTCAAGATCGGCCTCATCTCCTACCGCGACCTCGGCGACGAGTACGTGACCAAGCGATACGACCTCACCGACGACATCGACGCGGTCTTCGAGCGCCTCATGTCCTTCCACGCCGGCGGGGGCGGGGACGGTCCCGAGAGCGTAAACCAAGCCCTGAACGAGGCCGTGACCCGGTTCTCCTGGTCCTCGGGCCCCAGGACCCTCAGGATCGTCTTCCTCGTCGGCGACTACCCGCCCCACATGGATTACGCCCAGGACGTGAAGTACTACGACACCTGCGCCGTCGCCCGCAAGAAGGACATAATCATCAACACGGTCCAGTGCGGCGGCTACTACGAGACCACGCCCATCTGGAAGGAAATCGCCCGCCTCGGCGAGGGGCAGTTCGTCGCGCTCGAGCAGACCGGCAACATGGTCGAGATCGTCACCCCCTATGACGACGAGATATCCCGCAAGAGCTCCGAGCTCGGCGAGACGGTCCTGGCATATGGAAGCCGCGAGGCGCAGGCCGTCACAAACGAGAAGCTCCGCAAAGCCGCCGAGGCCCCGGCCTCCGTCGCCTCCGACCGCGCGGCCTTCAACAGCAAGAGCGGCGGCCGCGCCGTCCAGGGGAAGGGCGATCTCCTCGCCGATCTTGAAGAGAAGGAAGTCGACGTCTCCAAGCTCAAGGACGACGAACTCCCTCCCGAGCTCAAGGGACTCAAGCCGGCGGACCGCGAGGCGCGCATCGATTCCCTCAAGAAGAAGCGCGCGGCCCTCAACGCCGAGATCGCGGAATTATCGAAGAAACGCGCCGCCTACATCTCCGAGGAGCAGAAGCGCCAGGCCGCCTCGTCGAAGGGCGATTCCTTCGACCTCAGGGTCGGCGAGATCATCAGCGATCAGATGGAAGATTTGAAGGAATAATCGTTCGGCCGCCCCGGTTTGTTCTCCGCCGGGGCGGCATTTATTACTTTCGATGCGCGGTGCGGTGGCCGCGCTCACTCGTCTAGGAACCAGCAGGGCCCCTCGGCCCGTTCCCGCCTTCCGGACATTCCCTTCTCGCGGTACAGCTTATGGATATCATCCGGCAACCCGAGGCGCGGCAGCGCCGGTATGAGGCGTCCCTCGACGATCGAGGCCATGCGCTCGGCGATACTTGAGAGCGCATAGTACCCGGCGTCGGCCCAGGAATACGGCACGTTGATGCGGAAGCGCTTCGCGTCCTTGTGAGTCGATTCGTAGCGGAATCCGGGCGGAAAGGATTTAAGCTGTTCGATCGGCCCCTCGATGAAGCGATCCCGGGCCTTGGCCTTGATCTTGGCCTCGAGCGCGGCGAAGCGGGGAGCCCTGCTCGGAGGGATGAGCTCGCCCTTGATCACGAGGGCCTTGAAGTCCGATCGGAATTTCTCTCCGCAGATCTCGATGAACCTCAAGAACCGCGATCGGCAGATGTAGCTCGAATCCACGTTCTCCGTGTACGCGCCTATCGTGTTCCGGCAGAGCTCCTGGAGATAGAGCATGAGCTTGTGGGACTTCCTGAGGTAGAGATAGTCGGGGTCCCCCTCCCCCGCGGCGCCGAAGCCTAAGTCCTCGAGCGGATACCCGATGTTACGCATGGCGCAGACGTAGTCGTACACGCGGTTCACGAAGTACTTCATGGAGAAGTGCCATTCGGGAGGCGATACGAGGAGCCGCTGGGGGAAGAGCCGCCTGCAGTAGAGGTCGTAGACCCTCGAACCGACGACCGTCCTCACGCGTTCCGTGCCCACGAGGCTCTCCCTGCCGATCTCCAAAGGGTCGCCCGACCGGAGCCGCGCGAAGGAGGTCTTCCCGCCCCCGGTGAGGCCGAGAAAATGCTCGAAGAGGCAGGCGTCGGGCATGAACCGGGCCCGCGAGAAGATCCTCTCGCGGACCTCGGGCAGATCGCGAAGCACGTGGATGCTGCGCTCGTTGCTCTTATAGAAAAGGCCGTGCTTGTAGCGCACGGAGGCGTCCGGATGCTCGAAGCGGGCGAGTACCGCCTGCTCCCCCTGGATGCTGAAATCCGGATGCAGCTCCACCACGATCCCGAAACGCTCGAGGATCTCGTTCCGGAGCCGAGACGTCTCGGCTCGGAGGGCGGCGAGATCGGATATGGGAACGCCGCGCTCGGTGACGATGTTGAGGTCGACGTCGGTGGAATCCTGGGCGCCGAGGTCGTTGTAGGAGGAGAAGAGGCGCCCGAGCCCGAAGAGGAAGATGGACCTGGCAAGTCGCGGCCGGAGATCGGAGAGGAAAATATGGTCGATCCAATTCTCCACGATGAAGCGATGGAGGTCCTTGCGAGGCAGGAGGAAGGTCGATTCGACGCAAGCCGGATCGAGGCCGGCCGAGCCCCCGTTCAGGATGGCGCGGTTCCGTTCCACGAAGATATTTTCGAGATACGCCGCCTTCTCCGCCCGCACGGCCCCCGCGGCGGCCATCTCCGCGAGCCGACGCTCGAGGGCGTCGAAGCTCGGGTCAGCGTACCGTGATCGGGATTTCGCTTTCAGGGTCTGTCGTGACTTTTCGACCATCGCCCCGCTAGTTTCCCTCCGAAGGCCGTCGAGGTCAAGACGAAATCGGGATTTCCGGATACATTCCGATCCGGAGCGGCCGGCAGGCCGTTATAAGGCGAGCGCGAGGAGGAAAGCCATGGGCCGGTTGAGATGGCTCCATACGGGGGAACGTAACGCGGAGACGCATGTCGCGCTCCTCCACGGATTCGGCGCCAACGCGCGGGACCTCGCGGGCATCGCTCCCTCCATCGACCCGGAGGGCCGCTACGCCTTCCATTTCCCGGAGGCTCCCGTGGAGCTTTTCCAGGATGCCCGCGCCTGGTTCCCCTCCGATCCTGAGGAGGCCCAGAATGCCCTTTCGGGAACGCTCTGGCGCGATCTTCCGGGCTACGACTCCCCCTCGATCGACGAGGCCCTCCGAGCGCTCCTCCAAGATCTCGACGCCCTCGGACTCGCGGGCGAGCGGCTCTTCTTAGGCGGCTTCTCCCAGG
>CAZIEI010000014.1:0-13378 GCA_964538705.1 uncultured Spirochaetales bacterium | reverse complement strand
CGCCGTGCTGGGGGCGCTCCTCGCGGGGCTCTCAAGGCCCTGCGCTGGCATAATCCTCCTCTCCTCGGCTCTCTTCGCTGAAAAGCGTCTCGCGCCCCTCCTCTCGCCGCCTCCCCGCGTTCCCGTCTTCATGGGTCACGGAACCGCGGATCCCCTCCTGCCGTACAACGCGGGCGTCGCGCTCCGCGACCTCCTCGCGAGGCAGGGCATGGACGTGGAATTACACTCCTTCGACGGAGGCCATTGGGTGGACGAGGGGGAGGCAGTCGCGGTGAGCCGGTTCATCGAGCGGATCACGGCGGCGCGTTGATCCGGATTCCGGCGAGACGTCATCGAGGGCGACCGCCGCGTGATCGCCCTCGATGGTCCTCAGTCTTTCACTGCTCGACGACGTTGTAGATTTTTAAGGTAGGCTTAGCCGCGGCCGTGGAATCCACGATCGCGTAGAGGGTGGTGCCGTTGAGGTAGACAGCGTCCACCCACTCGAAACCTATGATCTGATGGCTCATCATGACTTGGGCTTCCGACGGGACGGAAGCGTCTATCACATAGATATAGGCGGAAGTCCCGCTGTATCCCGCGACGAAGATATACGCTTCGTCATAATGGATCTGCTTAGACCTGCCGGGCAGGCCCGCCGTGCCCACCCAAGAGACGCTGGGGCTGTCCGACGTGAATATTTTCACGCAGTCTTCCGGATCGTTATCAGGATCGTACATCGGAATGGCGATGAGCTCCTTATCCACTTGAGTGGCTATCCGTCCCGCCCAGCCCGGATCCATGTCCCCTCCGCCATAAGCGGTAATCGTATAATTAGCGGTCGGGGTCGCGCCCGACATGGCATCGACGTCAAATCCGCACAGTTCGCCGGCGCCATTATCATCCTGTATCGCGAAGAATCCCCAAGGAGTCCTCTTGATGGACCCAAACTCGGTATCCGTCTCGGGAGCACCATAATAAGTTTCGGCAAACGAGGATTTTACCAAGCCGAAGACTTTTGTTGGAGTGCCTGCCCATACATACAGGTCGCCTTCGGACTGGATGGACAGGTCCCTCGCATTTCCGGTTGTGGCGTAGGTACTGATGGAAACGCTGGGACCAAAGGAAGCGATAGGCATCCTCAGGACCGCATGGGGTTCCGTAGTATCGTCGTTCTCCATGGCGAAGAGATAGGTGTCATCGCCTTCAAGTGCTGCCGCTTCCCCATAGATATAGCGGTAGTCATAGCCCGAAGTAGAGGGCGCGGCGGGGTTCACGACGTTGAACCGCCTGATCACGCTATCGTAATCTGATCTCCGTCCGTAAACGTACAAATACCCCGCCGAGAAATGGATATCGACGGCTTCGTTCGGGAAGGTGGTATTATTGTCGAACTGCCGGGACCCGACTTCCTGGAGCGTCACCGCGGCTTTCGTGAAGTTCGCCTGTATGGTCGCGTTTCCGCCAGTGAGAGTCACGGTCGCGTTCGGATCTGTCGAGTTGGAGAATGAAACGCTGCCCGCTCCCGCTGTTCTAGTCCAATTCAAGAATTTATACGTAGCGTAAGGCTCCGTATGCAATTGCAGAGGCACGCCGTTCCAGACGTTCCGAGTCCCCGAAGGGCTCGCCGATCCATGGGCATCAGCCGTGACGGTCAGTTGCCACTGAACGTCGGAGATGACCGCCTGGATCACGGCGTTTCCATCAGTGAGCCTGACCGTCGTCGCGGGATTGAGCGCGTCATCGAACGTCACGGTTCCATCGCCGGCCAATTTCTCCCAACGCTGGAACGTGTAGCCGTTTCCAGGACTCGCTATCAGGTTGAGCGGCTCTCCATCCTTGATCGCTCGTTCACCGGAGGGCGTGACGGTGCCGTTCAACGAGGGGAGCACGGTGAGCGTCCTATCGATGAGCTGCGCGATGCGAATTTCCTCCCGCATCACGGGAGTGAGGGTATCATCGCACCCGGACAAAGCCGCGATAGCCGCTACTACTAAAAAAAACTTGACGCCTCTCATTCGATATTCCCCCTCATTCTCCCCACTGGTCCCAACCGATTTCCTGCCTCGTCCGCTGGTCCGTGGCGCGGGCCGTGGCGGACGACGCGCCTCCCAGGTAGGCGTATTGCTTGGCGTACCGGGCATCGGCCGCCTGTGCCTTCTCGTAGAGCTTCTTGGCCGCGCCCCATTCCTCGAGCTCGAACCTCGCCCTGGCCAGGGCTACGAGGATCACGGCGCTCTCAGGATCCTTCGCGAGGGCGCGTTCGTAGCTGGCCATAGCGCCTTTGTAGTCGCCGCGGAGGTATTGCAGATGCCCGAGGTTGAGGGCACCCTGGGAATTCCCGAGATCGATAGCCCGTTTGAATTCCGCTTCCGCTTCCTCGAGGAGCCCGAAGCGGGCGTAGGCCACGCCGAGGCGGTTATAAAGGTTTCCCGTCGGCTTGGCCTTGATTTTCTTCCCCAGGTCGTCGACGAAGGGGGCCAGCTCCCGATCCGCCGCCTGCCTGATCGCGGCCTTGTAGACCCTCGATATGTCGGCGGACTTCGGGAATTTAGCAATTAGGGATTGCTGCTCGGTACCCCCGAACCAGGTCGCCTCGTAGAGCTTCCAAGCCTCGCGGATCACGAGGAGCTTCCCCGCCTTCATCGCCTCGGACTCGCGCCAATGCTTAGCGCCCGCGGTCCACGCCGCGAGGAATCCCTTGTCGAGGACGGTAGTCTCGATGGGCATCCAGGCCTGGCGGTCAGCGTCGGCGATCAGGTCGCCCGAATTGCTGAAGAGCTTCTCGGCCTCGTCCATGGGGAGGCCGACCTTGAAGGCCGTGAAAATATGGCCCGGAACCGTGACGAAGGCCGCCTCGACCCCGACGGATTCCAGCATGGCGGTGAAGAGGATCGACATGTCGTCGCAATCCCCGGTCCGGTAATCGAGCGTCTGGACGGGAAACTGGAGGTAATCCGGCGCATTCCCGGCCTTGCTCAATTCCTGATAACTCGACGAGGGGTCTATCTTGTACGCGACGCCGTACAGCTTGATAGCCGAGGCGAGGGCCACGGCGTTCCTCACGGGCTCGGTGAACTGTCCGACGGAAACCGGCCCGATGGACGAGACGGCGTTGCTCGCGAATTTTTTCACCGTGGGATCGTTGGCGGTCACGAAGGCGGCGGCGCGGCGGTCATCGTCCCAGACGATCGTGTTCCGGCCGTAAATCCTGAGAGAAGCCGTCTGCTCGACCCTAAGCCCGTCCTTCCCCGACGCGTACGTGACGCGGATCTGGGCCTGGACGGTATCGGGCTCCGTTATCCTGAGCACCTCGTTGTCGAACAGGGCGGTGATGGGCACCTCGACCGCTTCGCCCTTCCGCATGCGCGAGATGGATGCGATCGTCGTCTCTCCCTGCATGTAGCTCGGCACGATGAACCCGACCTTGACGTCGGTGATGGTTCCTGCTTCGTCGTTCACGATCCTCACGGTTCCGAGGGGGTTCTTGTCATAGTACTTGTACGAGACGGGGAATACTTGCTGGAAAACGGGCGGTTCGATCCTGAGCTTGGGCTGCCGCGTTCCCAGCACGGCCTTCGAGGGCTCGATGAACACCCTTGCTCCCGCGGTAAACCCGGAGAGGAGCGTGCTCAGCCCGCTCTCGCCCATCGCGAAGCACATATCATAACCCGGCTCGAGGGCGAGGCTTACGCCTTTCGCGATGCGCAGGTCGAACCGCAATCCCGCCGCCGCCGCGGGGTTGAACAGGGGATCGCTCGTTTCGTACATAGCCATGTACGCGCCACCGCGCGCCCAGAGTCCGGCGGAGAACGCACCGCCCCGGAGGAAAGTCCAGTTGCCCCCGCCCATCGCCCTGATGATGGAGAGATTTCCAGCGCCGGCCTTCAGAAACGCGTTCTGGTAATCGAGCCCGACGGTGGCCTCGAGATCGGCGAAGCCCAAAGGGAAGTGCCCGGCGACACTCCCCCCGAGTCCGAAGTCGAAGATTTCCGCGTCCTGGCCCAACGGAACGAGGGCGAAAGGAGCGAATGAGAAATACGCCGATTCCTCAGCGGATGCGAAAGCTATGGAGAACATCACACAGCAAAGGATGGGTGTAATGCGACGAAATGACTTTTTCATAAACACTCCAATTGGTTCTTTCTCCTTCAATTTTACCTTATGAAATACTGACTCACAAGAACATTACCTGAGTATGTCATATCGCAAGATATTGTTTTCCCGGCTTGTCACTTTACATTTATATTCTATCAGATTATTTAATTCCATTTAATGTATAGATATAGCGAAAATCATCATTTAAGGCATTCGCCTTCGTCAATCACTGATCGATATTTTTCTTGACAATAAAATTAACCTAGCCCTACAATTCGGAGTTTCAAATATCCTAAGGAGGCTCGAATGAAGAAGGTTCTGTTCATCGCTCTCGTATGCCTCGCGGCGCTCGCGGCGTTCTCTTGCACGTCCACCGCCAAGCCCGCGGAAAAACCCGCGCCAGCCCCGGCCGCCGCCGCACCAGCGGCTCCCTCGGGACCGATGGTCGAGGCTGTTCGCGGCACGCCCGCCGCCATTGACGGCACCATGGATCCCGTCTTCGCCAAGGCGCAGGTGATCGAGACCGGCATGATCGCCGTCGGAGACGCGACCCAGGCTCACGCCAAGGGCCGCCTCGCCTGGGACGACAAGTACCTCTACGTGTTCATCGAGGTCAAGGACGCCGTGCTCAGCGACAAGAGCCCCAACCCCTGGGAACAGGATTCCATCGAGGTCTACATCGACGAGAAGAACTCGAAGAAGGGATCCTATCCCCCCGGTGTGGCCCAGTACCGCGTCAATTACAAGAACGCGACCTCGGGCGGAACCGGCGCCAAGCTGTCCGAATTCAAATCCGGCGTGAAGATCGTGGACGGCGGCTACAACATCACGGTCGCCATCCCCTTCACCCTCGGCGCCCCGAAGGCCGGAACGGTCGTCGGTTTCGATTTCCAGACCAACGACGACGGCACGGGCAAGGGCGTCCGCTCAGGCATAAAGGATTGGGCGAATAAGACGAACAACAACTACCAGAGCGCCCAGTACTTCGGCAACGCGAAGCTCCTTCCCTGAACGACGAGCCGAGCGATAGAAAAAGCCCCGGGGAATCCCGGGGCTTTTTCATGCTCGTCGTACCTATCGTTTGCGTCGCAGCGCGTCGGCTCCAACCACTCTCTCGGCTGAACCGTCCATCACTCCGCCGGACGGAACACGATGTCGTCCAGCTCGATCCACCGATCGACGCCTCCGAGGCCGAACGTGAGCCGCGCCCGTTCCAGGTCCAGGTAAGCGGGGAAGTCCACGCGATACCTCGTCCACTCGGGGGAGAACGAAGCCATCATCCATGGCGACGCCATCGTCCACTTGTCGCCGTCGCCGTTCACGTCGGTATCGAATTCGCACAGGTAGAATTCCATGAACCCCGGCGATTTGGATCCGGCCCGCGCTTCCGCCCTCATGGAGAACTCCAGCTGGTAGCGATGTCCTTTCTTGAGCGGGATACCGGTCCACGAGGTGAGCTGGGCGTGCCAGAGTGGCTCGAGGGGCGCGTCCTGCTCGAAGCGCATGACGCCGTCGCGAGAGGTAAACCCTCCGAGGCGCGACCCATCAAAGGAGAATCCCCTCCATCCAAGGAGGCCGCGAGAAAAATTGGCGTTGAAGGGCATGCCCGTTCCGACTCTGCCGTCGCTCAAGGTCTCGTCGTAGGCGCCGGGAAGCGCGACCTCCTCGACCTTGAATTCCCGGAGCCAGACCGTTCCCGCATCGGTGCCGAAATGGAAGGCGGGCGTGAATCCGCTCCGCGTGTCGAAGTGATAATAGAAATACTGAATGAACCGTTCAGGCGACGTCCCGAGATTGAAGTCCTGGTATCCGTTCATAGCGGTGTACAGCATTCCGTCCCCGTCGATGTCCAATTCAGGCTCGGCGACCACGGCATCCGCTCGATGGGGAGCGTCCGCCCAGGCCACGAGGCTGATGCGGTACGCCCTTCCCTTCACGAGCGTCACCCGCGGCATGATCATCTGAACGCTCCAGATCTTGTCCATCACCGGCTTTTTCACGTCGATCTTGATATTCGGTCCGTCTTGCGCCGCGGCTCCTTCGCCGCCGCTATCCTGAAAATACATCCACGGAACGAGTTCGAGCGCGGGCAGGGAAGCCGCATCGACCTCCTCTCGATCCCAGAACTGGTCCACCGGCCATTTGGTTCCGACCCCGCCACTCGCCGTGGAGCGGATAATAGGGGAAGCGGACATGAGGTATTCGGGCTCCTTAGGTTCGGGCCTCGCTTTGAATTCCTCAATGGCCTTCTGATCGGACTCCGAGACGGGCTTCCGTTCCACGGTCGTGGCCGCGGCCGCCTCGCCGAGGATCGCGGGGATATCCGCGTCCGCTTCCTGAGCGCCCTCGACGACATCATTCCCGATCGCCGTGAAATCGGCGGCGACGCAATACGCAGCCTGGCCCGGCTCGAGCTGGGGAAACGCCTCCAGCGCGGTCTCGGCGGCATCGCCGAGGGCCGCTTCCCCGGCGACGGGATCATAGACTCCGCTTTCGATGAGCGCGTCGGGGAAAAGGGCGACGCGTCCGTCGACGACGGATACATTCGTTCCGGTCTTGTCGACGGTAACGGAGAAAGCCGTCCCCCGGACGCCGCAGGCCACTCCGGCCGTCCTCACCGTGAACGCATCGCGACCGGCGAGCTTCTGGACCTTTGCCAGCATGCCGCCCTTCTTGGCCGCGACCTGCGCCCTGCGCTCGATCAAATCGAGCCGCGCGAGCTGGACGACCGAATCGGACTTGATCATGATACGGCCGATACCGGGGAACGAAAGCTCGCAGCTCGATCCCTTGGCGGTCCTCACCGTATCGGCCTCCACCACGGTCGAGCCGATCTCGAGCCGATTCTCCTTCCCTCCGTTCGAGACAAAGGCCTTGCCCTCGAGAAAGGTGACGGTCCCGCCGACGGCCGCCGAGAGCGGGGCCGCTGCGGGCGCTTGATCCGCTTGTTTCCGGGGCGCGCAGGAGAAGCCGAGGATGGACGCGGCGAGGAAGGAGAACATGACGCGGGCGGGGATCGATAAAGGACGTTTTGAAACGATGATAGGATTACATGGCATAATGGGCCTCCGAAAGGCCCATTATACCACGAGTATCTCGACTTCTAAAGCGGATCCCGATCAGGCCACGTAGCTCGAGAGCATCTCCATGCGAGCGGGATGCTGGAGGCGCTTCAAGGCCTTCTTCTCGATCTGGCGGATGCGCTCCTTGGTGAGCCTGAACCGGTCGCCGATTTCCTTGAGTGACTGGGCGTGCCTTCCGTTGAGGCCGTATCGGGAGCGGATGATCTCGGCTTCCTTCTCGGAGAGGGTCCTGAGGACGGCGTCGATGTCGGACCTGAGGTTCTGCTCCACCGCGTAATCCTCGGGGCTCACGTGGCCCTCGGACTCCACGAAGTCGCCGATCACAGAGGAATCCTTTTCCATGTACACGGGAGACTCGAGCGAAACGAGGTCCCTGGAAATGCTCGTGAGCTCCGCCACGAGGGATCGGTCCATATTGAGCATGGCGGCTATTTCGGAGATCTCGGCATTGTCGCCCTGGCCCTGCTTGACCAGCTTGCGAGCCTTCTCGATCTGGACGAGCTCATTAGCGCGATTCAGCGGCAGGCGGATGAGCCTGGATTTCTCGCAGATCGCTTTGAGTATGGCCTGGCGTATCCACCACACCGCGTAAGAGATGAAGTGGTAGCCCTTGTCTACGTCGTAGCGCTCGATGGCGTTGATGAGCCCGATGTTCCCCTCGGAAATGAGGTCGGAGAGGGGAATGCCCTGGTTCTGGTATTTCTTGGCGACGTTGACCACGAACCGAAGGTTGGACTTCACGAGCATGTCTTTGGCGGACTTGTCTCCGGCCGCGGCCTTGCGAGCGTAGCTGTCTTCTTCCTGGCGGGTGAGCAACGGAATCCGGTTGATCTCCTTCAGGTACATTGAGAGAACATTCTCCTCATTGACCTGTGAGCCGGTACTTCTGTGCAGTCTCTGCGCTTTCATCTGTGTACCCCCACCTGAGTTATTGCAACATCCATGCCAGGCGGGCAGAATCGTTTTTACTAAAAAATCTATGTGGGATGAAGGACTAATAAATTGTTAATTAATAATTACTTAGGAGAAATACGGGAAAAGCAAACGCGTCATGGAAAAAGATGCTTGATGTGCAGCTTATAAATATATTGAGTCATTCCCACACAGAGCCAAAAAAACATCGAGTTATTGTGTGGAATTGAGCCAAATTCGGGAAAACGACGAAAAGCGCGGATCAGCCCATCGTCAAGCTATAAATATCCCCGTTCGGCCTCGCATAAGGACGCTTTACGCCCGCAGCACCGGGAATAGGCGAGCCCGGATCCGCAGGGACAGGAGCCTTCAGCAGGAACCCGTCTGCCTGAACGGAAATCCACGCAAATATCCGGCATCTCGAAGGCCCGTTCCGGACCACGCATGGGAAAAACGATCTTCACCGCCCTGAAATGCGCGAGTTTTTCTTCCGGCCCCTTCCCTTTCAGGGCACCCATCCGCTCGAGCCCCTTCCACGCGTCCTCTATGAGGTCGAGGATCGCATCGCGCTCACAGGAGGAGGCGAAAGAACGGCGAGGCCGCCTGGAAAGGTAGCGGGCTATCTGCACGGATTGAAACGCGGCCCTGTCGTCCTCGCGTTCGTTCGCGAGCCGCGGCATGCCATAAGCGTTCGAGAATCGCAGGTACAGGGACCTGGCATGGCCGCGCTTCACGAGCCGCTGGGACGAGGCGATGGACCTCAACGCCGCCGCCTTGTGTCCATCGCGGAGCAGACCGATCCCGAGCCAGTAGAGCGAAAGCGAAAGCGCGCCCCTCTTGGATACCGGGAGATCCGAGACCAGCGAACGGAGTTCTTCGACGGCGGATTCCACCCTGCCCCGGCCCATGGCCAGGAGCGAGGCGCGCAGAGCGGCCGGCGCGCCGCGATCTAGCTTGATCCGCATGGTAATGAAGGTACTGAGGCAGCCTCGTCCGGGCAAGGGCCGCGGAACATCATTCCCTGAGGATGACCCAGGTGGCGCCAGAGCCCCCGTCACGCTTATCAGCGCGTCCGGTCCGGCCGGCGGCCGGATACCGTTCCAGGAACCGCGCCACGGCCCGCGCGAGCACGGGTTCGGCCTCGGAATGGAGGCCTTTCCCGTGGACGACGAGAACCTTCCTGAAACCGGAACGCCGGCACCCCTCGAGGAAGGCTTCCAGTCGGCCGAGCGCCTCCACTTCGGTGAGACCGTGGAGATCGACGCTCGCCTCCGGCCTCATCCTGCGGAGGCGCTCGGCGTCGTTACGACGCCGCTCCTCCTCGGAGGCCTCACGGTCCAGGTCAGCGTCCTTGTCGCCGACGCCGTGTCGGTTCATGTACGCGATGAATTCCTCGTCGGCGTTGGAACGCGCGGGACGAAGGGGGGCGGGGGAAGCGGACTTGCGCTCGCGCTCCTCGCGCTTCATGCCCTCCCATTCGTTCAGGATGTCGCCGAAGCTCATGCCTCGTTCGCGCCGGGCGAAGGCGAAGCCGTTCCCGCGGAGGGCGTTTTCTCTCCTGTGGAAGGCGGACTCCCTCCCATTGAGGGAGGAGCGGATTCCGGGGCCGGGGATCGCGCGGGGGCCTGCTTGGCCTGTTTCGCGTAGGCGGCGGCCTTCTTCTTGGCCTCGATGAGCCTGTCCAGGTACCGTTGGAAGGCCTTCTCCGCGTCGAGCTCGGCGCCGAGCCTGATGCCCTGGCTTTCCTCGAGAGAGCGGTACGGGAGGATGCGTTCCTCGCGATACGCCCAGCTCGTGGGCGAGTTCACGAGGTAGTCGAGGACCTCGAGGATGCTGAGCGCGTAATAGACGAGCACGGCGTTGGTGAGCTTCTTGGGCGAGGGGCCCTCGTGCTTGAGGAGCGCGCGGAGCCTGTCGATGGCGAGATTGTCGACCTCGACGTGTACGAGATCGAAGGGATTTCCCATGGCGACGCAGGAATAGCTCCCGCCCTCCTTGCGCGACTCGATCGAGCGCTCGAGGTCCCGCGCCGCGATGCCGAGGTAGCGTTTCATGAGCGGCGACATCTTGTAGAGGGGCTTTAAGTCCCGGTCGCGGGAGGTCTGGAGTCCCGAGAAGATCGTCCCTTTCGTGTAGGGGAGGAAATAGCGCTTCTTATAGAAGAGGAGATCCGCGTCGCGCTTGGCGGCGAAGGTGGAATTCTGCGACTCGCGCTCGGTCTCGAGGAGGCGGCAGTACTCCGAGAGGAGGGGCAGATAGCGCTTGGGAATGACCTCGTCGCAGGGGCTGATCCAATCGCTGAGGATGCCGTTCACCCCCTCGCTCAGGTCCACGGTCTCGCCGTCCTGCGCGAGGCCCCAGCGCACGCTCCTGAAGCCGTGGAAGAGGTCGTTGAGGACGTACGCGAGCACGATCACCTGGAGGAGGGGATCGCTCGGCGCTATGAGGTCGCTGCCCTTGGGAAGCGAATAGAGCTTGTTGAAGTAGGGATAGACGTCGGGATGCTCCTCCCAGCGCGAGAAGCCCGATTCCGGAAAAATCGTTTCGAGCACGGCGAGGCCGTTGCGGACGGTCCGGGGGGTCGCGTCGCGCGACGCGGGTGCCTTCTCGGAACCGATGAGGATCACGGGTTCTTCCTTCCGCTCCTCCTCGTTTCCAGCGGATGCCGTTCCGATCTCAAGCGCCCGCCGTATCGCCTCGGCGGCTCCGCCGTCTCCGGCGACGGTTCCCTCAGTCGGCAGGGAGACGAGAGCGGGGGAGGCGTCCTCGGGGGCGGCCCCCTCGTCCTGCGCCGGCGCCGCGGCTTCAGGCCCGCCCGCCGCGGCCTCGCCCGAGGCGCCCGCCTTGTCCGGAACGGTGGGCTCCGCCTTGGCGTCGATCGAATCGAGATGCTTATCCGACACGAGGACGACGGACGGAAGCACGTCCTCGCGCCTGAGAGCCATGAAGGCGAGTATCTTCCCTTCGTCGTATTCGTAGAATTCGGAGAAGGTCCGCCTCTTCCTTCCGCAGAGGCGCATGAGGAGGGGGTACCAGCGGTAGGCGACGTTCGCGAAGAGGTAATCGAGCTCGTCGAGCAGGGCCTCCCTCGCCTCGGCGAGCCGCTTCTGGGACTCGGGATCGACCTCGGGGACCGAGCGGAACGCGCGCTCCACGGCTTCCTTGAGCACGAAGCCCTCGTGCGCGTCCTTGAGCCTCACGATGGGATAGAAGACGAGGCGGACGAGCGAAGCCAGCATGGGAAGCTCGATGGAACGGGGATTGCGCTGGAGGACCAGGAGCTCCCGCGAGATCTCCTCGAGGTCGACGGATACGAGGATCTCCATGACCCTGAGATAGGCGGGAACGGCTTTGAGTCGTTCACGTACGTCCGCTCTTTTCGCCGGATAGAGGAGCCGGGCGGCGCGTTGGAGCGCCTCGAGATGCTTGAAGGTCTCCGGGACGATGTCCATGAGGAAGAAGGGATTGACGCCGTCCTTGAGACCGGGCAGGAACGAGAAAAACGAAGCCACCACCTGGCCCTGCGTCTTGATGAGGAAATCCGGCTGAGAACAGAGGAAATCCATCTTGAGGCGCTGGCCGTAGGCCAGGGTCGCCTCGCGAGCGAGCCCCTCGTCTTCCTTCGCGGCATCGGGCTGGCGCCGCTCCTGTCCGGCGCTCGACGCGTGGCCGGACTTCTCGAGCCGCGAAGCGGAGCGTTCGTCCTGGAACTCCACGTCCCCGGGCCGCTGAAGATCGCGGCGCTTGCGGGGAGCGGGCTCGTCGGGAGAACGCTCGACCCCGACCTCGCCGCCGAGGATCTTCGCGACGCGGCGGGCTTCCTCCGGATCGAGGTCGCCGAGGTTCTTCCTGGTCCGGTCGAGCTCGCCGGGCTCGTAGAGCGTCTTCGACTTTGCCATATCCTCCCGCCGAGCGCGGGCTCAGGCCCGCAATCGTTTCATCTTGCCCATGCCGTACAGGCCGTCCACCCTGATCTTCTCGCCTTCAGGGGTCATGATCCAGCCCTCGTAGCGCCCGAAGGGCCCGTGATAATCGCTCTCCGCGAATATCGCGTTGACATGGACCGAATTCCTGGCCTCGGGGACGAAGGACAGGTCCACCATGCCCTCCACGTCCTGGATAATCCACTCGCCCTCGGGTCCGAGGGGCCGGGTGATCCTGATGGCCGGGAGCGGATACAGCTTCCCGTCCGTCCAGACCCCGTTCTCGTTGAGCCTGTCCTGCCCGGGAAGGTGGTTGTCCGTGAGGCTGAAGGCGACGAAGCGCCCCTCCTCGGTCCGTCCCATGCCCGCCGCCCAATCGAGGAAGCTGAGGTACGGGAAATATCCCTTCTGGTCGGTGAACATGCCGTACGCCCGTCCGCTGATCGACCTAATCTTGTCCCCGACGCGTATGGAGCCCTCGATCGGTCCGGGCGCCCGGTACGAGTATATCGCGCGATTTAGGCCGACAGGGATGACGGACACCAAAGAATTCCCGGCCGCTGGCCCGCGGTCCATCCTGACGCGGAAATCGAGGTTCGGGCGGCCGGGATACCCGTCGATGCTCGCGCGGAGGGACACGTAACCGTCCACGAGCCGAGGCCTGAGGTCTATGTCGAAGGGCCCGCGGGAAAAACGCGTATGGGAATCCATGAGACTGTCGGGAATGGAGAGCCTGCTCCCCGGCATGAACCGCCAATAGCTGAAGCGCCTCCTCGAGGCGCGGTCCATGACGTTCACGTATACCAGCGTGAAGAGCTTGGCGTCGTAAAGGTCGACGTAGACGAAGTAGTCGTCCGCGCAGAGCTGGAAGGTCTGCGACTCCTTGACCCGGAGGCCTTTCACGAACCGGGGAAGCGGATAATGGAACACCCGCCTCGCGTCGAGGACGTTCGCGCGTTCGAACGGGGCGTCGAACGACCCGTAGGAGAACGCTCCGTCCTCCACGAGGAACCTGGGCGGACTCTGTATCTCCCTTGCGTACACCGGGCGGGGCCTCCTCGCGCGGCCATTGTGCCGGCGGGGAAATGCTTTGTAAAGGCCGGGCGGCCCTTTCCGCGGATGCGGCACCCTTGCCGCCTCGGGCGCATCCGGATTACCATTTTCCGGGCGGCGCCCGCGAGCGGCGGCCGCGATCCCCCCCCCGCGGACGAGGAACATGCAAAGAGCCGGCGCCGCGCGTAACGCGGCCTCATTCCTTTTTCTCTCCATGGCCCTCCTCGCCGGCACGGCGGAAGCGGAGGGACCGGCCCTCCGCCACGCGAAAGCCCTCTCTATCGATCGTCGCGGGGGCGCGACGATCGCGCGCGTGCTCCATCCCTGGCG
>CAZIEI010000013.1:31552-38608 GCA_964538705.1 uncultured Spirochaetales bacterium | reverse complement strand
ATCTTCGTCTCGGGCGGCCCCATGGAGGCCGGCGTCCGCGGGGACAAGCGCTACGACCTCATCGACGCCATGGTCCAGGGCGCGGACGCCTCCGTGAGCGACGATGAGGTCGCAGCCGTCGAGGCCGCTGCCTGCCCCACCTGCGGCTCCTGCTCCGGCATGTTCACGGCCAATTCCATGAACTGCCTCACCGAGGCCCTGGGCATGGCCCTGCCCGGCAACGGCACCATCGTCGCCACCCACGCCAACCGCATGAGGCTCTTCGAGAAGGCCGCGGAGCGGATCGTTGAGATGGTGGACGCCTATTACGGAAAGGGCGATACCTCCGTCCTCCCTCGTTCCATCGCCACCAAGGCGGCATTCCGTAACGCCATGTCCCTGGACATCGCAATGGGCGGCTCCACCAACACGGTCCTCCACCTCCTCGCCGTCGCGCGGGAGGCCAAGGCGGACTTCACCATGGCGGACATCGACGCCCTCTCCCGGAAGATCCCCTGCATCTGCAAGGTCGCGCCCTCCTGCGCCTACCACGTGGAGGACGTGAACCGCGCGGGCGGCATCCACGGCATCCTCGCGGAGCTGGACCGCGCCGGGCTCATGGACCATTCCGTGAAGCGCGTCGACGGGCTCAGCCTCAAGGACGCCCTCGCCGCCTGGGACCCCAGGTCGCCTTCCTGCTCGGCGGAAGCCAAGTCCTTCTACCTCTCCGCCCCCGCCGGGAAGCGCAACCTCGAGCTCGCCTCGCAGTCCGTCTCATATCCCTCCATGGACCTCGACCGGGAGAAGGGCTGCATCCGCGACGTCCCCCACTGCTACTACCCCGACGGCGGCCTCGCGGTACTCTTCGGCAACATCGCCGAGCGCGGCTGCATCGTGAAGACCGCGGGCGTGGACCCCTCGATCTTCAAATTCACGGGAACGGCCAAGGTCTTCTTCTCCCAGGAGGCGGCCTGCGAGGGCATCCTCGGCGGGAAGATCAAGGCGGGCGACGTGGTGGTGATCCGCTACGAGGGCCCCAAGGGCGGCCCCGGCATGCAGGAGATGCTCTATCCCACCTCCTACATCAAGAGCATGCACCTCGGGAAGGAATGCGCCCTCGTCACCGACGGCCGCTTCTCGGGCGGCACCGCCGGCCTCTCCATCGGCCACGTCTCTCCGGAGGCGGCCGAGGGCGGCGCCATCGGCCTTCTCAAGGACGGCGACAAGATAAGCATCGATATCAAGGCCCGTACCATCAAGGCGGAGGTCTCCACCGACGAGTTCGCCAAGCGCCGCAAGGAAGAGGAAGCCTTCGGTAAGGAAGCTTTCAAGCCCCGCGGCCGCGGCCGCGAGATCTCCGACGCGCTCAAGATCTACGCCCACCTCACGTCCAGCGCGGACACGGGCGCGGTGAGGCGGCTCCCGGAGTGATCGCCCGAGCTTGAGCGGCCGTCAGCCGAGCGAAAGCGCTTGATTGGTCGGCTGATCGATGGCTTTTAGAAGCCATCGCGTATCGATGTCCAAAAAAAAGGGGCCGCCCTCGAGGGCGGCCCTTTTCATTTTCGCTTATCCGATTTCCATCGCATTGATGGCGCCGCATGCCGCTCATGGCCATCCACGCGATCGCCTCAAGTTTGGACCGACTCCGGTCCAGCGCTTCCCTCAGGCGCCGATTCGGGCATCGCTCGACCCGCTTCCCCCGTCCGCGGGAACGATCGCGGCCCCCTCCGGGATTACCTCGCGGCGTTCCTCGCCGCTTCCCGCGGCGGAGAGGAATATGCAGTACTGTCCCGCCCAATACGCGATCATGAGGATGAGGGACGCGAAGGGGAAATCCCCCGCGAACCACTTGTAGCCCAGGATCGTATCGCTCGCCACGAAGAGGAGCGCTCCCGCGAAGGCCGTCCGCTCGCGTCTCCCGTGCCCGCTCTGCGCCCAGGCCCGCCAGAGCATGGTAGTGATCACGAACATGTAGACGATGGCCGGGATGGCCAATTTCGCCTTAAATGGATTGAGGAGGCAGAAACCCGCTATCCCGTAGGAATAAGAGGCGGCGCAGGGCAGGAGGGCCGGTTTCCTCGACTTGCCCGTGAAGGCGACGATATAGAGCGCGTTCGCCCCGAGGAATGCGGCGATCCCGATGAGCTTGAGCGGCGTCTCAAGGAGCACATCCCCTATGATCGAGCAAGCGAGCCCGGCCGCCACGAGCCTCCGGTACCGCCCCTTCCACGGCGAGTTCAGCACGAGGAGCGCGAGGGGAAGGGCCTTCATGGCGAGGTACAGGGGCTTGGGGCCGTTCGCTCGAGCGAAAAAATACGCGATTGCGAGCAGGACGTACAGGACGGTGAGCGCGTGGCGAGGGATCCTGAGGATCCCATCCTGGCGATGCGTCATAGTCGATACCTCGTTTATACAATGATGCTTTTTCCGCCGTACAGGATGGCGGCGCCTGCCCTGTGAAGTCAAGCGCCTTTTTCTAAATCAGGTGATGCCGGGCGAAACGGTCACCGCCTCCTCATGGAAAACGGGAGGCGCCCGAAGGCCCCTCCCGTCCATCGCGGCCGAGAGGAGGCGTCACTCCTCTTCGGCATCCTCGCTCGGTCCGAGCATGGAGGTATCTACCTGGGAGGCCTTCTCCTTGAGGGAAGTGGAGAAGACCATGCGGGGCGCAGCCGTCTCCGGCTTCGCGGGCACGAGGATCTCCGCCTGGGTCTGCGGATTTTTCATGACCCGGGCCTTCCTCGCCGCGAGCACCTTGAGGGACATGTGCCCGACCCGGCCCATCGAGACTCGCTCCCCGAGGAGGAGGCCCGATTCGGCGGTAGCGAAGAAATCGTCGATGAGCTGCTTCGTCTGCGCTATTGAGAGGCCGTTCTTCCCGGCGACGTAGCGCGCCATCCCGTTCAGGGTGAACTGGTCCGCGCCGGGTTCCTCCACCTGGGAGAGCCCGCGGTTCAATTTCATGAAGCCGTTCGTGATGTAGATCGCGGCCTCGCGCACCCGCCGGTCCTGCTCGTGGACGTCGAGGTCGGGGGAGCAGACCACGATGCGGTAGACCTGCGAGGTGGCCTTGATGGGGCCCTTGGAGAAAGCGAGGGGCTTATCCTTCTCGGGCGGCGAGGCGAGGGCGGCCCCCTTGCCGGACACGATCTCGGGGACGTCCGTCCTGAGCTTGATGGAAGCGTACTCCAGCCAGCGCTCCCCGCTCTGGTCCGGCCCGAGGCTCAGGAGCGATCCAGAATACGTGAGCGCGATCAGGCCTCTTCCGTCCTCGGGCGGAAGGCCTTCTTTCTCCTCCATGCCCAGGAGCTTCGCCTGATCGGTGAAGAGGTCGTATTTCGCCTTCCAGTTGACCGCGAGGCGTTCGCGCAGGCCGTCGTCGCCAGCATCGCCCTCCTCGCCCGCCATGAGGTCGATCTGCCTGCGTATCTCGGCGGGCAGGCCCTCGTACTCTTTTTCTCCCATGGTATTCCCCTATTCGCCACCCGCCGTGTTGATGGTCATCTCGGTCTTGCCGATGATGATGATATCACCCGCGCGGAGTATGCGTTTCTCGCCCTTCTGCACGGGGCGGTTGTTCACGAAGGTCCCGTTCGTGCTCCCGAGGTCCTTTATAGTGTACTCGCCCTGGGAGAACTCAATGAGCGCGTGCCGCCTGGAGACGAGGGTGTCGTCGGGGAGCGCGATATCGCAGTGCGAGCCCCTCCCTATGAGGAATTTCTTCGGGAGGAACATCGACCTGTCCTTGAAGCGGAGGGAGAGCTTCCTCTCTCTAGCCTCCCGCGCGCGCTGGCTTCTCTTGAACACCGTCGTCTCGTTCATGGCTAGATCATATATCCCTTTCCGGGTGCTTTCAACGTTTTTCGCTCCATCGCCTTTTTTCCCGGATACCGGTCTTTCTCGAATTTCGTGGTATAATAATCCCGGCCAATCGGCCCCAAGGAGCGAAATATGGGACAGACTTTCGATTCGTTGGACCCCTTCATCCAAGAGCACGTCCGCCAGCTCATGAAGCCGTCCGGGCTTCCCGAGGGCGACGAGAGCCTCGAAGCGCTCGCCTCAGCCTGGCTCGAGAAGAAAGAGACGTTCGAGAACGAGGTCGCCTCTCAGGGCATGGAGGAAATCGACTTCTTCGCGAAGGATGAGGAGCGCGGCGCCCTCGCCATGACCTATTCGGGCTCCCTCATCAACATCGGGCCCCTAGTGGACGGAAAGCGGCTTTGCGAATATTCTTCGATCGGGCTCCGCAAGGACGTCCCCGACGCGGCGAGCGAGGGCGAGAGCTCCCTCGAGGCCGACATCGAGAGCGATTCCCCCGCGGCCTTCTCCAAGGGCCCGGTCAGGAAGACGAGTCCGATCCTGAAGATCGCGAAGTTCAAGAAGGCGATGGCGCCCGAGGTGGAGGAAGAGAAGCTCTCCGAGGTCACGCAGATCATCACTGACAACTTCGTCGAAGTAAACAAAACGGTCATCAGGTAGGCCCGCCACCGGAAACGCCGGCCGTCGCCTCCTGACGGCGGTCGGCGCGCCCCGACGGGCGAGAGGGAGCCGGAATGGCTGATACTCCAGAATCAATCGGTAAATACAAGATCTCGAGGCTTATCGCCAGAGGCGGCATGGGCGCGGTCTACAAGGCCGTCCATCCGACCCTGAACCGCCCCGTGATCCTCAAGAAGCTCACGGTCCGCAACGCGCAGTTCATCGAGCGGTTCAAGCGCGAAGCCAAGATCATGATGGACTTCAAGCACGACAACATCGTGACGGTTTACGACCATTTTAAAGAAGGGAACTCCTACTACATCGTCCTTGAGTACGTGGACGGCTTCTCCCTCGACGAGCTCATCAAGCGCGAGCGCGCCCTGCCCTCGGCCCTCGCCATGAACGTCTTCCTCGAGATCTGCCGCGCCCTCAAGTACGCGCACGACTCGGGCGTCATCCACCGGGACATCAAGCCGGCCAACGTGCTCATATCGCGCACCGGCGAGGTCAAGCTCGTCGACTTCGGGATCGCCGCGTACGAGGAGGGCGAGGAGGACGGCGACGCCCTCACCACCCACGGCATGACCCTGGGCACGCCCTCCTACATGCCGCCGGAGCAGTTCGAGAACACCCGCGGGGTGGACAAGTGCGCGGACATCTACGCGATGGGCGTCGTTCTCTACGAGATGGTGACCGGCAAGAAACCCTTCCCGGGAAACTTCGCGCCCGACACCATCAACAGCATCCAGAAGGGGCGCTACGTCAGAGTGCGCAGGGTCAATCCCAGAGTGGACAAGACCATCTCCCGCCTCATCGGCAAGATGATCCAGCCCAGGAAGGAGCGCCGCTTCCAGGACCTCGCCCCCGTCATCCGCATCCTCGAGCGCCGCCTCAAGCGCGAGGACGTCTACCAGGAGGACGAGCGCCTCCTGTCGATGATGAACAAAAAGCAGTTCGTCCCCAAGAAGCGGCCGGGCAAGGCCTTGAAGCGCTTTCTCTCCGCAGCGATCGTCATTCTCGTCATCGCGGCCGTGCCCGTCGGCGCGCTCCTCCTCACCGGCGTCTACCACGAATGGATCGATCCCTCAGACTGGGGGAAGCTCTCCGTGAGCCTCGAGCTCCCCGCCTCCGTCGAGGACGAGCTCCCCGTATCCATCCAGCTCTATTCCGACAAGGGCGGCGAGATCAAGCGCGTTACCGCCCTCCCTTTCCCCGGTGTCCTGACCGCCGTCTACGATCGTGCGGCGGAGCTCGTCCCGTGGATCAAGGGACTCGCGCCCGGCAAGGCTAAGCCCGCCTCGAAACCCGTCGCGAAGGCGCCCGCCAAGGCGAAGGCCCGGCAGGCGCGCAGGACCGACACGGTATACGCGCCCCCTGGGTGGTATCGCCTCAAGATCCAATCGGGAAACAAACTCATATGGGACTCCGTCTACCTCGAGCCCCTCGTCGTCCAGCGCGCGCAGGGGAGGAAGCGCGGGCTCGCGCTCTCCTACCGGCTCGGCGAGCCCATCCCCAAGGCGGTGACCTTCGGCTTCATGATCAGCGACGAACGCATCAAGCGCGACATCACGCCGAAGTGCAGAGTACTCTTCCAGGCGCGCTCCGGAACCTACGTGCCGTTCTCCGACTTCCCCGCATCGGAACTCGTCTCCGGCAGGGTCTTCCGCATCCGCGTGACCGCTCCCGGCTACCTGAAACGGGACTTCGCGCTCCGCGTGGAGCCCGGCCAGACCGAGGTGGACGTCCAGGCATCGCTCGCTCCGGAAACGGGCAGGATCACGATCAAGTCCTCGCTGTCGAGCGTCGATTTCACGGTGAACGGACAGCGCGAGGCGCTTTCCGGATCCGAGGACCGCAAGCTCAAACGCCTCTCCGTCCAGCGCGGCGCCCCGCTCGCGCTCGACCTCCCTCCCGGTTCCTACTCGGTCGAATCGGGTTCAGGAAAGAAGTCGGTGAAAAAGGAAATCAAACTGGAATCGGGAGACTCGGCATCGCTGGAGTTCTATCAAGACCCGGCGACCAAGTCGATCAGGATCCGCTGACCGCGTTTCAAGGAGAGCATCGCATGACTAACTTTATGAAGCGGCTCGTCATCATCGGCATGGGAATCGCGGGCGGAATGCTCGCATGGCCCCTCGTGGAGCTGGCCATCGCCGGCCAGGCGTCCTTCCCCTCGTACTTCCTCTTCACCTGCGTAGTGGGCACCATAGTGGGAGCCGTACTCGGCGCCTTCTTCGCGTCCTCCGAAGGGCTCTGCGCCCAGTCCGCGCGCAAGGCGCTCGACGGCGCATGGAAGGGCGCCCTCGTCGGCATGGCAGGCGGGGTGCTTTCCGCCCTCGTCGCGCAGGCCTTCCTCTTCCTCGTCGGAGAGCGGATCTTCAAGACCTCGGGCGGGCGCCTGGGCGGCGGGCTCGTGGCGGCGCGCGCCGTGGGCTGGCTCGTCGTGGGCGCGGCGATCGGCTCAGGCGAAGGCCTCAGGTCGCGTTCGGGAAAGAAGCTCGTCCTCGGGCTCATCGGCGGCGGACTGGGCGGTTTCCTCGGGGGGCTCGCCTTCACGCTCCTCTCCATGTATGCCCCCGATTTCGTCGTAGGCAGGCT
>CAZIEI010000013.1:6580-31542 GCA_964538705.1 uncultured Spirochaetales bacterium | reverse complement strand
ATCGGCATGGTCCTCGGCGGCCTCATCTCGGTGCTCTATTCATTCCTCGAGCGGCGGTTTGCGGCTGGGAGCCTCAAAGCTTTGAACGGCCCCCTCAAGGGCAAGGAATTCCTCGTAAGCCAGCGGAGGATGCGCATCGGCGCCGATCCTTCATCGGACATCGTCGTCTCAGGCTACCGCAACGTCGCTCCGAACCACGCGAGCCTCAGGGCCAAGCGCGGCGAGCTTAGCGTTAAGCGCGAGGGCGCCTCCGTCATCGTCAACGACAAGGAAGCCTCCGATCAGCAGCTCAAGCTGGACGACGTCATCCAGATCGGCAGCGCCAAGTTCCTCTACGGCTATTTCGGATAAGGGGGAGGGATATGAAATACGCTCGCAGGACTCTCGGAGGCGGCATCAGGGCCGCTTCCCTCTTCGCGGCCGCCCTCCTCGCGTCGGCCGCCCTTTCCGCCCAGGAGGCGCGCTCGGCCTCCATCACCCAGATCGATTCCTCCAGGCTCATGGCCTACCAGCGGAACCGCATCTACGTCCGGGCAATCGACTCCCAGGGCAGGGCCCTCGAGGACATGGACCTGAGCGGCGTCGAAGTCCAGGAGTCCTCAGACGGGACGAATTTCTTCCGAGCGGGAAAGCCCAAGGTCGTTAAGGCTGCGCCCAAGGACGAGGGCATCGTATTCCTCTTCCTCGTGGACAACTCCGGCTCCATGTACAAGGACATGGACGGCAGACCCGTGAAGAGCCAGGACCAGACGCGCTCGTCGCTCGCCAAGCTTGCCGCTTCCAACTTCCTGCTCTCGGTGACCTCTTCCAAGGATCAGGTGGGCATGGCTTCCTTCAACACGAGGTACCAGCTCCTCATGGCCCCCTCCCGCGACGTGAGCGCGAACGGGCCCGCCATGGATCGCATCTCAGAGCCGCAGGGAGACGAGGGCTACACCGAGCTTTACGCGTCCATGGTCATGGCCTCCCGGGATCTCGGCGTCCACTCCGGCCGCAGAGCGCTCGTAGTTCTCTCCGATGGCGAAAACTTTTCGTTCTACAAGCAGTCGGCCCGCTCGAGCCCGGTATTCGGCGACAGGACCTACCTCCCCGATGAGGCCCTCGAGGAGGCCATCAAGCAGGGCGTGACGATCTTCGCCATCCACTTCGGCAAGGAAAAGGACGACAGGCTCTCCGACCTCGCCCGCAAGTCCGGCGGAGACGTCTTCGACGCCCGCAACGCCGACGAGCTCGGCAACGTCTACTCCACCATCAGGGACAACATCCGCAAGGAGGCCCTCCTTGAGTACAAGGCCCTCATGTTCCCCGGGGACAAACGCTGGGTGAGGATCGCCAAGGCGGGAGTCTCGCCCAAACGGGGCGCCCTCCCCACCGACCGCTATTACTACTCGGGAACGGTCTTCGGCGACCGCTACGACGGGCTCGGGCTCTGGATCCTCCTCCTCATTCCTCTCGCCCTCCTCTTCCCCCTCATCATCTCCCTTATCAAATGGGAGAAACCGAGCGTCTCGGCCAACCTGTCTCTCCTCTACGCACCGGGCGCGGGGCGCGGCACCAAGATGTTCGCTGTCGGAAACCGCACGGTTATCGGATCCGACAAGACGGCGGACATCACCATCGTGGGCAATTCCCGCCTCGAATCGAGCCCCGTCACTATCGTGAAGGACCCCGGGACCGGCCGTTTCACCATCGTGAGCGACGAGTCCCTCACCGTGAACAATAGGACGGTGTCCCGCAAAACGCTCGAGCCTGGAGACGTCATCAACTTCAACGGAACCATCGCCGTCTTCGACGACATGGACCTCGATCCTTCAAGAAAAACCGCTACGTCCTCGCGCACCTGGTCCAAGGACGCCCCGCGGAAGAGAAAAGGATAAGGTCGATTACCAATACCGAGGGGCCGTCCAATGCGGGCGGCCCCTTTTTTTATTTTATTGCGTTTATGTTTTAGGAAAAGAAATTCTCGCACAGAGGCGCAAAGCTCGCTAAGGAAGAATCACATAATCCTAGCGACATAAAATTAATGAGCCTATCTTGTTTGCTTCTTTGTTTGCTTCTTTGTTTGCCTCTTTGCGTCTTTGCGTCTTTGCGTGCGCTTTTCTTATCCCTCGCGAACATGTCAATGACGTGACAAAAGATAATCTCGCGCAGAGGCGCAAAGCTCGCAAAGGAAGAAGCGCTTAATCCTTAACGAAATAATGTTTATCAGCCTATCTTCTTTGCGTCTTTGCGTCTTTGCGCGCGCTTTTCTTTATACCTTTCCTTACAGAGATGTCATCAATATGATTCAAAATAGTCTCGCGCAGAGGCGCAAAGCTCGCAAAGGAAGAAACGTTTAATCCATTAACGACATGATAGAAACAAGCCTATCTTCTCTGCGTCTCTGCGTCTCTGCGTCTCTGCGTCTCTGCGTCTTTGCGTCTTTGCGTGCGTTTTTCTTTTTCCCGCCGTGGGAATACAGCCAAGCAATGAATGCGTTGCGGGACGTTTATCCAGGGGCCAAATCGAAGATCGACGAAAGGGGATCGAAGGGCCGGCCCGGACGCACGATGGCCGCTTGCATGCGCACGACGTCGTGGATCTGGACGTACCGTCCGCCCGAACGGAGGCTGAAGCGTTCCGCCGAGGGGCGATGGCCTCCCAGCATGATTCCCGGTTTCGATCCCTCTGGCAGGAATGCCCTGAGGGTGTCCTCCACCGAGCCGTCTTCGGCCGCATCGTTGTCGGTCCAGGTGAGGGCCTCGACCACCTCTTCCCTGAGACGGGCGTCCACGACGTCGCGGGGGAGCATGGCAAAGGCGGGTTCCGCATGGCAGGCGAGGAAGCCGCCGCCGCGAGCCATGAGGGGAAGCGACCGCTCGAATGCGTCATAGGCGTTCATGAAGGCCTCGCCCATGAAGCGGAGGGTCCAGTCGGCCGCCATTTCGCCTTCGGCCGCGAATTTTCCGAAGGGATGGTCGCCACCGCCCTCCCGGTTGCGGATATTGTCGTGGTTGCCCTTGAGGAAGAAGAACCGTCCTGGGAATTCCGTTATGAGCCGGGCCACCTTCGCCATGGCCCCGAAGGCGAGTCCCATCTCCTCGCGCATCGCTTCGTCGCTCGCCCATCCGGACATGTACTCTATGAGGGCCTTCCTCCACCTCACGGCGCCGGGCTTCCCCTCGCTGTGCGGGCCGTCCCCGAGCATGACCACCTGGAGCCTGCCCTCGGCGAGGGCTTCCCGCGTCGTGAGGGTTCCGTCCTGACCGTCTACGGGAGGCACGGAGTATTCGAGGGCGTCGAGCACTCCGGGACGGGCGTGAAGATCCGGGAGGACGAGGGCCGGGAGCGAAGGATCGAGTTCCACGAGGCCGCCGGGGCTCCCGTCCGAGGCCCTCGGCCGGATGCCCTCGCCGAGGACGAGGAGGGTCTTGGCGGCGAGGAGGAAGAGTCCAGGCGTGATGGCGGTCGCCTCTCCGACGCTCGATTGGAATCCGTTCTTTCCGGCCACGCGGCCCCCTTTCCGCCAGATTATATCACCCATCGCCTTTCTTTCAGGCTCCGATTGCCTCCCGGCCTCAAATATCTTACCATTCCTTTGGGAGATCGGAGAGGCGCGCGCTCGAGCGGCGCCTGGAGCCGGTCAGCCCGAAAGGGGGTGCCGATGGCGAATCCCGCGGTCAAGAAATTCCTAAAACCCGCGACCTTCCTCATCGCCATTATCGTGATCCTCGTCCTCATACTCATGGGCACGGGGTTCTTCATAGTCGACCAGACGGAACGGGGGGTCGTGACGAGGTTCGGGCGCTTCTCCCGCGTCCTAGAGCCGGGTCCACACTTCAAGCTCCCGTTCGGCATCGAGAAGAGCTACACGGTGCCGACCGAGATCATCAACGAGGAGCAGTTCGGATTCCGCACGGAGAAGGCCGGGCTCAACACGCGCTATGACGAATCCGTCAAGCCAGTAAGCATGCTCACCGGCGACCTCAACGTGGTCCAGCTCGAATGGATCGTCCAGTACAAGATCGTCGATCCGAGGGCTTGGCTTTTCAACGTCTACGATCGTCACAAGACTATCAGGGACATCTCCGTCTCGGCGGTCAACCAGCTCGTCGGAGACGCGTCCTTCGCGGACATCACCACCTCCGCCCGCGTACGCATCGAGGGCGAGGCGCAATCCCTCATGAACGAGTTCTTCAAGTCCCTCGACATGGGCATATCGGTGATCGCCGTCAAATTCCAGAACGTGGAGATGCCGGAAGCCATCAAGGAGGCCTTCTCCGACGTGAGCAACGCCAAGACCGACCTCATCCGCCTCATCAACGAGGGCAAGGAGGCGTACAACGCCGTCATACCCAAGGCCCAGGGCCAGGCGGAGCAGATCATCCGCCAGGCCGAGGGCTACGCCACGGAACGGGTGAACAAGGCCCAGGGCGACGTCGCCCGCTTCCTGGCCGTGTACGAGGAGTACCGCAAGGCGCCGCAGATCACGCGGGAGCGCCTGTACTACGAGATGGTGGAGGACGTCTTCGCGAGCGGCGGCGAAACGACCCTCCTCGACAAGAAGCTCGACGGTTTCCTTCCGGTGAAGACCCTCGATTCCGCCAAGAAGGGAGTTGCCGAATGAAAAAATTCATCATCGGCCTCGTCATAGCGGCGGCGGCCCTCCTCCTCGTCGTCATCGTAAAGCCCTGGTACGTCCTGAACGAGGGCGAGCAGGCGGTCGTCGTCCGCTTCGGCCAAATCGTCTCCTCGGCGACGGACGCGGGCCTCAAGTACAAGGCGCCCTTCACCGACAACGTGGAGCGCTTCTCCAAGAAGATCCTCGCCTGGGACGGGGAGCCCCGCCAAATCCAGACGAGGGAGAACCAGCTCATCTGGGTGGACACCACCGCCCGCTGGCGCATCAGCGACGCGAGCAAATTCTACGCGGCCGTCCGCAGCATGGATTCCGCCTACGGCAAACTCGACAGCGTCGTGGACAACGCGGTGAGGACAGTCGTCTCGAAGCACAGCCTGACCGAGGCCGTGAGGAGCACGAACAACATCCAGGAATCGGGAGCGGTCGAGGTCTTCCAGACGGGAGATGAGACGAACGACGAGGCCCTGAGGCGCCTTACGCGGAGCGACACGGTCTTCGAGCCCATTCAGAAGGGCAGGTCCATGCTCTCCCGCGAGATGCTCGAGATCGCCAAGCCCATAGCCAAGGCCGAGTACGGCATAGACATCCTCGACGTGGTCATCCGCGAGATCGCCTACACCGACGATCAGATCGAGAAGATCTACGAGCGGATGACCAAGGAGCGGAGCCAGATCGCCCAGGCCTATCGGAGCTTCGGCGAGGGCCGCAAGGCCGAGTGGCTCGGCCGTCAGGAGAAGGAGCTCAAGACCCTCATGTCCGAGGCCGTGAAGAAAGCCGAGATCCTCAAGGGCGAGGCCGACGCCAAGGCTTCCCGCATCTACGCCGAGGCCTATTCGCGCGACCCCGAGTTCTTCGCCTTCTGGCGCGCTATCGAGAGCTACCGGGAGACGCTTCCCCGCTTCGACAAGACCATGAGCACGGACATGGATTATTTCCGTTATCTGTATTCGCCTCGGGGAAGATGACCGGCCGGCATCGCGCCTGAACCGTCGTCACGCACGTATCATAAAAGGGGCTGCCTTTTCGAGGCAGCCCCTTTTTTTCAATCTCAGCGGAGGAACGATCCCCCGCCTATGTCGACGCGGTGGTGTTTCCGCGATGGATCCTTCGAGCTCTCGACTTGATACCGTTGGAGGCGCATGAAGTGCCCGAGGAGCTGTTCCTTATCCGGGTACTCGTCCAATCCCGCTTCCTCGAGATCGAGGAGGAGCTCATGAACGGCCTCGAGGGTCGAAAGGCATCCCGGGGCCGGCTGCCGCTTGAAAAGCCATCGGCTCTCCGTCCTCGGCGAGATCCGGATCTTGGGGAGCGCCTGCAGCATCGGCGAGGAGCGGTATATTTTCTTCGCACAGGCCCATGTACCGTCTATCAGGAACACGCGGAGCGGCCTTCCGTCGTCCGCCTCCGCCGCCTCTGCTGGGCTCGACGCGTCCTCCGCGGGATACAGGAGGACCGACCTCGCGGAAGGATCCCGCGCCAGTAGCCCGGCCTCGCCGCCTTCTTCGAAGGCCACGCCGACTATGATCCTGGAATTCCCGAGGCAGAGGCTCGTGAGCCTGCCGGTTCCGGTGCGCTCCCTTCGGTGCTCCATAGGGTGCATGAGGATCACGAATTCCGTGCGCGTCCGCATCGGCCGTAGCTCGCTGCAGTAACAGCGCGCTTTGGGCGCCATGCACGCGTAGCACATCTCTCGGGGCATGCGCCGACTATATCCTTATGGAGACGAAGGATCAAGGAAGCCGCCGCCTTCCGCTCCGCGCGAGGCCATGTGGCGCTCGCCCTTTCCTTCGTGCTATATTCGAACGATGAAGAAGATTATCATCGCCATCGCAATCCTGGTTGTCGTCTCCGCAGCCGCCTTCGCTGCGGATGATCAGTTCTGGGCCGAGGAGCCTTCCTCGATCTTGAAGCGCGCGCGGGATTATTCCGCGACGCAGAGCAAGGATTCCGGCGTCCACGTGCTCTCTGACGACGTATCGTACGAACTGAAGTCGGGCGCGGTCACCGAACGCCGCTACCGAATGATCTACCTCATCAACGCGAGCTCGGGACTCTCATCCTGGTCTTCCATATCCGCGCCCTGGGACACCGCCCGCGCGGAACGGCCGGAATTCAAGGCCAGGGTCGTCTCGCCCGCGGGAATCGTATCCGAGCTCGACCCGAGGACGATTTTCGACACTCCCTGGGACGAGTCCTCGTCTGACGTCTATTCTACCACTAAGCGTCTCACCGCGCCTCTTCCCAACTGCGTCGTGGGAGCCGTCGTCCAGTACGAGATCATCATGCGCAACTCCAAGCCCTATTTCGATTCGGGCGAGACGGTCACCATGCGTTTCGCGACGACCTATCCGACCATGCGGAAACGCCTCTCCATCAGATACGACAGAAAAACGCTCTACCGAGTGAAGATAACGCGTCCCGAAGGCCTCTCCACCTCCTCGGAGAACTCGGGCGAGTTCACGTCAGCCGCCTACGAGGCGTCCACCCCGCCGCTCTGGAGCTCCTTCGAGCCCATGATGCCGGACGCCGACCTCCCCGCGTCCTCGGTCGCCGTGGCAACGGGCTCGACCTGGAAGTCGATCGCCGCCCGCTATCTCCAGCTCTCCGAGCCATCCATCAAGCCCGCCGCTCTCGCCTCCCTCGCCCTCAAGAGGAATCAGGGCGAAAGTGCCATCGACTTCGCCGAGCGATGCCGCCTCGCCATCGTCGCGAAGGGCATCCGCTACACGGCGCTCCACTACGGCGAATACGGTCTCGTTCCCGCTTCGACGAAGGACGTGCTCGATCGCGGATATGGCGACTGCAAGGACCAGGCGGCCCTCCTCGCCGCCATGCTGCGGAACGCAGGAGTGGACGCATCGCTCGCCCTCGTCGCTACGGGCCCCGGCAGTGACGTCGATCCCGAACTCCCCGGCATGGGCCTCTTCGATCACGCCATCGTGTACGTTCCCGGCGCGGAGCCCTTCTGGGTGGATCCGAGCGCCCGCTATTATCCCGCCGGACGGCTCCATCCCTCCAGCCAGGGCAGGCTTTCGCTCGTCGTATCCAGAGGGGAGCTCGTAAGGACTCCCGAGTCCTCCTCTTCCGACAATCGCATCGAGGAGACCCGCGAGATGTCCCTTACCGAGGAGGACGGGGCCGAAGTTTCCGAGACTACCTTCGCCTACGGAGTCTTCGACGCCACATACCGGTCCAGCTACGCCCGTTCCGACCGCGAACGCTCGCTTGAGCGCCTCGGATCCTACGTGGAGAATGTCTTCGGCAAGCACGCGGACATGAAGGCCGACATCTGGGATTCCGACGACTTCTCCAAGCCCTTCAAGCTCCGCCTCTCCGCCTCCGACGCCCGGTCCGGTGGGGCCTTCAACCGCTCGCTCTACGCTGTTCTGGACGGAAAGCACGTTTTCAGCTCCGAGATGCCTGATTTCTGTTTCGTCTCCCTCAAAGACGGGGGGAAGGAAAAGCGCGAGAAGGACCTCGTGCTCGACGCTCCCTTCCGGTTCAGCATCGAGTACCTCGTTCGGCCTCCCGAGGGTTACTCCATAGACGAGCTCCCCGAAAACCGCGAGTTCCGCGCGGGCACCGCAGTCTACGAGGAACGCTTCGAGTCCCTTCCGGACGGAAGCGTCAAGGCACGTTTTGCCTTTGATTCTGGCGCCGGGGTCGTCAAGGCCGCGGATTATCCGGCGCTCTACAAGGCTCTGTCCGGGCTCTATGCCGAGAACCGCAAGGAGCTCCGCTTCCTATCCAAAGGGGAAATAGCGCTCGAGGAGAACCGAGTGTCCGAGGCGCTCGCCGAGTTCCGCACCCTCGCCGCGCGCCATCCCGGTCACGGTCTCCACGCGCGCCAGATCGCGCGCGTGGAGGCCACCCTCGGCCTCATGGATTCCTCCCGCTCGCTCGCGGCCGCCGCGGCAAAGGACGATCCCGACAACTTCATCGCCGCGATCGACGAATCCATCGTCGTTCGCCACGGATCCTCGGGGACCTGGTACGGCGACGGATGGGACCGCGAGGCCGCGCTCAGGGCGCTCAAGGAGGCCGATCGGCTCGATCCGGGCAACGGCAATACGATCCGCAATCTCGCCATCGTGACCGCGCTCGGTACGGACGCCGAATGGATGGGCCCCGGGTCGGACGCCGAAGCCGCGCTCGCCCTCCTCTCCCGCGCAGAGGAATCCGGTAGCGATTGCGATGATCTTTATAGGATCTTCTACGAGGAATCCGAGCGATGGAAGGACGTCCTTGACCTCCTCAAGCCCAAGGCCAAAGAATCGTCCTTCAGGGATCGATACCTGTACGCATATTACCGCGTGAACGGCGCCGAGGCCCTCATGAAGGAGGCAAGACGGCTCGTACGTGACATGAAGGCCCGAAACGAATCGATAGGCTCCGTTGTACAGCGCGCCTTCCAGAAATGCGATTTCAAGGACTCCGTCATCCTGGTCAAAGCGTTCTACGCCGACCTCTCGCTCCCCTTCCCACCCGAGCTCAAGGCAGCCGACGACCTCCTCTCGTCCCCGCCCTCGGCATCGCCGCTTTCGTCCCTCGCGGATCCCGCCTCGGCCGTTAAGACCTTCTTCCGCGCCTCCTCGACCGGCAGGATGGAAGATGCACACCGCGCCATCTCATCAGGCGCTGCGGACTACATCGATCGGAACGATCTCGACGTGCTCGCGGCGGTCGAGCGGGGCACGGCGTCGACCGGTCTCAATCCTAAGAAGTCCATGCCGCTCATTGACGCCCTCTGGGATCGCGGCTGCGAATATATTACCAAGGAGATAGCGCCCGGCCTCAGCGAAGTCTCGGTGACAGTCAAGCCCGAGTACTCCCCGGCGATGGGATCTGTCTGGGATGGCAAGAGCTTCGCGGTCTGGACCATCGCGGAGGGCGGCGAGCACCGGATCGTCGGTGTCCAGGGCGGTGCGTCCGCGTCGCTCATCTGCGCCGACTCGTGGCTCTCCGAGGGCAGGACCGACCTGGCCTCAGCGATACTCAAAGCCGTTCACGACCGCGAGGAGGGAGGCGCCCTCAAGGAGGTTCTCTCGGGCTCATGGGACTCCCCAAGGGAGACGATGCGCCGCAAGATCGGCGTGGCCCTCGCCAACGAGTCGGGGGGCACCGCCTGCGACAAGCGCGCCAGAGCGATCCTGCACGCCCTGCCGGCCGCATCCATCCCCGCTGGCCCCGAGGGCAACAACCTGAGGACGGCCCTTGCATTCCTCGAGCTCAGGCTCGGGAACATCGAGGACTCGCGTAACGCTGCCCGTAGAATCCGCCTCTCGGACCTCAAGACCGATCTGGAGGTCGTATCCGCGCTCACCCTCAGGGGAGATTTCGCCGACGCCTTGAAGCGAACGAGGGAAATAAAGGAGCCCGAGGCGGCTGTGACGGCCTCCCTCGTGCTTTCCGATGGCCAGTACCGGGCGGGTGATCCCGCCGCCTCCTTCCGCACCCTGGACGGGCTCGTCAAGCGCGACTTCGGATCGCCTCAGGCCAATGACCTTGCGGCGCGGACCATGCTCCAGCGCAATGTGGCGAATCAGCGCTGCTGGTTCGCCCTTATGTCCGGCTTCCTCAAGGGCGAGGACCTCCGCGAGCTCGAGGGCCTCGTGAAGAACTCGCCGAACGCTGATTTTGCTGTGCATACCCTCGTTTGCGGCTACGCTGCCATCGGCAGGCTCGATGAGGCGGTCATGCTTCTCCACGCGTATGGCGCGAACATCAAGGAGCCCGAAAAGGACCTCGCATTCTGTTTTGCCCGCGCCCTCGTAGCGGAAGCCGCCGGCCTGGCTCCGGAGGCTCGTTCACTCTATCTTGCCATCACCGAGGAGTGGAAAGGGGAGATCGACGACGACGTGGAGATGGTCAACTACGCTCGCAGAAAAGCGGCGGCATTGAAATGAGACCTGACGATGATCGATAAGCGCGCGTTCTCCATCATCGACGTATTCGTGGCCGGTAGCGGCCGATTCTCGGGGAACCAGCTCGCCGTCGTTCCCGACGCTACCGGCCTTCCCGCGGACGCCATGCAGGAAATGGCGAGGGAATTCCATTTCTCCGAGACCGTCTTCATCATGGGCAGGAACGGGGGCGCCTTCGCCGCCCGGATATTCACCCCGGAGGAGGAGATTCCCTTCGCCGGGCATCCCACCATCGGCCTTGCGCATTATATCCGTGAACGGATACTCCGCGCTCCCGTCCCCGTCGGCATCGATTTCCCCGTCGGGAGGATCCTCGTTCAGGAGGACGAAGGCGAGAACGATCTCCTCTGGATGCTCCAGCGCGAGCCCTCATTCGGCGCGGAATTCCCCCGCGGAGCCGTCGCGGCGGCGCTCTCTCTCGCGGAGACGGAACTCGATCCCCGCCATCCTCCGATGGAGGTCTCCACCGGCCTCCCCTTCCTCCTCGTCCCGCTCTCGTCGAAGGACGCGCTCGAACGCTCTTCTCCCGACCGCGCCGGCATCAGGGCGCTTTTCGAATCCCGCGCTCCCCTAGGCCTCTATCCGTTCGCTTCCGTAGGTCCCGCGGAATTCGAGGCGCGCATGTTCGCTCCGCACCTCGGCGTGGAGGAGGACCCGGCCACGGGGAGCGCCGCGGGATGCCTCGCCGCCTATCTCTCCTCGAGGGGAATCTCTGGCTCCTCGGTCGTCGACGCGGTCATCAAGCAAGGCGCCATGGTGAAACGCCCCTCGATTATCCGCATACGGACCTCGGCATCGCCGACCGGCGCGAGGATATTCGTGGGCGGGAAGGCGCGGATCGTCGCGGACGGGGAAATGGAAATAGGCTGAGCGCTGGTCTTCCGTCACGCCTTCCGCGTTCCGCGCGGCAGTTCGATCCAGAAACGCGTGCCGATGAGCGGACCGGTCTCGAATCCGATCCGGCCTCCGAGATAGGTTTCTCCCAGGAGCTTCATGGAATAGGTCCCGATGCCGCGTCCTTTTCCGCCCTTGGTGCTGAAATGGCGTTCGAAGACGCGCTGGCGCGCGGCCTCGGGCATCGCCTGCGCGTTCCAGACGGAATACCGGACGGATTCACCGCAGTCATCTGACTCGATCCTGACGGAATCTCCCGGAGCGGAGGCTTCGAGCGCGTTCACGAGCATATTGGAAAGGACTCGGAGGAGGATGGCGTAATCAGTCCGTATAACGGCTTCTTTATGCCCTATTCTCGTCTCTATCGACTTCCCCGTGCCGGCCGGATGGTGCTTTCCGAAATCCTCGAGTTCCCGCATGAGCGACTCGTCCTCGATCTCCTCCTCCTCGCCCTTCCATTCGCCGGCTCCTCCCCGGAGCAGAACCCTTTGGAGGGCTATCTCGCGGACGAGCCTTTGAGAAAGCCGGTTGAGATCCTTGAGCGCCGAGGAACGACGATCGCCGTCAGCGATTCCCGCAAGGAAGGCCGCGCTCGAGAGGGCCGTCACGACGTTGCTCACGTCGTGGAAGAACACTCGCTCGAGCGCCGCCCGCCGCTCGTTCTCCGTCTCGTCCCTCACGTAGAGGAGAACGTACTCTCCGCTGTCTAGGGAGAGCGGGACGGCGCGCACCTTGAGGAGAAACTCGCGCGCGGAGTCGTCCTGGCCGGCTCGGAGCGAGCAGAGCGATTCGATCGCCTTGGATTCCGCCATGCATCCGACGACAGCGATGACCGCCCCGCAGGCGGCGCAGGCCTCCGAGGTCCCGCAGCCGTCCGGGCCTTCCGCCGAGTGGGCGCATGAGAGGGCCTCGCCGAGCCTGAGGCCCAGGGCCTCCTCCGCGCTCCCGAGTCCCATTGAACGGAGCAGGCCGTCGTTCACGGCGATGATCTGACGCGCGCCGTCCAGGACGGCGAGAAGGCCCTCGGAGGTCTCCATGAGGGCCTTCACGAGATCGCTCCGCGCAACGACGGCCGCCTCCGCGGCAATATCCGCGGCTCCGCGCCTCAAGACGGGAGGCACCGCCTTGATGAGTCCTCTTCCTGTGAGACCGTCGTCAGAAGCCATGCTCCGATTATAAACGAGGGCGAACAGCGCCTCAAGTCAATACTCCACGCTCCAGAGGAAGAGTCCCTCGGGCGGGGCGGTGGGACCGGCGAGCCGTCTATCACGCGAGGCGATCGTCCGCGCTAGAATCCCCTCGTCTACGCCTTCCCGTTCCCAGGAGACGAGCGATCCCGTGAGCGATCGCACCATCCTCCAGAGGAAAGCGTTGGCTCTGATCTCGAAGACGACGAAGCGACCCTCGTTGAAGAAGCACGCGGAATGGACGTATCTGCTCCGGGTCGCGCTCGAATCGCGCGGCACGCAGAAGGCGGTGAAATCGAGCTCCCCCCGCAGGCAGGCGCACATCCGGTTGAGGCGCGAGGCGTCCGGACGGCCATCGACGATCCACGCCGCGCGCCGGTCCGTCGGGAGCGCTTCCGTTCTGGGGAGGATGAAATAGCGGTAGGAGCGCGATCGCGCGTCGAAGCGAGCGTGGAAGCCCGGCTGAGCCTCATCCGAAGCTAGGATGCGGACGTCACGCGGCAAGAGCGAATTAAGGGCGAGAACGAATTTCCCCGCTGGTATGGAATCGATGTCAGTCGTGAAGCTCGCGACCTGGCCGCGCGCGTGCACGCCCGAGTCCGTCCTCCCGGATCCCGCGACCGGGACCGGATGCCCGTGCATCCGTTCGAGGGCTTCCTCGATGACGCCTTGGACAGATCGATCCCGGGCCTGCCTCTGCCAGCCGGAGAAATCAGTTCCATCGTAGGCGATGACGAGCTTGATCCAGCGTTCGGCCATCCTACGCTCCCGCGCGGCCGCCCCCCCCCGCTCGGCTTTCGCGGAGGGCGCGTATCGATCGCGCGAAGTACGCGTGTATTCCCGCGTCCCGGGTAAGCTCGGGGTGGAAGGTGAGAGCGACGATGCCGCCCTTCCTCACCATTACCGGCATGCCGTTGAACGTCGCGATGACCTTCACGCCTGGGCCGACGGCCGTGATGAGGGGTGCGCGTATGAAGACGCCCTCCACGTCGTCCGCGAAGCCGAACTCCTCGTCGCGCACCTCGATGCGCGCCTCGAAGCTGTCGACCTGCCTCCCGTAGCCGTTCCTGAGAACGCGCATGGGGAGGAGGCCGAGCTTCGGCTGGGCCTTCCCGTCCGAGAAGACGGTTTCCGCCTCGATCTCGTCGGCGAGGAGGATGGCTCCCGCGCAGGTTCCGAGTATCGGGAGCCCATCTCGGGCCGCGTTACGGAGCGGGTCCACGAGACCTCTCCGTTCCATGAGCATGCCGATGGTCGTACTCTCCCCGCCGGGGATGACGACGGCCGATATGGAGGGGAGTTCGGCGGGCTCCTTGAAAAGTACTGCATCCACTCGGGCGGCGCGGAAAGCCGCGAGATGGTCGAGGAAATCCCCTTGGAGCGCGAGGACTCCGACGGGCTTATCTCCTTCCACGGCGGGGACTCACCAGCCCCTGCCTGCCAGGCGCTCTCCGTTCTCCATCGCCGAGCAGTTGATGCCCACCATGGCTTCGCCGAGGTTGCGCGAGATCTGCGCGAGCTTGGCCGGATCGTTCCAGTTCGCGACTGCGTCGACGATGGCTCGAGCGCGCTTCGCGGGATCGCCCGACTTGAAGATGCCCGATCCGACGAAGACGGCCTCGGCTCCAAGCTGGACCATGAGGGCTGCATCGGCCGGGGTGGCAACGCCTCCGGCGGAGAAATTCGGTACGGGGAGCTTGCCGGTCTTGTGGACCTCATAGACGAGGTCGAAGGGGGCTCCGAGGTTCTTGGCTTCGGTCATGAGCTGTTCGTCCGAGAGGACCGTGAGCCGCTTGATTCCGTCCTGGACGGTCCGCATGTGGCGTACCGCCTCGATCACGTCGCCCGTCCCCGCCTCGCCCTTGGTGCGGATCATGGCGGCGCCCTCGCCGATGCGCCTCAAGGCCTCGCCCAGATCGCGGCAGCCGCAGACGAAGGGGACCTTGAAGTCGTGCTTCCAGACGTGGTACTGGTCGTCCGCGGGCGTGAGTACTTCCGACTCGTCGACGAAGTCCACGCCCATGGCCTCGAGGATGCGCGCCTCAGCGATGTGCCCGATGCGGCACTTGGCCATCACGGGAATGCTCACCGCCTTCTGGATGCCCTCGATCATCTCGGGATCGCTCATGCGAGCGACGCCGCCCTGCGCCCTAATGTCCGCGGGTACGCGCTCGAGCGCCATCACGGCCTGCGCCCCCGCGTCCTGGGCTATCTTGGCCTGCTCGGGCGTGGTGACGTCCATGATGACGCCGCCCCGCAGCATCTGCGCGAGCCCGACCTTGGTGCGCCAGGTAGCCTGCTGCCGCTCCGACCAGAGTGAAACGCTCATTTCTCGACCTCCATGGGCGCTTGGCCGAGTCCGCGACGCGCGGACTGGCGATGGCGCTTTCGGGCTGAATATTACCGATAATCGTGGACAATTCCAAGTACTGTCGCACGCCCGCTCCGAGCCCTTCCCCGTTCATCCGCCTTTTGCGGCCGTTCGGCCGGCGTGTGGCGCTGCGCGGGCTCGGTCTTGCTATGGCCTGAGCCGCTCCGCTACAATGACCTCATGCCGGAATCCCCCAATACCCCTCGTCTTGCCGCGAAAGCGGAATTCCTCGAGGGCTTCAAGCTCGGCATCCCCATCTTCGTCGGCTACTTCTCGGCTTCCATCGCTTTCGGGATCCTGGCGCGGAGCCTCGGTTTCCGCGTCATCGAGGCGATAGCATTCTCCATGACTAATTTCGCCGGCGCCAGCCAGTTCCTCGCTGTAAAGATGATTGCCGCGGGCGCACTCGTTCCCGAGCTCTTCATCGCCGTTCTTCTCGTGAATGCGCGGTACTTCCTCATGGGCGCGAGCATCTCGCGGAAGATCGAGGCCCCTGGAATCGCACGGAAGGCCATCGCCGCCTTTGGCACCACGGACGAGTCTTTCGCCCTCGGCTCCTCCCGCCCAGGCCCCCTCCCCTTTGCTCGCTTCCTCGGAATCGAAGCCATCGCATATTCGGGCTGGGTGAGCGGCACGGTAGCGGGCGCGATAGCGGGGTCATTCCTCCCGGCCTCGATACAGGCCGCGCTCTCAGGCAGCCTCTACGCCTTCTTCGCCGCGCTTCTCGGCTCCTCCGTGAAGAAGGCCCCGCTCGGAGCCGTCGGCGCGGCCACCGCGGCCGGCGTGAACTGCGTCCTCGTGCTGGCGTTGAAATGGCCGCAGGGATGGTCGATGGTGCTGTCCATAGCGGCGGGGACCCTGGCCGCTTTCTTGATTGGCGAAGCCCGGCCTGAGAGGGCGGCGCCATGATCTGGCTCATCCTCGCGGCGATGCTCGCGACCTTCGGGCCCCGCTTCCTGCCTTACGTCCTCTCGAGTCTCAAGCTTCCGCCCCGCGCGGAGCGGTTCCTCGCGCTTGTTCCCGACGCGGCCATGGGAGCTCTGATCTTTCCGGGCATTCTCATCGATTTTCCCGGGCGCCCCTGGGCCGGCATCGTCGGAACGGCGGCGGCCTTCGCCTGGGCCTATAAGCGCGACGGGCTCCTCGTGCCGGTCGTCCTCGCCTTCGGCCTCACCTGGCTCGCCCTGCTCCTACCCTAGGACCGAGTGCGTGATAATATTCCTTTTAACATCCGCCATTCAGCGACTCGAAAATCGATATCCGCGATCCTCATTCCAAGCCGCTCAAGAAATCAGCCATCTCTACGAAGTTCATTGATTTTGCGTATTCTAGCGCGGAAATAATCGATCCATCCTTCGACTTCATCATCAATTGCTTGAAGTCAATCCCGCTTCGCTGCAGAACAGGGACTACTGCATATGAATTCCTGATTATCGCTAATTCCCCCAAGCCCATTCCCGGCAATTGCGCAAATCCCACGTCCGCTCCGCCCTTGATGAGGATTTCCGCGGCTGATCCGTCATTCGCCATCACAGCCGTGTACAATGGCGATTCATAAAATATTCCGGAAACCGAATACCTGGAATTCGTATCAGCTCCATCATCGACGAGCCCCTGCAATGCCTCGAGGTTCCCTTTCCTTACCGCGTGGTATATCAAAGGTAGACCGTCATCGTCCCTATCCTCTAGTAGTATCCCGTGCTCATCCAGTATCGATCGAATCTCCGAATACTGAATTACTTTGATTTTTCCTATTAATGCTCTTAATGATTCATGCCGTTCCAGGTAAGTCACGTATCGTCCATAATCTTTATCGGATTCCTGCTTTAATATGAGGTTGTCATTTTCGGATATTAAAGCTATAGGAGTCGAATCTTTTTGATACATAAAAGCCGTTGCATTTTCTTCAGTCGATTTTGGTTTTAATTCCTTCCTCTGCCCAAATGACTCTTTGGACTTAACTACGCTTAGGAAACCATTCATATCTACACAGAGAACCGCCAATTTACCGATATGATGTGCGTTTATATCAGTGAATGGCGTATCTCCCGTGTTCGTGAGCGCATACACCAGGGTCAGCATGCGGTAATCATCACTCCTCGAAGAATATCTCCAGCCTTCGTAAGCGAAATAGTCCATATCAATCTCGATTTTCTTAATAGCGATAGTTTGAACGCTCGATACCACGATCTGCTTCTTTCCCACTTTCACTTTCTCCGAAAATGCGGAGACGAGTATCAATGAGAGTAACGCGAGGACAATAATGATGCGTTTCATTTGATTCCTCCCTATATTATAGCAAGACTAACAGCATTTCTCATGCTTCCTCGTCGGAGACCACTCCGCCGAGCTCGGTCTTGAGGCGCTCGTAGAGGTCCCTCGCGCGCTCGAGGAGGGGCCCCGGCTTGGCCTTGGTTTTCTTCCCGAGCCCGAACATCTTGGCGATGGCGCAGGCGAAGTAATCCAGCCTCTTGGCCCGCCTCGCGGCGTCTTCCTTCTGCCCGTACTTCATTTCAAGCACGGCCGAGAGGTAGAGGACCCCGTCGTAGCCGTAGTTGTTGTCCGCGTCCGGCCCCAGGAACTTCACCGCCTGGAGGGACTGCTTCCCCCGCGTGTCGAGCTCGATCGATCGCTGGTAGAGGAATCTCGCCTTGTTCATGAAGAGTCGCGCTACGTAGTCGTAGTTCTGGCCGGGCAGCTTCTTATGGAGCTCGTCGAATAGCCACGAGGCCCTGATGGACGCGATCGCCTGCTTGATGACGGGCGAATCCTTGTCCGGGAAGACGTCGTAGCACTGCATCATGAGGAAGTAGCTCGCGGCGCCCTCCTGGAGCCTCCTCGGAGACGCGAAGTCGAGGCCTTTGGGGAATAGGGCGGACACTGAGTCGATGCGCGCCGCGATGGAATCGAAGAGAGGCTGCCTGAGCTTGGGGCTCAGTGCGTCGAAGTCCTGCGGGAAGACCGAGAAGTAGCAGTTAGGGCAGACTGCGGGCGGATAGATGAGGGGATGCACCTCGCCGTAGGCCGCCATTGGGGAGTACTTCCTATGGAGCTCGTCGGTCATCTCCGCGGCGTTCACCCTCCCCTGGAAGAGCTCCTCGCGCTGGAAGGGCTTGTCGCAGACCGGGCATACCGTGGATTCCTTGCGGAAATACGTGACCTTTCGCTCGCGCGACGTCTCCTGCTTCTTTTGCACTCTCACGACTTCAATCCCCCTCGATAACGACGAAGGCCGCTGCCACGCCCGCGTCGTGGCTCAACGACGCGTGTATCCGCTTCCCTCCCGCGCGCTCGAAGGCCTCAAGGGCCTTCCCGGTTAGGCGGAACTCGGGCTTCCCGCCCTCCGCGCGCTCGAGCCGCACCTCCCTGAGCGAGAAACCAGCGAGCCCCGTTCCGAGCGCCTTGCCGAAGGCCTCCTTGGCCGCGAAGCGCGCGGCGAGATAGTCCTCGGGCCTGTTGAGCGGCAGGGCCGCGGCCTCCTCCGGCGCGAAGAAACGCGCGATCATCCCGGGCTTCCCGGGCCAGTCCTTGAACCTGGCCGCTTCCACGATGTCGACGCCCACTCCCAGCAAGGCCATTAGTCCTTCGCCCTCGTCACGACCTCGACCGTCTCGGGCTCGACGCTCACCACCTGGAACTCGCCGTTCGCTTCGACGACGACCGGTAGGGTCTTGAGTCCTGGACCGTCTATGCCGGACAGGTCGATGACGAGCGTGCCCTCGCCGGGCTGGAACCCCTTCAGCGCCTCCTGCGATCCCTGGAGCTTGAGTACGCCTTCGGGAAGGGTCGACGCGAGCTCGAGCCAGGGCTTGAGTCCCTTCGTCTCGATCTTCAGCGCTTCGAAGGTCTTCACCGCCACGGCCTGTCTGACGGTCACGGCGATCCTCACGGCGCCCGTATTTGAAAGAACCGTCGACGGCGACGGTTCCTCGAGGAGCGTTTCGGCGTCGAAGTCGGCTTTGATGCCCGTCATGTCAACGCCCTCCGTGCTCACTTCCTTGATGCCCGCGATCACGGATCGCGGACCGCGGATCTCGGCGGAGGGTGGCGATATCTGATAATCCACGCGTTCGTAGCCAGCCGCGGGGGATCCCCGGAAACGCGGGCGTATGGGGACCACTGCGGTCGCTGCGCTCTCCAGGTCCAGGCGCAGCTCCATGGGCTCCACCGAGATCTCGAGCGGGTCTATCTGCAAGGCCTGGCCTATCTTGCGTATCCGCACGGGGAAGGAGAACGATCCTTCCTCCACCGTTTCCGAGAGGTCCACGTAGGCCTGGAGATCCTCCTTCCTCACTCGCTTCAGGTCCGATTCCTCGCAGCGGAAGATGACGCGAACCGTCCGCTCCTCCTCGCCCAGGGGCATGAAGCGCTCGGAACCCGCGAGCACGAGCGGCACGACGAACTCGTCCTGTTTGAGGCTGCTCATCCTGTTGAAGAGGAAGAGCACGAGGGCGGCGGCGACGGAGAGAGCCTTCGCTGGCCAATCCTCTATGAGCCTCTGGGGGAGGCTCTTCTTCTCATTCCGCAACGCTTTCCTCCGCCTGTGCCTCGGACCTCACTTCGAGGAGCTCCTCGAGCCTGCGCCTCACGGCGCGCGCTTGGAGGTTGTAGTGGAGCTTCGAGTCCACCGCTACCGAAAGCGCCCCCGACTCCTCGGAAATGACGAGGACAATGGCGTCCGCCTCCTCGGAGAGACCAAGGGCGGCTCGGTGCCTCGTACCGAAGCTCCGCGATATGTCCTGCTGCTCGGAGAGCGGCAGGAGGCATCCGGCGGCCACGATCCTCGGGCCCTGGACGATGATCGCGCCGTCGTGGAGCGGGGTATCGTGACCGAAGATGGTCAGGATCGCGGCCGACGAGAGCTCCGCGTTGAGCCTCGTCCCAGTGTCCACGATGTTCTTGAGGCCGACTTTGCGCGGGAAGACGATAAGGGCGCCCCTCCTCCGGGATGAGAGGAGCTCGGCGGCGGTAATCACCGCATCTATTTCGCTCGCGCGCGCCCTCCCTCCTCCCCTGAAGAAGGCCCCTTCGCCGAGCCGCATGAAGATCCTCCTGAGCTCCGGCTGGAAGAGTATCGCGAGGGCGATAATGATTCCCGGCGCGATGAGGTTGAGGATCCAGGTGAGGGTGTAGAGCTTGAGCACGTATGCGGCGGCGTAGATCGCGACCATGAATGAGAGCCCTTTCACGAGCTGGGCCGCCTGCGTCCGTACGAGTATCTGGTAGGCCTTATAGATGAGGAAGGAGAGAATCGCCACGTCGACCACGGGCCGGAGGTAGGCGTCGTAGAGGAAGAGGACTCTCTGGAACCACTCCACGCTCGCCCCCGGCTCAGGGCCTGGCCGAAACGGCCCTCGCGACCGCTGCAGCGTCTTTCGCCGCGGCCACGTCGTGCGCCCTCAGGATGTCGGCTCCGGCCGCCACGGCGATCGCATGCGCCGCTGACGTCGCCTCGAGCCTGCCGGCCGTCTCCCTTCCCGTCACGGCGCCGAGGAAGGACTTGCGCGAGAGGCCGATGAGAACAGGATAGCCAAGGGCGACGATTTCCGCAAGGTGCTTCAGGATATCGAGATTGTCCTCGACCCTCTTCCCGAAGCCGATCCCCGGATCCAGCACGATCGAATCGTGCCGGATTCCGAGGGCGAGGGCCGCCTCCGCCCTCGCCGCGAGGTACGCCGCTATCTCGCGCGGAGCGTCCTCGTAGTACGGCGCGGTCTGCATATTCCCGGGATCGCCTTTCTTGTGCATGAGGACGACGGCGGCTCCCTCGCGGGCGATGAGCCTCCCGAGGGCCGGATCGTCCTCGAGAGCGGAGATGTCGTTGACGATATCCGCCCCAGCGCGGAGCGCGGCCTCCGCCACTCCGGCCTTGCGCGTGTCTACGGAGACGGGCGCGGGGCACGCCGCCCTGAAGCGCTCGATGAAGGGGACGACCCGCGAGATTTCCTCATCCTCGCTCACGTATGAGGCTCCTGGCCGCGACGATTCGCCTCCTACGTCCACGATGTCCGCCCCTTCCTCGACCATCGCGAGAGCGGTGCGGACGGCCTCCTCATCCGAGGCGGATCGGCTCGCAGCGTAGAACGAATCGGTGGTCCTGTTCACGATGCCCATGACAAGCGGCCCCTCGTCCAGGGCGAGGCTCCTTCCGTGCGGGAGGAGGAGCCTTCCGGCCCTCACGCGCCGCTCCCGCGTAGGACGCCGAAGGCGCGATCCTCCGAAGCGAGCCGCCTGAGCCGCCCGGCGATTTCCGCGCCGGAGAGTCCCGCTTCCGCGAGGAGCTCGCTTCGCGTCATCTGCGAGCTTGCCGCCTCTTCGATCGCGGCGGTGTAAATCCTCGTCCCGATTCTGCCGGACGCGAACGCCTTGATCGCCTCGCCGATGCCCCCCTCCCTGACCCCTTCTTCGACGACGAGGACGGCGGCGTACCGGGATAGGATCCCGAGGAGATTGTCCGAATCCAGGGGTTTCAGGAACCTGAGGGCGTAATGGTCGGGGGTGATCCCCTCGATGGCGATCTCGTCCAATGCGGCCTCGGCCTGTGCGACTAGCCCTCCCATCGATACCACGAGAATCGGGCCGAGCCCGTTTCGCAGGAAAACCCCGCGCCCCGTTTCCATGGGAAGGGAGAGCGTTGGCAGTTCAACCATGACATCGCACTTGGGATACCGGATGGCGGCCGGTCCTTCCGACGCGAGCGCCCAGTCCAAGGAGAGGGCGAGCTCCCGCGCTGAGGCGGGGGCCAAGATGGCCATGTTCGGCATCGATCGGAGGAACGCGATGTCGTAGATGCCCTGGTGGGTCTCGCCGTCATCGCCCACGGGCCCCGCGCGGTCCATGCAGAGCGTAACGGGGAGCCGCTGGAGGCAGACGTCGTGGAGGAGCTGGTCGTAGGCCCGCTGGGCGAAGGTGGAGTAGATAGCGACGACGGGCCTCATGCCAGACGCCGCCATTCCAGCGGCGAAGGTGACCGCGTGCTGCTCGGCGATGCCTACGTCGTAGAAGCGGGACGGCCAGCGCTCTTGGAAGGCCGAGAGCCCCGTGCCCATGGCCATGGCCGCAGTGATCGCGACCACGCGGTCGTCCCGGTCCGCCGCGGCCATGATCGCGTCGGAGAACGCCTCGGTGTAGGTATAGGGCTTCCTGCCCTCGAGCTTGCCGTCCCTCAAGACCACCGGCGAGATCCCGTGGTACGCCGCAGGGTTTCCCTCCGCGAGCCGGTGGCCCTTCCCCTTCCGCGTGATGACGTGCACGACCGTGGGCCGATCGATCCGTCGGACCTCCCTGAGCACCCGCTCGAGGCCGCGGATGTCATGCCCGTCGAGCGGCCCCACGTACTCGAAGCCGAGCTCCGAGAAGAAGTTGTTCTTGAAGAACGTCGCCTTGGCGACGCGCTTGAACCGCTTCACCGCGCGGGAGAGGGTCCTTCCGAATCGCCCCATCGAGAGGAGGGCTCCGTCGACTTTCATGCGGAATCGCTGGTAAATCGTAGTTGCCGTGAGTCGCGAAAGGTACCGCGAGAAAGCGCCCACGTTGGCGGAGATCGACATCTTGTTGTCGTTCAGGACCACGATGAGCCCACGACCCAGGTGCCCCGTGTGTGAGAGGGCCTCCTGGGCCATGCCGCCCGTCATGGCCCCGTCGCCGATGACCGCTACGGCCTTTCCCGGAAGCCCGAGCCGCCGTTTCCCCTCGAGGATCCCGAGGGCCGCCGATATCGAGGTCGAAGCGTGGCCCGTATCGAAGGCGTCGTGCGGGCTCTCACTCCGCCGAGGGAATCCCGAGATCCCGCCCTTGCGCCTGAGTCCCGGGAAGGAAGCGAGCCGCCCCGTCAGGAGCTTGTGGGAATAGCATTGGTGCCCCACATCCCATACGATCGCGTCCTCGGGACTCTCGAAAACGCGGTGAAGGGCTATGGAGATCTCCACGGCTCCGAGGTTCGAAGCGAGGTGCCCGCCATTCTTGCCCACGGTATCGATGATGATCGCGCGCAATTCCCTCGCGAGCTCATCGAGCTTACGATAGCTAAGTCCTCTCAGGTCGGCGGGACCGGAAATGCGTTCAAGTACGGGCATCGATGTTCCTCGTCGATATAGTAGCTTCATCCGACTATAATTGCTAGCGATTGTCGCGAAATTATGTTCAATGGCCGAACAACTCTGCAATCGAGTCTTTTCCGGCGGAATCGAGTATAGTGCCGGCATGGACGCCCGGATTCTCAGGTTACGGTTATCGCGCCCGCTCCGGTACCTGCGCGGCGCCGTGGATGTCGACGTTATCCAGGTTTATCCCTTGGATCGAACGATGGCGAAAGACGATGAGGGACCGCACGCTCGGTCGCCCCTTCCCTCACCCGTCTTCACGGGCGGACTCGAGGTCTCTGCGGCCGATCAGCCCACGCCCGCCGATCCGGGCGGTACCCGCGCATCCAATGACGGAACGTCCTTCACGATTGGGACCGATCCCTGTGCCATCGCTCAGTTCGATGGAAACGTCGAGCCCGAGTCCTGCCTGGACGTTTACCTACGCGACGCCTGGTGGGCCGGCATTGAACTCCTTGGCCCTCTCATCCTGAGGAAGCTCAGGGAAGATGGGAGGGAGGTCTTCCAGTGGATCTCGCCCGCGACGTTCCCGTCCTCCCGCTAGCCACGCGAGACCTTGTCATGGCGCTGACGAGAGCATATCTGGCCTCGTCAGCGGCCCGTCAGTCGATGCCGACGTTCGATCGCAACCGCCGAGTCTTATTTCTCCGCGAGCAGCGCCTTCACTGCGATCGCCGCGGGCTTGGGCGTGAGATCCCGGTTGTACATGGTCGCGCTTCCCCAGGATGAGCGCCAGCGGGGAATCCATGAACGCGAATCGTCCGGTCCCCAGAATACGACGGTATCTGTCCCTTCGGTCTCCATGACGATTTTCACGACGCCCGCGTAGACTTCCGCCTGGAGCGCGAAGTCCTCCTCCTTGGGAGCCCCCTCGATGCGGATATCGAGCTCCGTGAAATCCACCTTGACGCCGAGGGCGGCGAAACGCTCAACATTCTCCCTGACCGATTCGAGGGTCGGCCGGTTGTAGAGCTCCCAGTGGGCCTGCAGGCCGATGCCGTCTATGGGGACGCCGCGGGCCTTGAAGTCTTTGAACATCTCGTAATACGCGTCCGACTTGGGATTCACTCCCTCGATCGAATAGTCGTTGATGTAGAGGAGCGTCGAGGGATCCGCCTCACGGGCGGCGCGGAGCGCGGTCTCGATGAATTCGGTCCCGGTCCTCATGGAGAATATCGTGGATCTGAGCTGAGCGTCGTCATCGATGATCTCGTTGAGGACGTCCCACTTGTAGATCCTGCCCTTGTAATGGGAGACAATGTCGAAGCAGTGGCTCTTGACGATGGCGAGCGTGTCCTCCTTGGTCTTGCAGGCGTCAACGACCCAGCTCGCGAGCTGCTGGTGCCAGACCAAGACGTGCCCGCGCACCCGCATATTGTTTTTCTTGGCGAAGTCCAGGATCCCGTCGGAGAAGAACCATTCGTAGCGTTCCTTCTGAGGGTGGATGTAGTTCCACTTCATCTGGTTGTCGGGCGTGAGGGCCGCGAATTCGCCAGCGACGAACTCGGTATAGGGCTTATTCGTGAGATGTGTGAACTCGATATTGCAGCCGGCGACTATTCCTTTTTTGGCTGCGAGGGCTCGAAGGCTCCCCGGCTTTCCGTCCTTCCCGACGGACGAGCACGAGGCGGCGAGGACGGCGACGAACGCCAGGGCGATGATCGCGGCCGTTCGGTGACGGATGCTTCTCATGGGCGTGTTCCTCCTGGGATCGCGTGATATGCGGATGAGCCAGTATACCGCATCCCGCGGTAGGCAGGAAGCGCGGTCTGCCCGATTCCTAATCGATTATAGCCCGGTCACACGTCCCAGATATCCTCGTAGCTGTGCTCCTTCTCGCAGTAGAGGCAGGCGAATCGATCC
>CAZIEI010000013.1:0-6570 GCA_964538705.1 uncultured Spirochaetales bacterium | reverse complement strand
GGATGAACTCCGGGACGATGTTCTCCATGGCGGCGGGATGCGAAATGCACGACTCGTTCTTGCACGAGGTCTCTTGAAAATTGTAGATGCGCGGCGGCATGCGCATCCGGTATTTCTTCACCACGTCGGCGCGCTTCACGATATTGAGCGTGCAGCCGGGGCAGATGGCGCCGAGCTTCTTGAGGTCGCCGTCATCCAACTCGAGGATATCGGGAAGCGAGATGATACCCTTGTAGGAACCCTGGTTGTTGTGGTACACGCCGTGGCTCGACCGCACGTTGAGCTTGAGGATCTTCCTCACCTTGTCGATCTTTCCCCAGATTTCCTCGATGGGAGCCCCCGCTCCGATGTGGTCTATTACGATTCCGTTCTCCACGGGCTTTATCCCGATCTTGTAGGTAGGCTTGGGCTTGTTCTCGACCGGCACCTCCTGGACGAAGTCGTCCGCGTAGCTCGGCGCTTCCCTTCCCTTCCCCTGGAAATCCTCGCCAATGGCGCCACCCAGCATCCCGATCTCAACCACGCGCGTGTAGTATCCGTTCACGGACTGGCCATCCCAGCCGTTGAGCGTCGTGCCGTCGAGCCATCCTGGAAGGGTCTGATGGACGCGGTCGCGGGGGAGCGGATGGTAGAACTTAGTCCCGGGCTTGAGGCGATCCACCATGTCCTGTCGGAAGGTGACCGAGGCCCGGAGGAATTCCGCGCGGTCCAGGATGGCGTCGCCCATGCGCTCGAGCTGGAGGCGGGTGAAGTACCAGATAGGCGCGGGATCCCCTGCGGCCAGGTACTCGTCGATCGAGGCGAACTTCCTCACCTTGAAGCCGTTCTCCTTCATCTTGCGCTCGTAGGCCTCGGGCATGGCAATGTCTTTGGGCGCCACGAGGTCCACGAGGACGTCATCGAAGATCCTGAGCCCGTCGGCCTTTGAATGAACGGTTCGCCCGTGGTAGAGGTCTCCCGTGAGCGCTATGTGAATCCTAGACCGGTCCCAGCCGTTGTGCTCGAGGAAGGAGAATTCGTCGAGGAATTCCTGGGTGGGATGCTCGTGCTTGCCGTCGCCGGCGTTAATGAAGCCCGGTCGCGGGAAGCCCGAAGTTTGCGCGTATTGCCCGATAGCGCGCTCGAGCCAGCGGCAGATGCCCTCCTGCGCGGACCTGATCACGAAGATGCTCTCGCCCATATATCCCGAGAGCATTTTCACCGTGTCGGTCATACTCTCGTTCTTGGCGAAGCTCGATGCCTGGGCGTTGAAGTCATTCACGCGGATGCCGTGGAAGAGGGCCGCGTTCCGGAAGCTTTCCTTGGTGCGCGTGGAGTTCTCCAAGAACATGAGGTATACCCCGAGGCCGGTATCGCCGACCTTGAACCGTGAGGCGTCCTCACCCGAGAGGATCGTCTTCTTGAGGTCCCGCGCCTTCTCGTAGAGGTACCACTGCTCGTCGAGCGAGAGGTCGTTCACGACCTGGATGCTTCGCCCAGAAAACCTGCCCGTCTTCCTCATCTTCCTTCCTTTCCGTCCGCTGGCCCGGAATCATACCCCGCGCCTGGTATGAAAAAAAAGGCCGTCCCCGGGGGGACGGCCTCATCGGTCATTTCAGGACCTTGTTGGTCTTCAGGCTGACGGGATCGAGGAAGGCGAACCCTCCTTTCCCGAGCTGGACGACGAGCGCGTCGCCCTTGAAAGTGAGCGTCGTGTACGGGTGCACCGCGTCGCCCGAGATGGCCTTCATCTTGAGGTCCTTTCCGAAGGTTCCGACGTAGAAGCTTCCGCCCTTGGCTACGATCGCGTAGAAAGACCCGTCCTTCTCCAAGAGAAGGCTGTCCTCGAAGAGGTCGTCTCTTCCCTCCTCCTTGAGCTTGAGCGTTTCCTTATCGATTGAGATGAGGCGCACCGCCTGTTGGGCCACCATGCCGCCGGCGATGCAGTAGTATAGCCCGTCGGCCTCATGGAGCGTACGTGCGCGGATGGTGTTCACCTCGCTCTGCTTCACGGTTCCGCCCGTCTGGAGATTGAGTGACACGAGGCGTGAGAGGGGGCTCGCCATGCTCAGGGCCTGCGGGAAGGTGTCAGTCTGGACGCCCTTACCCTCATCGCCCGGTTTGCCGGTTACCTCTTCCGTGATCGCCTTCTGCTGGTCCTCGGCGATGGAGGCGCGTTCCTCCTTGATCTCCGCTGCCTTGGCGTCGCGCTCCGCCTCCGATTTCCGCACTTCCTCGGCCACCGCGGCCGCCTCCGCTTCCGCCTTGGCAGTGGCGGCCTTCCGCTCCTCGAGTTCATTCTCCCTGGCGGCTATCGCTTCCTTGTCCTCGGCATGGTCGGTGATGCCCGCCTTCTCCTCCTCGGCGATCCGCTCCTTCTCCGCGGCGATCGCCTTCTCCTCCTCGGCGATGGCGGCCTTCTCCTCCTCTACCGCGGCCTCACGATCTTCCAGCTTCTCCTTCTCGGCGGCGATGGTCTTATCGGATTCCTTGACCTCTCGCTCCTTGATGTCCACGAGGCCCTTGCGGGTATCGACGCCCTTGTCCGGAGCGTCCCTCATCTTGTCTATGACCTTGCCCTCGGTGAGGGCGCCCGTGTCCACGGAGGAGAGCTTGCCCATGCCAGCCCCCTCGCCGAGGGGGATCACGATGCGGGTCTTGCCCCGCCACTCGTCCCAGCGGAGCGCGAGCCCGGCGTTCTCCTTCGAGAGGTGGTTGATGACCACCTCTTTGTAGCGGCTCTTGAAGTAATCGAGGTCGCCCCGGTAGACGGCGTTGTAGATGGTAACGAATTCCGCGAGCACGTCCGCGTCGCGGAGGGAGTAGCCGTAGGCCTTCTGGAGGAAGCCCGAGATGATCCACCGGAGGTTCCTGATGTGGTCGACCCCCGCGTCCTTTCCCAGGACGATGATGTCCGCGTCGAAGCCCGTCTTGACCGAGGGATCCACTGCGTGGATGACGCCGTAGCGATCGAGGCTCCCGCCGACCTTGAGCCCCCGCGCGATCGCGGAGCCCATGCCCTCGCCGAGCCCGTAGATCTGCTCTTTGGTATCGACGACGGAATGCGGGCCCTCATAGTTGATGAACTCGATCTTGCGATTTTTGACGGACTCGATCTCGGCCCTGTTGACGTTTTGCGCGGCCAAGGGGAGCAGTGCCACCGCGAGCACGAGGGCGGTTAGCGAACGCAGGCGATTCATGATGCCTCCTTTTTCAGCTTCGTCGATCAAAAAACCGGTCCTCAGGGCCGCATGATCGCCTTGAGCGCGGAAACGACCCGAGCGCGAACGACGGGCGGGGCCGGAAACCCCGCCATCTCCAGGAGGGTGTCCACGCCGTCATCGCTGGCGGGCACGCCCTCGTACTTGATGATCCGCTCGATGGCCCCGGCCGCGGCGACCATCGTTCGCTCCTTGCCGGGCACGTAAATACGCCCGCAAGCCTCGCGAATGGCCGCGAGCGACCTCCCGTCCGCGTCCCATCCGATCGCCCCGAGGCCCTCGATGGCGGCGGCCCTCACGAGGTCCTCGCCGTCCTCCCTCGCCACCACGATCAGGACGTCCCGGCTCTCCCTCGAGCCGAGAGATCCGAGGAGGGCGCAGGCGCGGGCCCGTTCCTCCGGATAAAGAGCGCTCGCGCGCTTCGGGGTCTTCCCGGCGTCCCCGTCCACCTTGGCGAGGGCGATGGCCGAAAGGATCCCCGCAATTTCACGCTCGTCACTTCCTATGGTAGCAGATTTCAGGGATTTTTCAATCTCGTCGAGGAGGGCCGCCCGGTTCTCCCCCTCGCTTATGCCGAGCCGCCACTCCAGGTCCCCCCGATCGTAGGTCAGGAGCCCATAGTTTCCCGACTGGGACGGAGACGGCAGGCCGTAGTCCGAGGGCCGATCCGGATCGAAAAGGTACGCGTAGACGATCCAATCCTTACCGCAGGAATAGACGATGCCCGCCTCGGATACCTCCGGCGGGACGGCGTTGTTCGATAGCCCCATCTCCTTGAGGAGAATTCCCTTGTTCGTATAGGCGGCGACCGAGCGCTTCCCCAGGGCGTAGACCCTTCCCGGATAAGCCTTCACCCGATCGAAGTCCCGGTCGCCCCGCGCCGTCCAGAGGGTCCGCCCCTCGGCGTCCAGCGAAGCGAGGCCTCCGTCCCGTTTCAATACTATCCAGGTCCCCGCCTCCTCGTCCGCGCAGAACGCCTGAACGTCGCGCGCGAGAAGGCGCTCCCCCCCGTTCAGTATGATTCGCGAAAGGCCGCCGTCCGCGCGGAGGCATGCGAGGCCGTCTTTTCCGACGGCTAAGCCCCTCGCCGCTCCCCCGGCGGCGCTCTCCGGCCCGCCGAGCGGCTCGGAAAAGGGGCTGTAGGCCACCACTCCCCCGTTCTCGAGCCCGACGGCTACCGAGCCGTCGGGGAGGAGGACCGGACCGGCGCTCGCACGGTCGGGAAGCGGGGCGATCCATCGGATGGCTCCGGTAATAGAGACACAGGAGAGGTTCTTCCCGGCGACGAAGAGCCGTCCGTCCCAGCCCTCGACGGGCGGAAGGAAGCCGTCGGGTCCCGAGTCGCTTAGTTCGATGGAGAAACCCGGCCTTCCCGCCTTGTTGAGCTTCAGGATCCTGCTTCCGTCCGCGACCAGGAGAGCGCCCGCGGCCGTGGGCGCGTAGCGCGCGCGCCGCGAGAGGCGGAAATCCGAATGGTAGAGGAGCTTCCCATCCTCTCCCAGGGCGTTAACGCTCCTATCCTCTGAGACGCAATAGACGATGCCGCCCGCAGCCAGGGGCGAGACAGTGAGGACGCCCCCGGCGGCCCAGCGGAAATGCACGGGAGCGTCGCGCGAGAGCGGCGTTGAACCCACGAGTGGCGTCTTCCCCTGCGCGCCAGCGCTCCCCAGCGCCATAGTGAGGGCAATGGCCGCGGCGAGGCCCGTCCTCATGCTGCCCTCGAGAGGAGCGCGAGGCACTCGAGCCGCGCCGTCTGCGGGTAGAAGTCGTAGGCCGTCAGTCCTTCGATCCGGTAGCCTCCTGCCGCGAGGGCGGCGATGTCTCTCGAGAGAGTTACAGCGTCACAAGACACGTACATGAGAGTCGCAGGGCCCGAGGACGAGAGCCATGACCGGACCGAAGGCGAAAGCCCGCCGCGCGGCGGATCCATGAGGGCGGCGTCGAGCCTCGCCCGCTGGGCGCCCGTCCCTATCCAGTCCTCGACCCGCATGGCCGCTACGTCCAAGCTGGTCGCGGCCCCCGCGTTTTCCTTGGCGAGGGCCGCGGATGCTGAGTCCGACTCGACGAGGACCGTCCGCTCCGCTTTCTCCGCGAGGAAGGCCGAGAAGGTCCCGCAGCCCCCGTAGAGATCGGCAATCCTTCCGCCTGGAGCAAGGCCAAGGATGTCGGAAGCGAGTATCCCGAGCATTTCAGCGTTCGACTGAAAAAAGCCTGCCGTCCTGAATCGGATCGTCCGAGAAGCGATGCGCTCGCGGGCAGTCTCGTCCCGCCCTTCCAAGAAGAGCCCCTCCGCTCCGCCGTAGACCTGGACGCGGAGGCCGTCAGGGACCGCCTCGCCCGGCGGGGTCCCCGCTTCGACAAGGAAATCCCTCACTGGTTGAGCCGCCACGGGGCAATCATGGAGGAGCACCGGCTCTTCGGATTCCGATTTCATGAGCCCCGCCCCGCCTCCCGTTCCGATGAAACGGAACCGACTCCTGTATCCGTATGGAGAACCCGATTTCATCTCGATCCGAGGCAGGGATTCCGCGGCCAGCCCCGCCCGCCCGAGGGCTTCCTCGAATATCTCCATGCGGGCTTCCCGTTGCGCGTCATCCCTCATATGTTGGAGCGAGCATCCTCCGCAGGCCCCGTAGAGCGGGCAGCTCGGCTTCACCCGGTCAGGCGAAGCATCCACTATTTCTACGATCTCAGCCCGCACGTAGTCCTTGTATTCCTTGACGATCCTCGCCTTCACGAGGTCTCCCGGCGCGGTGAACGGCACAAAAGCCTTTTTCCCCTTGATCGCTCCGAGCCCCTCCCCGAGGGCGGCGATTTTATCGATGCGGAGCTCGAAGATGCCATCCATGAGCGGATTGTATCACGCGACTCGAAGAGAAAAAAGCGCTTTATTGGACAACAGGAAAATCGAAAGGGAAAAACGAGTCTTCGCACCGCTCGCTCGGATCCTTTACGCGAGCTAACAACTCAGCCTCGTTTTTCCCTTTCGATTTTCCTGCTTTCCCGTATGGGCGTTTTTTTCCTTCGGTCGCGTTCTTCAAGCCTTTACCGGGAGGAAGCGTCGCTGCGCTCGCTTCTTCGGCGGGCAGGATGCCTTTGCCGGATGGAAGCGTCGCTGCGCTCGCTTCGGGGTATTCGGAGGAGTACTGTCTTTGCGTCTTTGTGTCTTTGTGTCTTTGCGTCTTTATCCTCTTTTTCTTAGCCTCCGCCTTCCCTTTTTCCCATATTCCCTCGGCCTTCCCGTTTCATATAGACTATCTCTATGAAACGCTACGCAGCGATCATCGCCGTGAGGGCTGAAGCGGAGGCCGTACTCGGAAATTCGTCATATGGCTGGGAAGAACGCGAGGACGGGCTTTACGTTTCCGAA